>UGGS01000002.1:701666-1052500 GCA_900450595.1 [Flavobacterium] thermophilum
TCCAGGCAACTCGGCCGCCATATGCTGCTTAATCTTCGCCAGCCGCTCGCGATGCCCGACCGTATATTGCGGCATCGCCCGCTTCCATCGGGAGATGACGGCAAACTCCGGCCGGCCGTCAATTTTCATCACTTTACTTAAATCATCCAACACAACGCGGACAATCTCGTCATCCGGTTGATCGACGATCTCCTCATCGCCCGGGCGTCCGACATAGCCGCGCAGCAGCGCTTTGCCGGGCGGAGCCGTGTGCGGCCATTTTTTGTGCGTCCACGTGCACGCCGTCAGCGTGTAATCGCTGCGGCGCGAGACAACAAACCCAGTTCCGTCAATATCTTGACGGATCGCTTCCTCTGGAAAAGCAAGCGCGACCGTTGCCACCGACGTCAGCGGCACGGACCGAAACGGGGCGAAAAACGGATAATCAGCGAACATATCCGGCACGACATGGTGCGGCACCGCAACAATGACGCTGTCCGCCTCCCACGTTTCACCATTGCTGAGCCGCAGCTGATACGCTGAACCGACGCGGACGATCCGCTCGACGCGCGCCCCTTTGACGACGCTGCCTGGCTCAAGCCGCTTTTCCACCTCTTCGACGAGCGACTGCAAGCCGGTTTTTAACGTCTGAAATGCCCCTTTTCGCTCCTTCTGTTCCTTTGGCGTCGTCCGTTTCGCACCGCGAACGAGGCTGCCGTATTTTTGTTCCAGCTGAAAAAACTGCGGGAACGTTGCCATTAAGCTCATTTCGTCGATGTCGCCGGCGTAAATGCCAGACAGCAGCGGTTCGATCAAATTGTCCACCACTTCATCGCCTAAACGGCGGCGAAAAAAGCGGCCAAGCGGCATATCACCGGCTGTTTTCACCGGCGGCAGCACGAAGTCGAGCGCCGCCCGCAGCTTGCCGGCCGGCGAAAACAACCCGGTCGCCACAAACGGGGCGATGCGCGTCGGGATGCCCATCACCGCTCCGCCTGGAATCGGGTGCAGCTTTCCATTGACCAAAATGTACGACTTTCCGGTCGCATTATGAACGATTTCCCGTTCGAGCCCGACTTCTTTCACAAGGCGGAATGCGCTCGTTTTCCGCGCCAAAAACGAGTCCGGCCCCCGTTCAATGACAAAACCGTCACGAACGACCGTCTGCACTTTTCCGCCGAGCCGGTGCGTCGCCTCGACAAGTTTACACGTCACTGGCAGATGCTGTTCTTTAGCCGCTTTTTGCAAGTAGTAGGCGGCCGCGAGACCCGTAATGCCGCCGCCGATAATCACAACCGTCCGTTTTCCTTCACTCATGCTTACCGCCTTCTTTTGCGAGCCGCTTTAACACGACCGTCGCCAATGCATCAATAAACAGCGGATCGGTATTCGGCATCTCCGGCCGGTAATAGCGGGCGCCAATTTCTTCGGTTACTTGCTTGCATTCAATATCGTTGTCATACAACACTTCCAAATGGTCGGCAACAAAACCGACCGGCGCATAAACGAACGACGTATAGCCGTGCTCTTCATGGAGCTGGCGCGTCAAATCTTGCACATCCGGGCCAAGCCATGGCTCCGGCGTGCTGCCGGCGCTTTGCCAGCCGACGGCGTAATGCGAGACGCCGGCTTGTTTGGCAATACGTTCGGCTGTGTCTTGGAGCTGTTCTGGATACGGGTCGCCCGCTTGAATGATTTTTTCCGGCAAACTATGGGCCGAGACGATCAACACCGCCCGTTCCCGCTCTTGTTCCGGCATGGCATCAAAAATGGCTCTCACTCGTTCGGACCAATATTGCAAAAACTTCGGCTCGTCATACCACTGGTCAATCGTATAAATAACCGGGCCGCCAAGCTTTTCCGCCGCCGCTTTGGCCCGCTCGTTGTACGAGCGGATGCTGAATGTGGAATAATGCGGCGCCAGCACAATGCCAACCGCCTCTTTTATGCCGTCGGCGTGCATGCGTTCAACCGCGTCCTCAATGAACGGCTCGATATGTTTCAATCCCAAATACGCGCGAAACTCCACGTCCTCTTGCACAGCATTCAGCCGTTTTTCAAGCTGCTTTGCCTGCGCTTTTGTAATGTTCGCCAGCGGCGACAGGCCGCCGATGGCTTGATAGCGCGCTTTTAAATCATCGATTTGTTCCTGCGGCGGCTTCCTCCCGTGGCGGATATGCGTATAATACCGTTCAATATCGTCTTCCTTGTACGGCGTGCCGTACGCCATCACAAGCAGTCCGACAATGTTCTTCATTGTGTTGCACCTCGTTTACTTTGCTGAAGTATACTCATGGATAAAAGCCGTCAGCCGCTTCAAAGTCGCCGGCTGCACATCAGGGAAAATGCCATGTCCCAGGTTAAAAATATAGCCCGGCTGCTCCATCCCCTCGTCCAAAATGCGTTTCACCCGCTCTTCGATCACATTCCACGGAGCGAGCAACACCGCCGGATCCAAGTTGCCTTGGATGGCTTTCACAATACCTTGGCGGCGCGCCTCCCGAATTGACAGCCGCCAATCAAGGCCGATGACGTCAAGCGGCAAATCGTTCCACTCGCGCGCCAAATGGCCCGCCCCGACGCCAAACATAATGAGCGGCACGCCTTCCTCGCGCAAAGCGGCAAAAATGCGCGCCATCGCCGGCTTAATAAACACCCGGTAATCGTCCGCATTCACCGCCCCGACCCAAGAGTCAAAAATCTGCACCGCGCTCGCCCCGGCCTGAATTTGCGACCGCACGTAGCGGATCGTCATCTCGGCGAGCTTGTCCATTAAGGCAAACCATGCCTTCGGTTCCGCATACATAAACGCTTTTGTTTTATGGTAATTTTTTGATGGTCCACCTTCAATCATGTAGCTCGCCAACGTAAACGGCGCACCAGCAAACCCGATGAGCGGCACGTCAAGCTGCTCGTTGACAAGCAACCGGATCGTCTCCAGCACGTATGGCACATCATGTTCCGGATCGATCTCCCCGAGCCGTTCGACGTCTTGAAGCGAGCGAATCGGATTGGCGATCACCGGCCCGATGCCGCCCTGAATCTCAACATCAACGCCAATCGCCGGCAGCGGCGTCATAATGTCTTTATATAAAATCGCGGCATCAACGCCGTATTGTTCGACCGGAAGCCTCGTGACATAGGCGCACAGCTCTGGTTCATGCGTAATCTCAAACAGCGAGTATTTTTCTTTCAGCGCCCGGTACTCCGGCTGCGACCGGCCGGCTTGCCGCATGTACCAGACCGGCACATAATCCGTTTTCTCGCCGCGGCAGGCGCGCAAAAATGTATCGTTGATCCGTCTTGTCATCTCCATCCGCCTTTCTTTTCCCCAATCGAGCTGTCCGTTTCCGATTTTTTTGCTTATCTGTTTTTCACTATACAGGTTTCCCCGCTCAATGTATAGAGAAGGAAACAAACTGTCAAAAAATCGACCGATTTTCAGCCCATGACCATTATACCAAAAAAGCTGCCCTGGCCGCACAGGACAGCTTTTTTCGTCAGATCAGAAACATGGCGACAACGGTTGTGACCGCCAGACCGACCGCTACCGGAATCAAGTTGCGCCGCGCCAACTCAAACGGATCGACGCCGCAAATGGCCGCGGCCGGGATGAGCGCCCACGGAACAAGCGTGCCGCCGCCGACCCAAATGGCAGCGATCTGGCCGAGCGCCGTTAACGTGGCCGCCCCGCCGCCAATGGCGACCGCAAACAAATGGGCGACCGAACCAGCGAGCGAGATGCCGGAAAACCCGGAGCCGTCAAGACCGGTAATCGCCCCGACAATCGTGAGCGTCACTGCCCCGATTTCGTTGTTCAGCGGCACTGCATGAGCCAAGGCGACCCCTAAATCGTTGACAATGCCCTGTGACGCCTGCGGCAAGTAGTCGCCGATAATTTTTACAAATCCGGCATCGCCAAGATAGAAAAAGGCGGCAATCGGAATGACAGGACCGAACACTTTAAATCCGAACTGAAATCCTTCAATAAAGTAATTGGTCACTTCAGCAAAGCTCTCTTGCCGGTGGGCTAAAACGGAAATGAGGATCAAAATAAAAATCGCGGTTCCGCCGACTAAGGCTGTCGCCTCGCCGCCTTGCAAGCGCAAATAAAACATCGCGATGACGTCAAGGGCAAACAACACCGGAATCAACAGCGCCAGCCATTTTTTCGCCGTCTCGGCGAGCAGTCCTTCCGTTTTTTCGAGCGCCGAATCCGTGGCAGCAGCGATTTCTGCATCGCCGCCCACCAAACGTCCTTGCTTCATGTCGCGGCGCAGCAAATAAAACGCGGTGACGGTCGTGACCGCCCCCATGACAAACACGAGCGGCACACTAGCGGCGATGACGTCGCCAACCGGCAGGCCGGCTGCATCGGCGGTCAGTTTCGGCGCCCCTTGAATGATGAAATCGCCGGAAAGCGCGATGCCATGCCCAAACAAGTTCATCGCCATCGCCGCTCCTAACGCCGGCAAGCCCACCCGGACCGCTGCCGGCAACAGCACCGCCCCCATTAAGGCAACGGCTGGAGACGGCCAGAAAAACCAGGAGATGACCATCATCAAAATCCCGATCGTCCAATACGCCCAAGCCGGCGTGCGGATCAAGCGGACAAACGGCGATACCATGACATCATTGATGCCGGTCGCCGACAACACTTTGCTCATCGACACAATGATTGAGATGACCAAAATCGTCGGCAGCAATTCGGTAATGGCGTAAATAAAACTGTTAAACACCCCGCTGACTGCCGCGCTCAGTGAATGGGTAGCGACCGCCGCCAACAAAAAGATCCCAGCAATGCAAACGAGCGATGTATCTTTGCGGGCAACCATAAACCCAATGATGAACATGATAAACAGCAAGTAAATCCAGTGCAGCGCCACAAGCTCTACACCCATACACAATCCCCTTTCTCCCCAACTTCCAGCCCGGCCCGCCGGACATGCGCCTGGGCTGGTGTACTACAGCATATGAAGCGGGAAAGAAGGTGTGAAACAAAAAAGAAGCGCTGCGCTGGGAGAGCATCAAGCAGAAACAGCACGTTAAGGGCTTTCCGTCGCCCCTTTCAAAAAAGAAAGACGCCGGCCTTGGCTCGAAAAGCGCTAATAGCCGGCGTTGGCCCTCCGGCGCGGGCGTCCATAGCGCCCGGCCGCCCAGATCCCCCACGCGTTTCCGCCCACCCAAGTGGCAAGCCAAAGAAAACGGGGGGAGACAGCAGCCAATACAAGGTGAAACAACGTATTTTGCGCGATGAGCAAGATGGCGAACAGCCGCATGGCAGCGGCGGGCGATTCCGTCCGCGGCAGCGGGTACAGCCGCGTCCATAGCGAATAACGGTGGCGATGAGGAAGCGCCGCCAATTGAACAGCGGTCGCATACAACACCAAAAGCACCGTGGCCGCCCGCATGTATTCATGGTCGGCCGCCGCGAGCACGACGCATCCGATGGCGGTTAGCCGCACATACAGCCCTGCGTACCCGCCGGCGCGCAAAAACGTGCGTGCATACAAATGGAAAAAGACGTGCCGCGTCCCGTACGGAATAAAGGCCAGCAACGGGTCGAGCCAACGCCGCCGCTTCGCCGTCTCCCGCCATTCCGGAACGTCCGTGAACAAGTTGGCCACCCGGTAAAACAATCGGGCTGCGCGCTGCTCTTCGGCGATGAGCCGCTCCCACTTCCATGTTTTCCCTTCTGCCCATCGCCATAAGCAGACGGAAAGAGCGGCCATCAACGCGGCGACCGTTCCGAAAAACGGCCACGGCGCCGCCGCCAGCCAAAAGTACACGACAAGCGCCGATGCGCCCAAGCGGACAAGCGCGCTCCAACGATGAAACGACGGTTCAGCAATGTAATTCCCCTTCCAACTCGCCCATAAATTCCATAGTTTTAAACAGACGATGCCGAGCAAAAAGAGCGGCCACGGCACCGGCGAAAACCGGACATGGAGCGGTCCGGCCGCCAAAAGAAGCAAACATAGGCCGTAGGAGTGCCACACTGCAGAGAAAACAAACGCCCGGCGAATATATGGACGCAGCCGGCGCTCGGCCGGCAGCAAAAACACCATATCCGCTTCACGAAACAAGGTGCGCACCGAGCCTGACGCCGCCGCCCAACCAAACACCGCCGCAGCGATGGCTGGGTACGGAAATGAGGGGGGGAGCTGTTCGATCGAGCGTTTATACACGACCGCCGCCCAACCCAACACGATGAACAGGCCGACAAGCAAATGGTCATTGAACATGTAACGCAAGTACCGGAGCCTTCGCCTCCCCTCCGCTCGAAAGCGCTCCTGCCAAAGCTTGCCGGCGTCCATCATGGCGCATCATCCTTTGTTAATTCAATGTACACCTCATCAAGCGTCGCATGTTTCAACCCGGACTGGCGGCGGATGTCATCAAGCGTTCCTTTCGCTTTCACGCGCCCTTGGTGCAAAATGACAAACGAGTCGCAATACCGCTCGGCCGTTGCTAAAATATGGGTTGATAACAAAATGCCGGCTCCCTTCGCCTTTTGTTCATTCATCCGCTCGAGCAGCGCATGAATCGCAAGCGGATCAAGGCCAAGAAACGGCTCGTCGATCATATAAAGAGGCGGTTCAAGCAAAAAGGCGCAAACGATCATCACTTTTTGTTTCATCCCTTTGGAAAAATGGGCCGGAAACGAAGAAAGACGCCGCTCGAGGCGGAACTCGCGAAGCAAGGGAGGAAGGCGGCGTTCGTATTCCGCCTCGCTCAACCCGTACGCCATCGCCGCTAGACGCAAGTGTTCTTCCAATGTCAGTTCTTCATACAACACCGGCGTTTCCGGAATAAAGGCAA
Source organism: [Flavobacterium] thermophilum (assembly GCA_900450595.1). GTDB lineage: Bacteria > Bacillota > Bacilli > Bacillales > Anoxybacillaceae > Geobacillus > Geobacillus thermophilus. Next base: position 708,468 of record UGGS01000002.1, read on the forward strand.
ACTGCTTCCGGTACGCCTCCGGCTCGGCCGCGAGCGTATAGCCGTTGATCGAAACCGTCCCGCGGCGCGGCTCCATCAAACCGATAATATGTTTGATTGTCGTGCTTTTCCCGGCCCCGTTCAAGCCAATCAAGGCCACCATTTCGCCGCGCTCAACCGAAAATGTCACATCCTCAAGCACGTTTTGCGCTGTATACCCTCCGGATATATGATCCACTTGCAAAAGCGCCATCGTCCGCTAACCCCTTCCACCGCGAAATGGCTTTTGCCCCCATTGTACCAAAGAGAAGCGGTTTTTACCAAAAAAGTTTGTTGCCCCTCCCTGCATAAACACTGCCTCTGCGGGCATGATAAATAGCGAAGAGGGGATGGGGATTCACCAAGCAAAGGCTGATGAACGATCCATCTGAAATGGGGTGTTCGTCAAAGACACCGTTGTGAGCCGCAAGACGTTGTAAACCGTTCATGAACAAGGGCCATCTGTCTGTTGCTGAGAAGCAACGAACCTGTCCAAAGGGGATGGTCGCGTTGAACAAAGGAAGCGCTCACGCCTAAACGACTTTGTCGCAAATGGGGTGTTCATCAAACGCACATTTGATTGAATCATCCTCTCCCCTTTTCACCAGCCGGGATGTAACCGCATGCGGGATTACATCCCGGTTTTTTTATGGTAAAATGAAGAAAACGAAAGGAAAGGGTGACCGTTCCTATGAGTGATTGCATTTTTTGCAAAATCGTCAACGGCGAGTTGCCGGCGGCGAAAGTGTACGAAGACGAGCATGTGCTTGCCTTTTTGGACATCAGCCAAGTAACGAAAGGGCATACGCTTGTCATCCCAAAAGTACATACAGAAAACGTTTTTACGCTTACGCCGGAGGCAGCCGGCCGTCTGTTTCGCGCCGTGCCGGTAATCGCCAACGCGCTGAATAAAGCGTTTTCCCCCGTCGGGCTCAACTTGCTGAACAACAACGGCGAACAGGCCGGGCAAACGGTGTTCCATTACCATCTTCATCTCATTCCGCGCTACGGCAAGGGCGACGGGTTCGGCGCGGTCTGGAAATCGCATGCGAGCGACTACACCCCTGCGGATTTGCAGGCGATCGCCGCCACGATCCGCGAACAGCTCAGCTGACCGCCCACTTCGCCTTTATTCGTGCCATAAAAAACGGAAGCAGGCCGCCCTGCTTCCGTTTTTCATTGTTGTCCAAGCACATCTTGCAAGTCTTTATCCTTGATCTCAACATCGGCGTCTTTCACGAGCTTGTCCACTTTCGACTGCATCGTTGTCGGATCGAGTTTGCTTCGCTTTACTTCAAAGACGATTTCGTCTTTCATTTCGTCAAACGATTTTTTCTTTTCTTTGTCTGTCACTTTGATGATATGGTAACCGTAATCGGTTTTCACCGGGTCGCTCACTTCGCCGACTTTCAGCTTATAAGCGGCATCCTCAAACTCTTTGACCATTTTCCCCGGTCCAAACCAGCCTAAATCGCCGCCGTTGGATGCCGATCCTGGATCTTGCGAATACTCTTTCGCCAGCTTCGCAAAGTCTTCGCCTTTCTCGAGCTTCGCTTTCACTTCTTTCGCTGTTTTTTCATCTTTTACCAAAATATGGCTGGCACGAATTTTCGGTTTATAGTTATCGTAATATTCTTTCAGTTCCTTATCGGTCACTTTAATATCTTCGATCGCCGCCTTTGTCCGCAGCAAATCAAGCTTGACCATGTCACGGATCACTTTTTCTCCGTTTTGCTGTACAGCCAAGTCGTATTGCGTGCCGTACGCCTCTTTGATCCGCTCGATTTCACGGTCAATTTCCTCATCGGTCACTTTATACTTTTTGCTCAATACTTTTTCATCAATCAAATCGCGAAGCACCGTCTTGCCGACGCGCTCTTTCATCTCATTGTAAAATTCGTCTTTTGTAATGTCGCCGTTTTTCGTTTCAACAACTGCCTCTGAATCGCCGTTGTTGCACGCCGATAACGCCATAAGCGAAACAACGACGGCGGCTGCCATCCACTTTTTCATCTGTTTCACAACCCCTGCATCTTTTTCATTATTTTACACTGTCCGGTTTTGTTCAGCGCCAGACCCCCCCCCCGCGGGCGCGCCCTGAAGCGGCGCCAGGGGAAAAGCGCCTGTCCGCTTGAACCACGACAATAACTATACCATATTTCCAGCGAAAAAAAAACCTTTTTCCATGTTAGTCATCCGCCCATAACATGTACGCTTGCCATACATATGATGGAGATGAAGCGCCGCGGCAGGCTTCTTCTCGCCGAAAGGGGGTGTTACGATGAGCGCACCTTATGCCGGAGGCTTTGCGTTAATCGTTGTGCTGTTTATTTTGCTGATCATCGTCGGCTGCGCCTGTGTCATCTACTAAACAAAAGAGGGTGTCCCCCGAAACCGGGAGCACCCTCTTTCTTCCTCTTTCCCGATCGGCCGCACCGGCTCCTCGTTATGTAAACAACACTTCAAAATAAGAAGAAATCAATAAAATCGTAGTCAGTACGTTGATCGTCCGGAAAACCGCCGGCTGCTGCTCCTCCGGGATGTCTCGCTGCGCACAAAGCGAGTGGGTGAGCTGATTCACAAAAAATAAAACCGCCACTGCCAGAGGGATAAAGTAAAGCGCCAAAACTCTTCCCCTCCTTCTCATCTTCACCAAACACCGTCCATGGCTTTAACTTTACCTCGTCCGCCGCCGGAAATCAATCTTTTTTCTCTCGAAAAATACGGTGAAGCGATTTTCCCTATTGGTGAATGCGCACAAATCCGGTAAAATATACGTAAACACGGTTGCACTTTATGCCAGCCAAAGGAGCACGGTGTATGGAGTCGTTGGAAAAGCGAGTGGCCAAGCTCGAATTTCACCAGTCATTGTTGCTGGAAATGGTCGATGAAACGAAAAAACCGTTTTACTCCCTTGTGATCCGCGCTGATTTGACCAAAGAAGAAGTCGACGCATTCCTATCGTTTTGCCAAGAGCTCGCCGAGCAATATGAGCGGCAAAAAGCGGAAGGGTTGACGATTTTCACCCCTCTGCTCGTGCAGTTTGCCGGGATGCTCCATCCGAACCTTCCGCTCGAACAAACGGTTGACGCCATGTTGGCCCAACAACTGTTTGTGCCGCTGATGACCGAGCTGAAAACGCTCATTCAAACCGTCAATTAGCCTGGATGGTCAGCTCTTTCTCCTGCTCTGTCGCTTTCGCCGTCCGCCTGACGAGCTTGCCGTCTTGCTCGACAAAGTCTTCCTTAATGTTCTCAAACGCCCGCTCAAAAATCTCCATAAAATCGTCTCCATAAATGTTGCGGACGATGCACATCATTTCTAAAATTTCAGGAAACTTCCCGTACAGCTCGCGAAGCGGCAACGCCCCATTAAAGACCGCATTTTTCGTCGGGTCGTACGTTTCCATCAGCTTCATCAGCACTTCTTCGCCTTTTTCGGTCAACTCAATGTACGTATTGCGCTTGTCGTCTTGCCTTTTGGAAAACGAAAGCAACCCTTTTTCTTCCAGATTTTTTGAAAAGTTAAAAGCTGTCGAAACGTGCATCACACCAAATTTGGCAATTTCTGAGATCGATGCCCCTTTAAAATGGTAAGCAATCCATAAAATATGATGCTCATTAATGTTCAAATCGAATGGCTTGATCCATTGCTGCCAGTCTTTTTCAATCGATTTCCATAGCGCCTTGCTCAGCTGGGCGATCCGTTGGCTAAATAGCATTGCCTCTTTAACGGAATAATGCTGTTCTGTCCCCTTCATCGTTCCACCCACTCTTTCCCTCACCGTATTTTTTATTTCCTATTATATCAATAAAACAAAAAAGAATAAAGACAAAAATATTTATTTTTATGATTTTTTTGCATATTCATAGTAATAAGCCTAAGGAGACTGCCGCATACAGGAGGAAAACGCAATGATGTATATACAATGGATGCTTGCCGCAATCGGATTCGTATTTTTCTGTCTTTTTATAAACACTTTCTTTTCTTTATGGAAAGCGCGGGCGTACCCGCCAAAGGCGCTGCTCAAAGAGCAAGCTTTGCGCTATATTGGAATAGCATCGCTTTGTCTGTTTGCCGCCTGGCTTCTCAGCTACGCTTAGCGTTTGTTTGAATTTTCAAATAAATAAAGGCAGGGAAGGAGCTGCAAACCAGCATCGTTCCGCCTGTTTGATAGCAAAAAACCCGACCAGCCATGATCGGGTTTTTTGCCGTTTACACGTGTGCTGTGACGTTCATCCGCCGGAAAATGGACGCCGCAATCGGATAGATAATGGCCATGGCCACCGCATTTAACGCCGCGGTTGGCAGCACAATCGTGACAAACAGCGCAGAAAAGGTCGTTCCACCCGGCAACCCAACAATAAGGAGCGCCGCGGTTAAAAACACCGCCCCGGAAATGACGGTGCCGACAGCCGCCAGCACCGCCGCCCCGACCACTGTCTGGCTGTACTTTTTCACCGCAAAGATCAGGGCAAAGACGACGAAGGCCGTGATGATTTTGTCGATCATATTCGGCAGTTGCCCGCCCGGAAATGTCGTCGTCATGGCGGAAATCAACCCGGTGGCGACGCCGACAAGACCGGCTGCCTTGACGTTTGGAAACAGCAAAATCGCCAACACCATCATCGCCAGCATCATATCCGGCTTCATTCCGAAAAACAACCCCGGAATGGCGGCGTGCAACACGGCTCCGATTCCGACTAACAGCGCCATCAATACTAATGTTCTGGCATTCATGCTCATCTCTCCTCATCTCTCCTCATCTATTCTCATGCTCGAGAATTTTCTATTATTATATCACTTTGCAGTACAAAAGTGAAGAAGAAAGTTTCAGGCAAAGCGGCGGCGAAAATCGTTCATAAACGATGCGAGCGCTTCGCACGCCTCAAGCGGCACCGCATTGTAAATCGACGCCCGGCAGCCGCCGACCGATCGGTGCCCGCCGAGCCCGACAAACCCGCGTTCTTTCGCCTCAGCGAGGAACGTTTTCGTCAGCTCCTCATTTGGAAGCGTAAAGGTGACGTTCATGAGCGAACGGCTCCCCTTTTCGGCGTGCGGTTTGTAAAAGCCGCCGCTTTCATCAATCGCCTCATACAGCACGGCCGCCTTTTGCCGGTTGCGCTCTTCCATCGCCGCCACACCGCCTTGCTCTTCGACCCATTCGAGCACGAGCGACAGCATGTAAATGGCAAACGTCGGCGGCGTGTTGTACAACGAATTGCTCTTCTGGTGCGTCCGGTAATCCAGCATCGTCGGCAGCCCATCCGGAATGCGCTCCAGCAAATCGTTGCGAAGAATGACAACCGTGACTCCTGACGGCCCGAGATTTTTTTGCGCCCCGGCGTAAATGAGGGCAAACTTGCTGACATCGAACGGCCGGCTTAAAATGTCGCTCGACATATCCGCGACCAGGTCAACCGGCGTGTCCGGAAATTCCTTCCACTGGGTACCGAAAATCGTGTTGTTGGACGTAATATGGACATAGGCGGCATTTTTCGGCCATTTCACATCATCGAGCGGCGGAATATACGTGTAGTTCGCCTCTTTGCTCGACGCGACAACCGTTGTCAAGCCGATTTTTTGCGCTTCTTTCAGCGCTTTCTCCGACCACGCCCCGGTCAGCACATAACAGCCGATTTTCCCTTCCGTGAGGAGGTTCATCGGCACCATCGAAAACTGCAAGCTCGCCCCGCCTTGCAAAAATAAAACGTCATACCCGTCCGGCACGCCAAGAAGCTGCTTGAGCCGCTCTTTTGCCGCATTGTGCACCGCCTCGTATTCCTTGCTTCGATGGCTTAATTCCATCACCGACATGCCAGTGTTTTGAAAATTAAGGAGCTCTTTTTGCGCCCGCTCGAGCACCGGAAGCGGAAGCGCGGACGGGCCGGCGTTGAAGTTGTATGCTCGTTTCATCGTCATCCCTCACTTTGCCTCCTGGTAGTCCGTTGATATTACTATCCTAACACGATTCAAAAAAAAAGAAAGAGAATTTTTTGAAAAAAGCGTTTTCAAAAATCATAAAAAGAAAGCCCTTGGCTATTGCAAGGACTTCGCTTGCTTCCGCCGCTCCCGTTCTTGACGGATGCGCTCCATATAAATTTCGCCTTCTTTTTCTATAAACGCCTCGTCGATTTCCCGCTCGCGCGCCGCTGTTTTTACAGTCATGTAGCCGCTGAAAATAATGCCGGCCACGACCAAATAAATCCACCATGGCAAACTGAACATCGCCATCCCCTCCTTGTACGCTTGTCTTACTACACTATACGCGTGAACGGCCAGCTGTATGCATGAAGAAAGAGGCGGGGACACCGCCTCTTTCCTCGGGACAACGCTTATGCTTCGTTTCGCTTCTTCTTTGTTTTCTTCTTCGCTTTCTTCCACTGTCGGCGCAGTTCGCTCAACGTTTCTTTCGCCTGTTCGTGCTGGGATGTCGGGACGATTTCAATGATCGGTTCGATCACGGTTTCATCCCTCCTTTGCCAGGGCTATTTGTCATTACCCCCATGCCCCGGCTTTGAAACAGATAAAAACACCGGCTTGTAAAACGAGCGATTGTCAAGGGCAAAGACGCGTTCGGTGAATTCACCTGGTTTTACTTTCTCAAGCGCACGGTCGATCATCGTAATTTTCGCATCCAAATTGTCAATGTAATGAAGCACCTCGGCTTCTTTGACAAGCGGCGGCTTCGGACTGCCCCATTCCGCCTTGCCGTGATGCGACAACACGAGATGCTGCAAAATGACGACTTCCTCACCTTGAATGCCGAGCTGTTCCGCCGCCTTGCTGATCTCGCTCACCATGATCGAAATGTGTCCGAGCAAATTTCCTTCCAGCGTATACACCGTCGATACCGGACCAGATAATTCCATCACTTTGCCAAGGTCATGCAAAATGACGCCGGCATAAAGCAAGTCTTTATTGAGCGATGGATAGAGATGGACGAGCGCCTTGGCGAGTTCAAGCATCGACACGACATGATACGCCAGTCCGGAGATGAATTCATGATGGTTTTTCGTCGCCGCTGGGTACTCAAAAAACGCCTTTTCGTATTTTTTCAACAAATAGCGGGTAATGCGCTGGATGTTTGGATTTTCCATCGCAAATATGTATTCCATCACTTTCGCCTTCATTTCCTCGCGCCCGAGCGGAGCCGTCTCCAAAAAGTCATCGATGCGCACCGCATCGCCCGGATGAGCAGGACGGATCGAACGGATGCGCAACTGCAATTTGCCACGGTAGTTATGGATGTCTCCCGCCACTTTGACGATGCACTCCGGCACATACCGCTCTTCATCATCTGGCGAGACATCCCACAGTTTCGCTTCAATGTCGCCGCTTTTATCTTGCAAAATCAACGTTAAGAACGGCTTGCCATTGCTGGCGATGCCTTTCGTTGCGGATTTGATGAGCAAAAAGAGATCAACTTGTTCCCCAACCTCACAATGGATGATGCCTTTCGCCACTTCGTTCTCCTCCGTTTCTCTGTACGTATTTTCTAGTATATCATAACGGGCAAAGGGCAAAAAGAAAGCCTTGCCGAAACGGCAAGGGAACATTAGCCCAAACGGCCCGTCCACTGTTTATTTTTTTGTCAGCTGGATGGCCCGTTTTACATCCTTGAAAATGTTCATTCGCCCATACATCAGCACGCCGCCTCGGTACACTTTGGCGCCAAAATAAATGAGCAAGGCAATCGTCGCCGCCAAAAGCGCAAGGCAAAGCGCCACTTCCCATCCCGGCACGGAAACGAGGCCAATGCGCAAAAACATGAGCATCGGCGCGAAAAAGGGAACGAACGAAGCGCCGGTCACGAACGCCGACTCTGGCGCATTCAAGCCAAACATCGCGATCATAAAGGCAGCGACAACCAGCATCATGACCGGCGTAATCGCCGGCTGTACATCCTCAACCCGGCTGACGAGCGAACCGAGCACGGCAAACAGCACCGCGTACAAGAGGTAACCGAGCAAGAAAAAAACGAGTGCATACACAAAGATCGAGGCCGGCAGGTGATCCAATCCGAGGAAACGCCACACTTCCTGTCCGCTCGTTTTTAACGCGGCGAACGCAACGGCGAAAAACACGAAAAATTGCGTCAAGCTGACAAGCGCAACGCCGATGATTTTGCCAAACAGCTGTTGGACTGGCGGGACGCTTGACACTAAAATTTCCATCACGCGCGACGATTTTTCCGTCGCCACCTCCGTCGCGATCATGCCGCCATACATCAAAACGAACATATACATCGCGAACAGAAGGACATAAACGAGAGAGCGCGCTTCGTTCAGCTCCTCTTCCGTCTTCGCGTTTTTTTCCAATGCCACCTTTTGGAACGGAACCGGTTTGGAAAGCTCCGCCATCTGTTCATCCGTCAGCCCGAGCAGCGGTCGATTTCCGGAAGAAGATCCGTCTTTTTCATTCCGCGCAACCGCCCTAAATACAGAAGCTGCTCTTGCACTTTCAGCTTCGGGTACAACCCGCGCTCTTCCGGCAAATAGCCGATCAGATGGCTTTTCGAGTCATCAATCGGTTCGCCTTGCCAACGGATCACCCCTTCCGTCGGGAGCAGAAGGCCTAAAATCATGCGAAAGGTCGTCGTTTTTCCCGCTCCGTTCGCCCCAAGCAATCCGAACATCTCCCCTTCCGGAACCGTCAACGTCAAATGGTCGACGGCCGTCGTCTGGCCAAACCGTTTCGTCACCTCAATGATCTCCAAACTCATCCATATTCCCCCAACACAAAACAAATTTTCCACTCACACTATTAAAACGTGCCATCTAAAAAAAAGTTTCAGATAAAAGCAGGAATTTGTCGATTCAACCTCTAAATGTAAGAGAAATGAATGATGATTCAGCGAAAGGAGATGGTGACATGCCGACGTATACGTTGACCGCGTTTGAGCGCGACGGGGAAAAATTGCTTGATGAAACGTTTGAAGCCGCCAATGATGAAGAAGCGAAAAAAATCGGCGAGCAAAAATTGCGCGAGCGCGGCTGTTGGGACAAAACACACCGTTGCGTCAATGCGAGCGGCAAGCTCATTTTATTTCACCGCTAATCAAAATACCCCGGGGTTGTTCCCGGGGTGTTGTTATTTATCCAAATATTCCCTTTAATATATTGATTTTCTCTTCCGTATATTCGGCGAAATGTTCGTTGTACACTTTCGGCTCTTTTGGATTCGCCTGGCGGGTGATGTTCCGCGTTTTCGGATCGACGAATTTGCTTGACGCCCCGCAGCCAAGGCCGATGATCGACTGCTGTTCTTCCATGATCATAATGTTGTATAGGCTCTCGTGCCCCGGCAAGGCGTAGCCGACGTTTTCCAAGTTGCCGAGAATGTTTTTTTGTCGGTACAAGTAATATGGGACATAACCGTGCTCCTTTGTCCACTCCTGGGCCGCCTTCATCATCGCCTGCACTTCCTCGCGGCTGGCGACTTTGTACTTTTGTTTGTTTTTCGTCATTTCCGACGCCCGCTTAAACGACAGCGTATGAACGGTCAGCGACTCGGGCAGAAGCCGTTCCGTCTGTTCAAGCGTATACGTAAACTCTGGAAGCCCTTCGCCCGGCAGTCCGATGATTAAGTCCATGTTGATGTTGTTCATCCCCATCTGCCGCGCCAAGTGGAACTTCTCAATCGTTTCTTCAACGGTATGATGGCGGCCAATCGCTTTTAACGTCTCTTGAATGTACGACTGTGGATTGATGCTGATTCGGTCGATCTTCCATTTTTTCAATACGTCAATCTTCTCCGGCGTAATCGTATCCGGACGCCCGGCTTCGACCGTGATTTCGCGGACGCGGTCGACGTCTGGAAATACGTCATGCATATGAGCGTATAACCGGTCCATCTCGTCGGCCGTAATGCTCGTCGGCGTCCCGCCGCCGTAGTAGATCGTCGTAATGCGAATGCCGCGCTCGCGCAAAAAGCGGCCGACTGCTTCCATTTCGTAATGAAGGCCGGCCAAAAAGGCGTCGACCGACCCTTGGCGGCCGTTGATGGCGTACGCTGGAAATGTGCAATACGCGCATTTCGTCGGGCAAAACGGAATACCGATATAAATGCTCACTTCATGAGCCAAATCGTATAAATCCGGCACGACCGTGAGCTGGCGGTCCACGATCGCTTGCATTAATTCGATTTTTTCGTTTGTCACTAAATACTCTTCAGCCAGCTTCCGGTGCGCCTCTTCTTTCGAAAGGCCTGAGCGCAAAAGCTGATGAAGCAGCTTGACCGGACGAACGCCGGTCAGCACGCCCCACGGCTGAATGAGGCCGGTAGAACGCTCAAGCAACGTCAAATAGACATGCAAAACGGCGTTTTTCAGCTGTTTTTCGTACGTTTTCCCGTCAGCATCCGCCGGCGTGCTGCGTTCATGACTTACTTCCTCCACGCGCCCCGACGTCTTGTCAAGCAGCGTCCCCGAAACAGCGATGCCCCCGTCTTCCTTGACGGAAAACATAGCGGCCATATCGGCCTCAGGAAGCGGCGCGAACGACAGCTCCGGCGCTTCGAAAAACAGCTCGGTCATCACCTCAAGCGGGCGCTGAAACCGTTCCGGATTCGGCAGTCCTTGAATTTCAATCCGCACGTTCATCACCTTTTCTGTCAAACTTCTTTCAGTGTACTGAACGGCTGTTTCCTTCGTCAAGCGGAAGAATGCACCTTTCCGCCGCCCGTCCCCCCCCCCGCGGCGCTAAGTCGTCTTAATTATAGAAAAAAGGTGTCCCATAAAAAAGAGCGGGACACCTTTTATGTTGTGCTTTTGTTTATGGAACATTGCCTTTTGGATGAGCCATGTTGCCGCTTATTGCTTCGTTTTTAATTTTTGCAAAAACTCGATTCGCTGCTGCTTGCGGAAATGTTCTTTCACCATGTAGGCGACACCGAGCTGTTCGTTCGAACGCGTCACCCAGTCGGCCGCCCGCTTCACCTCAAGCGGCGCGTTGCCCATCGCGACGCCAAGCCCTGCTGCTTCAATCGCCGGCAAATCATCAAGGCCGTCGCCAATGACAACCGTTTCTTTCAACGACACGCCGATATGTTGAGCCAGACGGCGCAGCCCGGCGAGCTTCGAGACTCCTTGCGAGACAATTTCCATTTTTCCGTTTGGCTGCATAATCATATCAATGGACGGAATCGATTTCGTCAATAAAGCGGCCGCTGCATCCCTCTGTTCGTCTGTAGCAAAATAGACATCAATTTTCGGCACAGCGATCGGTTCGTCGATCAATACATCGCCGAGCGAATCAACAAATTGGGTCGGATAGAAAAATGGATCGCTCGAGGAAAGAACCGTTTGCACGACAAGGTTTTTCTTCACTTTCTTCCGATTGCCGAGCGAATACCGCTCATGCATGAGGCGGATGTTGCAGTTGAAATTTTCCAAAATTTGCACAATATTAAACGTCCGCTCCTCAGGGATCACGGCGTCAAACAGCTTGTCATCGAGCGTTCTGGCGATCATCGCTCCCTGAAATGCGATGAGCATCCCGTCAAGCCGCAGCGCTTTCGCCACTTTGCGGGCGGAAAGCAAATTGCGGCTGGTCATTAACGTCACATAAACCCCTTTTCGCTTCACATAGTCGACCGCCTCCTTCGTCTCGCGCGGCAGGCGGCCGTTGTTTTTTAAAATCGTTCCGTCAATGTTGAGCGCCAACAGCTTATACACGGCTGTCTCCCCCTTTTGTCCGTCTCAACCTCTCTTGCCGCCGCCAGCAAGCTGGGGGCGGCTTTGCATTCCTTATCATTTTTATGACTATGACGAAACGGACAAAAAAAGAACACCCGACCGGGTGTTTTTCCTATCTTCCTTCCATGAATGAACGGTGCAACTCCTCAAGCGGCTTCATGGCGATTTGTTGCACTTCCGCGATCGTCATGCTCATTTGCTGCTCGAGCGCCATCAGACGGGCCAGTTTCTCATTTTGCTGGGCAAGCGCCATCGCCTTTTGCGCCTGTTCAATTTCATCCGGCAAAATAGCGGCTCCACGCATTTGTTTTTCGTGCAGCCGAAGCTGAATGTCACGGAAGTTAGCAAATAGCCGATAGGCGGTGTCGTCGTGTCGGACATGATCGTACGCCTGTTTCAGCTGCTGAAACGGCTCGCTCGCCCGGATCGCCTGTTCAAGCTGTCTTGCGAGCGCATGAAGAGATTCGGACATAAGAAGAAGCCTCCCACTTCAATATCGTTTACGTTCTAGCGTATGCGCCAGTCGGCGGTCATATGACTCACTGCTACAACCATAGGCCGATCATGCCCTGGACGGCGCCGATCATTGCGCCAAGCACAGCGCCTAAATAGGTGATCATCTTCAGCTCGCGTCGGGCGATGGCCAAAATGATCGCCTCCAGCCTTCGGAGCGAAAATGATTCGACTTGATCACGAACGACATCTGCCAATCCAAGCTGCGCCACAACCGACTCCATCTGATCGCCGAGCAGGCGGACAGCAGCGGCAACCGCCTGCGGAACGAACCGGTCGAGTACGTCCTGTTCATATGGCGCAAGAAGAGCGGCGAGCGGGCGGTGCAGCCAGCCGCTTCCCCGGACGAGGCCGCGGGCTGCGGCCTGCACCGCCTCGCTCATGCGTCTTCGTCCGACCATCTCCTCCACCGTTGCCAGCGGATAGTCGATCCATTTGTTCCATTCTGTCCAAAGGAGGCGGGCGATCGCCGCCCTTGTGCCGGCATGGCGCAAAAATTTGCCGATTTCCGGCTGCACTTTATCCACTAAATTGACATTGCCAAGCAGCATTTGCAGCACGCCCCCGACCATTCCCCGCTCTTGAAAAAAGCGTTGGATCATGCCGGAAAGCTGTTGTTTTCCTTCTACGCTGCTGAAATACTCGAGCGCCCGGTCGGCCAAGTAGCCGGCCAGCTGCTCGATGCGCGCTTCCATCGTTTCCTTCAACTCAAGCGGCAGTATATCACGAATCGGCCGCGTGCGCCACGTTTGGCTCCATCGCTCATACGCCTGCGCGGCTTGTCCGGCCGCCAACGCCTCAAGACGCTCATCCGGAGAACGAATGCCGAGGCGCTCAAGCAACTGCGCCGGCGTCTCCCGGCGCGCCAGCCACCGTTTCAGCCACTTCCGTCCTTCCTCGACCACCCCCGCCATGAAGGCTGAATCGTTGAGCTTGCGCCGGAGCCCTTCCGGCGTCACCAAATGCTCGACAACCGTTTTCCCAAGCTGTTCCGCCAGTTCCCGCCTCCGTTTTGGAATCAAGCCGGGCGTAAACGGCAGCCGTTTCCCAAACAAGTACATCGGCTCGTGCGGGCGGAATAACATGACAATGGCGATCAAATTCGTCACCCCGCCGATAAGCGCTCCAACCGCCACCATAAACGACAAATAAATGAACGTCCCCATCGCCTTCCCCTTTCATCCGCGCCGCTGTCACCAAACAGCGGCTCTCATCATACGATACGATATAAACGTTTGCCTAATTGTTCATTATAGAACTTGCCTGACAAATGCGCAAATGAGGGACTGCGATGAGCAACCAACGAACCGTTGCCGTATTGACTGAAATAAAGGAAGACCGGGAACGGGCCTCTTTTGGCTCCATCCACCTTTTTTGCGAGGAATTGGCAAAATATGGAGAAACGCACGGCCTTTTTGTTTATGTCACATCGCCGTCACTCTATTTGCAGCACACCGGATATCGGTTAACCGGCAGCGAATGGATCAAGGGGGACGTGCCGCGGGCGAACGTCGTCTACAACCGCCTTCACTCCCGCAAGTCTGAATATGCGCCTGCCTTTCAGCAGCTGCTCGCCCGGCTTGACGAGGAAGACGGGGCGATGTTCAACCGCCGCTTTTTGCATAAATGGGAGGTGCACCGTTATTTGGAGCGGCATGAGTACTTGCATCCGTACTTGCCGAAAACGGCGCTGTGGGACGGCCAAGACTCACTCGAGGCGTTTCTCGCCGCCTTCCCGTCCGTCTTTCTCAAGCCTGTGCACGGAAGCCAAGGGCGGGGGATTTTCCGCATTGAATGCACCGATGAAGGAATTTGTCTCCGCCGTTCCACCTCTTCGTCATCGGCGCTATACCGCTCGGTTGCCGCGGCCGTTTCTGCCTTGCAGCCACAAATCCGGACGCCGATGATCATCCAGCAAGGCCTTGAACTTCAAACGCTTGACGGCCGCCCTGTCGATTTTCGCCTTCTTTGCCATCGCATCCGCCACAACGATTGGCGCGTCACGTCAGCGGTCGCCCGCGCGGCCCCTCCCGAGCAGTTTGTCGCGAACCTTGCCCGCGGCGGAGTACTGATGGCAGTCAATGATGTCTTGCAGAAGTGGTATACGAGAGCGGACGTGTTCCAGCAGAAACAGCTTCTGAAAGAAATCGCACTGGAATCCGCTGCCGTTCTCGCCTCGGAAGCGGAAGGACTGTATGGAGAGTTTGGCGTCGATCTGGCCATTGACGTCCATGGACGGCCATGGATCATCGAAGTGAATACAAAACCGTCCAAACAGGCGGAAATGACGTTTTCTCAACAAACGGTGCGCCCATCCGCGAAAGCCGTGATTGATTATTGCCTGACATTGATGGAAGAAAAGGAGTGAACGACATTGATTTCACTCGGTTTTGTCACCCTTGATGAGCAACAGGAAAGCGTGTACTGCACCGAGGTAGCCCGCCGCGCCAAGCAGTATGGCATTTCCATATACCGTTTTTCGCCGCTGGCGATCGACCCGCGAACGGAAAATGTCCGCGGTGTCGTCTTTGATGACAAAAGTGGGGAATGGACCGATGCCGTCTTTCCCATTCCGCCGTTTTTGTACGACCGTTGCTTTTACGGCCACGACGACCGTTCCAAAAAAGCGAAACCGATTATGCATTGGCTGAAGCAACGCCCGGATGTCACGTTTTTAGGCTATGGCCTGCCCGGCAAGTGGAGCGTCTATGAGACGCTTTCCGCCCATCCGCTGTTGTCGGCATATGTGCCGCCGACCGTCCGTCTTGAGCGCGCCGATCACGTGCTTGATCTCCTTCGCCATGAACAAGCCATCGTCGCCAAACCGGTGCACGGCTCTGGCGGACGCGGCATTTATATTATCCAAAAGAAAGGGAAGACATTGTCCGTTCAAGACGGGCGCGGCCAAGAGCGGGCCGTGATCACCCGCCGAAACGAACTTGAACAATTCGTCGCTTCCTTGCAGCGCCGGGACGGCTATGCGCTTCAACCGCTTCTCTCCCTCTCCACCGAGGCAAGAGAACCGTTCGACCTTCGCTTTCTGCTGCAAAAAGATGAAACCGGACGCTGGGTTGAACGGGTGCGGGCTGTGCGCATCGGACGCCCTGGAACGTGGGTGGCCAATCTCCGTGCTGGTGCAGACATGCGCCCGTTCGCTGACTGGTTCGACCACCTTCCTTCTTCGAAACGCATCTTAGTGCTGGACAGCATTGACACGATCATCCGTACGTTGCCGGCTTATATGGACAATGAACTCGGTCCGCTGTTTGAAATCGGTCTGGATCTCGGCGTTGCTGACAACGGAGCGGTTTGGATTTTGGACGTCAATTCCAAGCCGGGAAGGAAAATCATCAGCCTTCTTCCGCCAGAGCAGCAAAACGATATTTACGAAGCGCCGCTTCGGTATTGCCGGTTTTTGGCGAGCGAGGTGGCCAACCGATGATCTATCCATTGGTCATTGATGACAACGAGTCCAATACAGTTATCCTTCCCTCCTCACTGAAAGCGGACGGACGAACAGCCGTTGCCTTTGGCAGCTTCCTCGCTCCGTGCACGATCATCTCATCTTCCGGACCGTCCGACAGCATCATCGTCGCCGGCGATGTCGCCCAGCGTCTGTTGATCCCGTTTGCCGCTAAGGTGCACGTGTTTTTGACTGACGAAGCCGTCCATATCGGACCGCTCGTCGGCGTTTTCACCGCTGGATTTACCAAGTCGCCCCATCGTCCGGTCGGAGGGCGCAGTTTTTTCTTCGCCAAACTGTTAGCGCAAGAAAAACAAGTCGGCGGGTTCGCCTTCTTGTTTGGCCTTCCTCATATCGACTGGGAGCATGGAACGGTCAACGGCTATTTTTACACGGAACGCGGTTGGGAACGGCATACGGTTCCGTTGCCGACGGTGATTTACAACCGCCTGCCGAACCGGCGCATTGAAAATGACGACATGTTCCAAACCGTGACGAAAACGCTGCAGACCGCCTATGGCATTCCAGTGTTCAACGGGCGCTTTTTCAATAAATGGGAGGTGTACCGCCGGCTTGCCGTCCATCGCGACGCACGGCCATATTTGCCGGAAACCTCCGCCTATGTCACGCGGCAGACGATCGAACAGTTTCTCAACCGGTATACGGGAGCGTATGTGAAACCGGCTGATGGCAGCCTCGGGCGCGGCATTTACCATTTGGTGAAAAAAAAGGATGCATACGAATGCCGCTTTCGTGACGAACACGGCGAAACGAAAACAACGCTGTTTCCGACCGCCATGGCGCTATGGCATCATTTGCTCGCCCACGCCCCGCTTCATCGTTACGTCATTCAGCAAGCCGTCCCGCTCATCACCATCAACGGACGGCCGACAGATTTCCGCGTCCATACGAACAAAAATGAAAACGGCCAATGGCAAGTAAGCGCCGTCGCCGCCAAAATAGCCGGGCGGCAAAGCATTACGACCCATATGAACAGCGGCGGCATGGTCAAAACATTGGAAGAAATTTTTCCAAACACCGCCAAGCGCGAAACGGTGCTCGCCCGCCTCCGCGACGCCGCCTTGACACTTAGCCGTTGCCTCGATGAAACATCAGACACGTTAATTGGCGAAATCGGTTTTGATTTTGGGGTAGATGAGCAGGGGAACATTTGGATGTTTGAAGCCAATTCCAAACCGGGGCGCTCCATCTTTAAACACCCGGGCCTCAAGGAGGCTGATGAGCGGACGGCGCTGCTGCCGCTTGCCTATGCGGTCCATCTAAGCAAAACGGCCATCATCGATCCAGAGGCGTTTGGACTATGATCACGATCGGTTACCGGCGCGACGCCAATGAATGGGTGAGCAGGCGGCCGGACGGCTTCTATCGGTTCGGCCGCGGCGAGCTTGCCGCCGCCGCCTCCCTCCCCGATCTTACCTTTGCGGTCAACGAGCAAAACGGGCGGGTCGGGCCGCTTGTCGGCATATTGGTGAGCGAATCATCCATTTCGGCTTTGCTTGGCGGAAGGAAACCATGGGTGGAGACCGTCATCCGCTCGCTTCATGCCGATGGCGGCATCGCCATCGTCAGCACCGCGGCCGGCATTGGCGAGAACATGGTCTCCGGTTATGTATTCGCCCCGGCGCTCGAACGGTTTGTCGAATCGTCCACTCCGTTGCCGGACGTCGTCTACAACCGAGTCAAAAGCCGGGAAGAAGAACAGAGCGAGCCGTTTCAAACAGCAGCCGCCCGGCTTGCCTCCCATGGCATCCCGCTCGTCAACCGCTCTTTTTTCCGCAAATCGGACGTTTGCCGCGCGCTGCAGACGGACCGCCGTCTTTGGCCTCACCTGCTGCCAACGGCGCCGGTCCGTTCGTTGGCTGATATTCACTCTTGGCTCCATCAATACGGCTGTATTTACTTGAAACGAGACGACGGGGCAAGGGGGAGCGGATTGCTCCGTCTCACCGCCTCGCCTGGGGCGGGAGCCATATGCGAATCCCCCCGCGGCCAAAAACGGGTAAGGTCGCTCGACGAGCTAGAGCCGCTTGTCCAATCCCATCGTTATATTGTTCAAGCAGCCGCCTGTACAGACACATGGAACGGGCGCCGTTACGATTTGCGCGTGCTCGCCCACTGGCAGCGCCATCGCCATACGATCACCGGCGTCGGCGTCCGCCTCGCCGGCCCTCGGTCGTTGACAACCCATGTATTTCACGGCGGAACGATCCTTCCGTATTCGGAAATTCAAAGCCGCATTGATGAACAGGCGCTCGAGCGCCTCATCGCCTGGAGCGGCGAACGCCTCAACGAGCAGTTCGGCCTTGTCGGCGAATTTTCTGCCGACATCGGCGTCGGAAAACAGCAGGAGCTTTACATTTATGAAATAAACGCCAAACCGATGGCTTTTGACGAGCCGGATATTGAAGCACGTCGGCTTCAGCGGCTCAATCGACTGTTTGCCGAACTAGCTCATCTTGCGCCATAGCAAAAAATTCTTTGCTATAACGAAGCGCCTGCTGCAGCACACCGTCTGCCGCCTGCCGGACGGCTCCGCTTAAACGCTGACTTACTTGTCGGCACAGCTTCGCTTTTTTCCACTCATCGGCGGTCAGCGCTTGCAGCAACTCGAAGCGGCCAGCGCTGGCCGCTTCTTGCTGTTTCTTTCTCTCACCCCAGCCTGCACCGGTCATCAAATGGTGAACATACTGCCAAAGTTGACGTTGTCGCTGAACCTCGGCGAAATACGTTTCCCATGTTTGCCCGTCTTCTTCAAGCGCTGCCAACTGACGAGCTTTTTCTTCAGCCGCAGCGGTCGTTTCCAGCAATTGTTTGATCACAGCAACCACCCTATTTCCCTCCTTCTTGCCAGTCCTCTTTCATCCATATGAGCGAAGCGGATAGTCTATGCCTGTTTCGGACAAACTAGGAAAAAACGATGAGGAAGGAGTGAAACCATGGAGCGGAACGAAGCGGGGCGCCAAGACGCCTTATATGAGGGGCGCGATGAATATTACATGGATATTGACCGCATGATTAATGAAGGGATGGCTGGCGGCGTCGTGCACGGCCGCGGCGATGAGGTCAACATCGAAGAAGCGCGCGACCTGGTCAAAGAAGAACCGCCATACGACGCCGGCGAGTAAACGGAGCCGATTTTCCTGTCCACCAGGAAAATCGGCCTTTCTGTTATAATGAATGAAAAAAGGTAGAAAAGGGGGCGCCGTGATGTTAAAAGAGCTCGAATCACTTTATAAAGGGGACATTATCATCAACGGTCAACCGGCCGATCCCGAGGCGTACGAATGGTTTTACACCGCCGAGGGCGATGAGGTGGGCATCGCCAAAGAGCGGTTGACGGAACGAGAGCGGCAGCTGTTGGCGCTGTTATTGACCCCAGCCAACCGCCGGCGGGAGCCGGAAAGCGAAGAAGAACGGGCGTGGAAACAATGGATGGCCACCGGCCGCCCCGACGCTCCTGCGATGCTCTCTGCCCCATACTGCCGGTTCATTCATTTTCTCGTCAATCGCCCGATCGCCAACAAACAGGAATTTGCCGAAACGATCCACAACCTATTTGCCTCGCGGGTGCTGATCGTTTGGAATGAAGACAAGCGCGGGCTACTGATTGAGGCCAAACAAAAACGGACGGCCGAGCCGCTCTTGCTGGCCGAAATGGCGGATGCGCTCGCCGCCGATTTTTATGCGACGATGCATTTGCTGATCGGCCCCGTTCGCCCGGTGAACGGGGAGCTGTACGAGTCGTTCCTTCTCGAGCAGCAATGTTTTGCCGCCGCCCGGCGCTTTTGGCCGAAACAGACGGTGTACGAATGGGAGGACGTCATTCCGCTTCCACTCCTTGAAAGCGCAGCAGACGACGGCAAGACAGGGCAAATTTTATCGTTTCTCGATGGGCTGGGCGAAGAGGAAGTGCGCGCCATGGAAACATTTTTAGAGTGCAATTTAAACGTCTCCATGGCGGCGAAAAAACTATATATGCACCGCAATAGCTTGCAATATCGGATCGACAAATGGGCCGAGCAAACCGGCATTGACATCAAGCGGTTTAAAGGCGCCGCGGCTGCCTATTTGGCTATTTTGCACCAACGCCGTGCGTAGCAGCGGACGCTTCCCCGTCATGTTGCCGAAAACGGGCGGCTTTTTTTGTGCACCTTGTCCATTTACGAATATTCACATTCATCTATACAATATGAGTGTGAGAAAACGATTTCAATAAAGGGGGATTCGTGATGGCGGAACTCGTGTTGGATCATGTGTATAAGATTTACGATAACAACGTCACGGCTGTAAAAGATTTTAACTTACATATTCAAGATAAGGAATTCATCGTCTTTGTCGGTCCGTCCGGCTGCGGCAAATCCACCACGTTGCGGATGATCGCCGGCCTTGAGGAAATTTCCAAAGGCGATCTTTACATCGACGGCAAACGAATGAACGATGTGCCGCCGAAAGACCGCGACATCGCCATGGTGTTCCAAAACTACGCTCTGTATCCACATATGAGCGTCTATGACAACATGGCGTTCGGTTTAAAACTGCGCAAATTCCCGAAAGCGGAAATCGAGAAACGCGTCCGTGAAGCAGCTCGCATTCTCGGCCTTGAGCAATATTTGGACCGCAAACCGAAGGCGCTCTCCGGCGGGCAGCGGCAGCGCGTAGCATTGGGACGGGCCATCGTCCGCGATGCAAAAGTGTTTTTAATGGACGAGCCGCTCTCGAACTTGGATGCAAAACTGCGGGTGCAAATGCGCTCAGAGATCGCGAAGCTCCATCAGCGCTTGGAAACGACGACCATTTACGTCACCCACGACCAAACGGAAGCCATGACAATGGCCACCCGTCTTGTCGTCATGAAAGACGGCGTCATCCAGCAAGTCGGGACGCCGCGCGAGGTATACGAAAAACCGGAAAACATTTTTGTCGGCGGCTTTATCGGTTCACCGGCCATGAACTTCCTTCGTGGAACGCTGCAAGACGGCAAGTTTGTCGTCGGCCAAACATCGTTTGGCATTCCGGAAGGAAAAATGAAAGTGTTGCGTGAGCAAGGGTATGTCGGCAAGGAAGTGATTTTAGGCATTCGTCCGGAAGACATTCACGACGAACCGCTCTTCCTTGAAGCATCTCCGGCGACGAAAGTTACCGCTCTCGTCGAAGTCGCTGAGCTGCTTGGCGCCGAATCGATGATTTATTCAAACATCGGCGGCCAGGAGTTTGTCGCCCGCATTGACGCCCGCACGGAAATCAAGCCGGGCCACCGCATCGACCTTGCGCTTGACATGAACAAAGCGCATTTCTTCGACGTCGAGACGGAGCGGCGCATCCGGGCGGCGGATGAGAAGTAAGCTCCCCCCATTGTTTGTATATAGACTCATTCGGCTCTAGCGCATCGCTAGAGCCTATTCTTTAATGAACCGCACCTCCTCCTCCCGGCAGTGCGGGCAATAGAACAGATGGACGCATTCATGGTTTCGATATGTGTGCGGGTAACCGTCAGCAAGCTTCATCACATCCGCATCCATGTACGGACTGTAGTCATCGAAATAATCCGTCACTTTCCCTTGGTCTTCCATCGGCTGCCGGCAATAGCTGCAATACACTGTCACCCGGCGCAGCCCGTTGCAAAGCGGGCACACATTCATGCTGCTTCCTCCTCTAAGATGCCTCTTACTTTTACATATTTCCTAATGATGGCGTCGATAAAACGTAAAAAATTACCATATTATCGCAGTGAATAACGGGCAAAAAACGTTCCAAACTATGAGTACCGCCAGCGAAACAGGCCGCCTGCCAAAACACTTCCGCTGGCGAACGCAAAAGCAGGTGGGCCGTTGGGTTCAGCCAAGCTTGGCAGCACGCTTCTTCGCGTGCAGCGCTGGTGCAAATCCAGCCAACCCAGCCATCAAAATTTCTAAGAGGAGATGATCAACTATGGCACGCAACAACAACAATAACCAACTGCTCGTCGCTGGTGCCCAACAAGCGATCGACCAAATGAAGTACGAAATCGCCCAAGAATTTGGTGTGAACCTTGGCGCTGACACGACTTCGCGCGCAAACGGTTCGGTCGGCGGGGAAATTACCAAACGCCTTGTAGCGATGGCTCAACAACAACTCGGCGGCCAATTCGGCAACATTCAATAACCGGTTGACAGACAACTTCATAATAGATGGCAAAAGCCCCAGGCAGTCAGCCTGGGGCTCTTCTATATTCATGCGGTCCGAAAGCGCCTAGACGCCCCCCGCCTGCTCGGCGAGCGGTTGCTGGCTCAAGGAAACAAGCACTTTGCGGATGCGACGGTTGTCGACTTGGCGGACGGTCAACGTCAGCGGGCCGTATTGCAACGTTTCGCCGACCGCCGGAATGCGCTCAAACATTTCAAAAATCCAGCCGCCCAACGTATGCGATTCACTTTCCGGCACGTCGATGTTCATCACTTCGCAAAATTCGTCAAGCGGCAGTTCAGCGCTGAATTCAAAACTATGTTCATCGATTTGACGCACGGTTTTTACCGCTTCATCATGCTCATCCCATATTTCGCCGACGATTTGCTCAAGAATATCCTCAAGCGTAATCAAGCCGGCCGTGCCGCCGAACTCGTCAACAACGATCGCCATATGCACTTTGCTTTTTTGCAGCTCCGGCAGCAAATCAGACACTTTCATCGATTCGACGACAAACAGCGGCTGGCGCAACAGCTCGCGGACGCACACGTCACGCTTTTGGACAAGTTCGCTGAAAAAGTCGCTTTCCGACAAAATGCCGATTACGTTGTCAATATCCCCTTCATAGACCGGGATTCGGGAATATTTTTCCTCCAAAAATACATCGCGAATCTCTTCAATCGGCTGGTTGACCTCGACCGCCACCATATCGGCGCGCGGCGTAAAAATTTCTCCGACTAAAATTTCATCAAAATCGAGCGAACGTTGAATCAGCTCTTTTTCCTTGTTGTCGATAACCCCTTCTTCTTCGCTCAGCTCGACCATCACCTTAATATCTTCCTCCGTGACGGCCGGCACGGCAGCCCCGTTGGCGAATCGCCGGGTCATACGCTCTTTCAGGGCTTGAAACAATGCCGTAATCGGCGCCATGAGCTTCATCAGCCCATAGGCCAGGCCGGCATACCGGATGGCGAGCGGCTCCGCGTACTCTTTCGCCATCGATTTTGGCAAAATTTCACCGAAGACGACAGACAAAACGGTCATGACCGCAATGGCGACAAATAAACCGGTCTGCTCCCCAAGCAGAGAAGCAGCGATCTCGATAAATAGCGCCACCGCGATGATGCCTGTTAGACGGCTGGCCATAGCAAGCGCTAACAATGCACGGTCAAGATGCCCGACCACTGCTTGAAGCCGCTTGTTGTTTGAATGCTCTTCCGCGTAGTGTTTTAACCGGGTTTTGCTGGCGGATGAAAACGCCGCCTCAGCCGATGCAAACAATGCGTTCGCGAGCAAGAAAAGGAAAAACCAACCGAACAACCTTAACGGCCACTCTTCCAACGAATCTTCACACTCCTATCGGAACATGACTATGTTATTCATATCCATTCCTTTCCCAAAACATGCCTGCTGAAGCAAAACTTTCGGCATCGGGCGGAATGAGGCTGCGCGGCTATCGGCAGCCGTTTCCGTTCCTTACCTTAAATATAACAAATTTTTCGCCAGCTGACTATAGCGGGAGGAATTACTTTCCATATATTACCATAAATCCACCTCAAAAAACGCGCCGAGGTGCGCCGGCGCGTTTTACGATTCGATCCAGCAGGAGCCAACAAAGTAGACAAGCACTACCAACGAGGCGATGTTCAACGTGACGGACCACTCAGCCATCCATCTCCCCTCCCTTTGCCTTCTTGCCTTCATCGTACTATATGGATAGCGGGAAAAGCAGGGAAAACAAGACGGCTTTTTGACAGTTTTGTGACTGAAAAAAAACAGGGACTCAAAAAAAGAGGTCCCCGTTTTCATCCTAAATAACGGTAATAAATCGTTTTCGCCTCGTTCACATCCTTTGTGCCGTGCACAAGCGCGCGCCCGTCGGCGAATACGACAAGCCGCTTGGCGCCGAGCGATACGGAGACGAGATACGGATTCGCTTCGGCCCGGAGCCCTTGGCGGCGAAAAAAAGATGCCAATTCGTTTACATCGTACTGGCGCCGGGAAGATGGGCGAATTTGCACCGAGTCGCGCCCGCACAGCACAGCGGTCTTCGTCTGATGTTCATAAGAAAGAAACGGATAAGATGGACGATGTCCGCACGTCGGACAGTCGTCTCTTTTGACCGCGTCAATGCGAATCGCTGCGTATTCATTCGTCCAAAGATCAAACGAAACGAGCTTGCCGCGCAGCGCGGCCCAGTCCTCGACTAAAACTTTCAACGCCTCAGCCACTTGGTAACTGACGACCATCTGCACTGCCGGACTGATAATGCCGGCCGTGTCGCATGTCAATCCCCCTTGCGGCACCGTTTCAAGCAAGCAATATAAACATGGGGTACGTCCGGGAATAAACGCGTAACTTAATCCATAGCTGCCGACGCAGGCGCCGTAAATCCACGGAATGCCATATTTGTAGGCAACATCATTGATGATCATGCGCGCATCGAAGTTGTCCGTCGCATCGATCAATAGGTCGGGCCGCTGTTCGACAGCCAATGATTCCAACTGTTCGGCGTCAGCCTCACCGACTATCGCGTCGATCTTGACCTCGCTGTTGATTCGCTCGAGCCGCCGCTTGGCCGCGATCGCCTTCGGCAGCCGCTCTTTCGCATCCGCTTCGCTGTAAAGCTGCTGGCGCTGCAAGTTGCTCCATTCGACATAATCGCGGTCAATGATCGTCAGTTTGCCAATGCCGGCGCGCACGAGCGCTTCGGCGTTTCCTGTGCCGAGCGCTCCGGCGCCGATTAAGACGACGTGCTTTTCCCGTATTTTCTTTTGCCCTTCCTCGCCAATCGGCGCAAATAGTTGTTGCCGGGAATACCGTTCATTCAAACAACACTCATTCCTTCCGTTGGGCTGCTTGCTGACGCGTATCGTTTTTTCGGGATGCGCCCGGCTTCATAACCGAGCCGTCCCGCTTCCACCGCCAGCTTCATCGCTTTTGCCATTTTTACGGGATCAGCTGCGCCGGACACGGCCGTATTCAACAGCACCCCATCCGCGCCAAGCTCCATCGCCAGCGCCGCATCGGCCGGCCCGCCGATGCCGGCATCGACGATCACCGGCACGGTCGCTTGCTCGATGATAAAGCTCAAATTGAGCGGGTTAAGGATGCCTTGCCCGGACCCGATCGGCGATGCCCCCGGCATGACGGCATGGCAGCCAAGCTCTTGCAAGCGCTTGGCGAGCACGACGTCATCAGACGTGTACGGCAAGACGATAAACCCTTCTTCCAGCAGCATTTCCGCTGCTTTTAACGTCTCAACCGGGTCGGGAAGAAGCGTTTTGTCGCAGCCGATCACCTCTACCTTAATCATATCACATAGCCCCGATGCTTTGGCCAGTCGGGCGATGCGGACCGCTTCCTCAGCCGTTTTCGCCCCGGCGGTATTGGGCAGAAGCTTATATCGGCTTAAATCAAGCTGCTCTAAAAAATTCGGCTGCTCCGGAGCAAAAATGTTCATTCGCCGGACGGCAAAGGTCAAAATTTCTGCGCCGGATGCTTCCACCGCTTCTTTTTGCACCTCAAGGCTCGGATATTTGCCCGTCCCGAGCAACAACCGCGAAGAGAATTCATACGGACCAATTTTCAGCATTTCAACCGCCTCCTACAAAATGAACAATTTCGACGCGGTCGCCGTCCGCCAACGCCGTCACTGCGTATTCATGCTTTTGAATAATGCGAACATTGACTTCGACAATGGCCAGCTTTTGATCAAGTCGAAAATGGGCGAGCAAATCGCTGACCGTTTTCACTTCGTCCGGCACTGCAACGTTCTCGCCATTAATGACTAAATTCATTCAACCCCCACCTTTTCTTCCGCGTGACGCGTTAATGAAAACGGTGACAAGTCAAACGCCGGCTCTTTCCGCTCTACTAGGTCGGCAAGCAGCCGGCCGGTGAGCGGGCTAAGCAAAATGCCGTTCCGGTAATGGCCGGCAGCGACAAATATCCCGCGCCGCTTTGGATGCTCACCGATATAGGGCAAACCGTCTTTCGTTTGCGGTCGGATGCCGCTCCATGCCTTCACCCATTCTGCCTGTTCGACATCTGGAAGCAGACGGGCGGCACGGCGAAGCAGGCTCATCACCCCTGCGATTGACACGCGCCGGTCGTACGTCCCCGGCGTGGACGTCGCACCGATCAGCAGCCGGTTGCCGCGCTTCGGCACGATGTAACAGCCATTTTTCGCAAACACCGTCATTTGCACGAGCGGGGTTGGCGTACGCACCATGATGCATTCCCCCTTGACCGGGAATACAAAAAGCGGCAGCCCGATCGCGGCCCCCAGACGCGCCGCCCAGGCGCCCGAGGCGATCACGACAGCGGCAGCGGCGAACGTTCCGCTCGCTGTTTCCACGGTATGCCCGCCGGCATCCGAACGAATGTCAAACACTTCCGTATGCTCATACAAATGCGCACCGGCGGAGACGGCGGCTGAAACAAGAGCGGCAGCCAAATCCGGGGCGCTCACTTGCCCGTCTCCGGGAATGTACATGGCGCCGGCCAGCGCCTCGCCCGCAAGACGCGGCTCCAGCTTAAGCGCTTCTTCTGCCGCCAGCCAGTGAACTATCTCACCCATTTCCTTCCAAAATGTATAATGGCGGTGCAACTCCTCCGCTTCTTCCGCATTCGTCGCAACTTTGAGCATCCCTTTTTCGACAAGTCCGATGTCAATACCGGTTCTCTCCCGCAATTCCGCAGCGAGCGCCGGCATGAGCGCCCGGCTTTGCAGGGCGAGCGGGATGAGCGGACTCGGCGCGGCGAACTCCGATTGCGCCCCCAGCATACCGGCCGCCGCGCTTGACGCTTCGCCGGCCATTGTTCCTTTTTCGAAAATCGCCACGCGGTGCCGCCGTTTGGCGAGCTCAAAAGCTGTCGCCGCCCCGATCACCCCGCCGCCGACAACGACGACATCATAATGTGCCCCCATTTTTCCTCTCCCCTCTCACGATTTGCGCCAAACGTCTTGCTTCCACAACCGGATCAGGCGCTAAAAAGACAGCCGATAACACCGCCACTCCCGCGGCACCGGCCTCCATCACCCGGCAGGCGTTGCCGGCATGAATGCCGCCGATCGCAATAACCGGGATGCAGACGGACGCGGCCATCTCCCGCAACGAATCGATGCTGCGCGGCGGCAATCCAGGCTTGCTGGCAGTCGGAAACATATGGCCGTACAGGCAAAAGTGAGCGCCGTCCTCTTCCGCCTGCTTCGCCTCCGTCAGGCTGTGCACGGAACAGCCGACTGTCAAGTCCGGAAACGAACGGCGGACGGCGCGCACCGGCAGGCTGTGATAAGCAAGCTGCACACCTTTGACACCGTAGACAGCGGCGACATCAACCCGGTCATTGACGATGATTTTTTGCGGCGGCACCCCGGCGTAAAGCAGCGCGGCGACAAACTCGGCCACTTCGCGCGCCGTTTTTTCTTTCTCGCGAATGTGAATGGCATCCGCATACGGATGGATACGCGCACAAATGGCCGCGAATTCGTCGGCTGTTTGCCGCCCGGTGGAAATGAAGTGAAGAGCCCCCATCACAATCCCTTTCTTTCTGCCTACCGTACATCATGGACTGAAATATACGGGTAATGGACGCCCGCATAATAAGCGGCAACCAACAACGCAACGGTCAAGACGACAAACCAAATATCGCATTTGCCAAACTTGATTTCATAATAAAACGTACGCTGGCCGCTGTTGGAAAATTGTTTCGCCTCCATCGCCACGGCGATGCGCTGGGCGCGGCGGATGCTTTGTGCCAAAAGTGGGATGGCATAACGCTTCACTTTGTCAAGGCCGCCGCGGTTTGACACGCCGCGCACTCTCAGCGCATACCGGACCGTTTGAAACTCCTCAATCATGATCGGCAGCAGGCGGACCGCCGCCAAAAAACTGTACGCATACTTCGGTTTCAGCTTCAATTGCTGCATGAGCGAATAAAACAGCTGCACCGGCCGAGTCGTCAAGGAAAAAATCAAGCCTAACAGCCCGAGCGCCAAGGCGCGAAATCCGAGATGCATGCCGCGCCAAAAGCTTTCCGCTGTTACGTGGATGAGCCCCCAGCGAAACCACGTTGTCGTCCCTTCGCCAAACATCATCATCGATGAAGCAGTGGAAACAAAGATCAGGAAAAACGGCAAAAACAGCCAAACAAGCAGCTTTGCTGGATACCCGGTGCCGAAGCAAAACAAAACGAACAGGGCGAGCGACAAATTGATGAGCACGTTCGGGTTATGAATGAACAACACCGCAAAAAAGAGCATGACGAGCACAATGAGCTTCAAACTCGGGTTCGCTTCATAAAGCCATGTCTCACGGCGCTGAATGTCCCAGTTCATCGCCATGTTCCTCCTTCAGCCAATACAGGCTCCACAGCAGCGAGGCGCTCATCGCGAACAAGCGCTCCGTCTTCCACCACCCATCGTCTCGTCGCAAAACGACGGACAATTTGTTCGTCGTGGGTGACCATGATGATCGCCGCCCCTTGCCTGCGGTATGACTCCAACATCGCCAACAACGCAAACGTGTTTTTCGCATCCTGTCCAAATGTCGGCTCATCAAGCAAAAAGAGGCGTTGGCCGGCGACGATCGAAGCAGCCACGCTCAACCGCCGTTTTTGCCCGACTGACAGCTGGTACGGATGCACTTCTTCCTTTCCGTCAAGGCCAAACGCGCTGAGCAGGCGGGTGACCGTCTCATTGATTTCCTCTTCAGGCCGCCCCTCAAGCCGCAGCGAATACGCCAGTTCATCGCGCACAGTATGGGTGACAAATTGAAATTCGGGATTTTGAAACACGAACGCGATATGGCGGTAAAGCGGCTGCCGGAGCTCGATATCCTCCCCGAACAATGTATATTCGCCTTCGGTGCGAATCAGTTGCATCAACCCATGCAAAAGCGTGCTTTTGCCCGCGCCGTTTCGGCCGGTGACGGCGATCCATTCTCCCGCCCGCACAACCGCCTCCGGTACGCTGATTTTCACCTCCCGGCCGCGAAAGCCGCGGAAACGGTGAAGGCGGATCAGCTCCTCGCCTTCCTGCCTTTCCTCCCGGCGCACGATCGGTCCGCATTCCTCCCAAACGTCCGGGTGCCAAATGCCTTCCGCCGTCATGACGTCCTTATATCGGGAAAATACTTCCCTCGCTCCTCCATCGGCGATGATGCACCCGTCGCTGCCAAGCAACACAATCCGGTCGACGAAGTCAAGAACATGGCTGATTTTATGCTCGACGATGACGACCGTTTTGTCCCGGCTCACATCCCGCACCGCCTGCCATACGGCTTTCGTCCCTTCCTCATCGAGCAAAGCCGTCGGCTCATCCAAAAACAAAACATCCGGCTCAAGCGCAAGAACAGAAGCGAGCGCCAACCGCTGCTTCATCCCGCCGGAAAGCGTATGAATGTCGGTGTGCGGTTCGATCGCCAACCCGACTTGGTCCAACAGCAAGCGGATGCGGCCGGGCATCTCTTGGCGCGGCACGCCCCGATTTTCAAGGGCAAACGCGATCTCCTCATCGGCATACGGCATGCAAAACTGTGTATCCGGATCTTGAAACACATACCCCCATCGCGTTGGCCGCTCAAGGCGCCCGGCTTTCATTGGCACGTCAATCGAACGCGGAATCAGGCCGGCCATCACTTGCAAAAGCGTCGACTTGCCGCATCCAGACGGGCCGAGGAGAAGCACTTTCTCCCCGGCAGCAACGGACAGCGACAAATCGCGGAACAATAAGTCGCTATGCCCGGGAAACTTCAGGCGCAGCTGTTCGATGACAATGGCTTGCTTCATCGGTCATTCCCCTTACCGGTTCAGCGCATCATAGTCCTCTTTGGAAGCCGGCCGCCACATTTGCGTCACCCCGGTTTTCTCAAGCGCCTTGGCCAGCGAAACGGCGAACACGCCGGAGATAAGAACGGCGCCGACAAAACGCGCCAGCAAAAAGAGCGCCATGTTCCACGGGGCGAGCGCCTCGATATATCCTTTGTAAAAGTCCATGATCAGCGAACCGACCGTCGCGCCGACGGCGCTGAGCGACACGACAAACACGTCAAACCGCCGATAGCGGAACGCCGCAAAGACAAGCTCGGCAAACAGCCCTTGTACAACCCCATAAATCAACACCTCAAGCCCCCACTGCGACCCCATCACCAACTCGCCCGATGAAGCCGCGATCTCGGCAAGCAGCGCCACCCCCGGTTTGCGGATCAGCAAATACGCAAGCGACGACGCGATAAACCACATGCCATAAATCAGTTGATCGGCATGAAACCCGAATACTTTCACCACTTCATACAACGGCCCCCACACTTTGTAAATGACGCCGAACACAACGGCAATCACAATCGTCGTTAAAATATCGGCCAGTTTCAACCCTTTCGATGTTGTTCCCATGAAAACTTCTCCTTTCGTGTTGTCGCCGTTTCACCGGCTCTTCACGAGCTCGGCCGATGGCCACCGCTCCAGTCGGTACGCCATCTCCCAAAACTGATACTCATAGTCGCTGCTGATCAAAAAATGCTGTTCCATCCGGCGCCGATCCTCCTCAGTCACGGCATCGGCAATGGCGTCAAGCCGGTCGATCTGCTCCTCAACAAGCGAGCGAAACCAATCGGAGCTGTATGTACTGATCCACTTTTCATAAATCGGATCGTTCGGCCGGCACGTTTTCAGCCGCTCACCGATTTCGTAATACAGCCAATAGCACGGCAAAATCGCGGCAATGACATCGCCCAAATGCCCTTCATACGCCGCCCGGTACATATGCGATGTATACGCGTAAGCCGTCGGCGCCGGCATGAACGCAGCCCGTTCCTCTTCGGTGATGCCAAGCAGTCCGGCAAACGTTTCATGAAGCGACAATTCCGCTTCGCATGTGCTTTGGGCATGGTGCGCCAACCGGGCCGTCGTCGCCAAATCCGGCGATTTCGCCGCCCCGATCGCCTGCACACGGGCAAAATGGCGCAAATAGTACGCATCTTGCATGACATAATAGCGGAATTTTGCGCGGTCCAACGTTCCTTCGCCAAGCTCTTTGACAAACGGGTGGCGGAAACTCGCCTGCCAGATCGGATCAGCCGCCTGGCGCACGCGCCTTGCAAACGACATTCGTATTCCCCCTTTTTCCAAAATAAAGCGCCGCCTTCTTTACCGATTCGCGTAAAGAAAGCGGCGCGAGCATACAAATTTTCCAATGCGGCCAAAGCCGGCCTGCAGCTCCTCCACTTCCCTACGCTGGCATTACCCAGATCAGGTGCTAAGGGTCTCAAAGTCACACTTTGATCTCAGCCTGTTTACAGGCCCCCCTAGTGGATGTCTGATCGTGATGAAATTTTCTTTACATTTATCATATCACGGCCGCATCGGTTGTCAACCTTTTTTTCCGGCTGTCATTGCGCCGCGCTCCGCAATTCGCTATGATAAAAGCGCAACGATTGATTACCGGATGGGAGTTGGAACTGATGGCGAAAGTGATCTTGAAGCGGCAGCGAAAAAAACGGCTCGAACAAGGCCATCCGTGGATTTTTCAGAGCGAAGTCGACCGTATCGAGGGTGACATCACACCGGGAGATTTTGTCGATGTCTATAACCATCAAGGGTACTGGTTGGCGAAAGGCTACATCAATCCAGCCTCGCAAATCATCGTCCGGGTGTTGACGCAAAACCCGGATGACGAGCTCGATGAGCGGTTTTTCATTGAGCGCATCCGCCGCGCCTGGGCGTATCGCGAACGGATGCTCCCGGGCGTCCGTTCATGCCGCGCCGTCTACGGCGAGGCCGATTTTCTGCCGGGGCTCATCGTCGATAAATATGAGGACGTGCTTGTGGTGCAAATTTTGGCGCTCGGGATGGAAGTGCACAAAGAGTGGATTTTGCGCGGCTTGCTTGACGTGTTCGCTCCAAGGGCCATTTATGTGCGCAACGATGTGTCCGTGCGGGAGCTTGAGGGTCTCAAACAGGAAAAAGGGTTTTGGTACGGGGAAGCGGAGACGGAGATGGAAATCGAGGAGAACGGCGTGAAATACATTGTCGACATTGAAAACGGGCAAAAAACCGGCTTTTTCTTCGACCAGCGGCAAAACCGCGCCGCCCTCCGCCCGCTCATCGGCCCGGAGACGACGGTGCTTGATTGTTTCACCCATACCGGCTCATTTATGCTGAACGCCTGCCTGTACGGAGCGAAGCACGCCACCGCCGTCGACATTTCCGAGCATGCAATTGAGACGGCAAAACGAAATGCGGCCTTAAACGGATTCACAAATGTAGAATTTGTCGTCGCCAACGCATTCGATTACTTGCGCGAAGCAGTGCGAGCCGGCAAACAGTGGGATGTCGTCATCATCGACCCGCCGGCGTTCGCCAAATCGGCCCACGCGGTGCCAAAAGCGCTGCGCGGCTATAAAGACATCAATTTGAACGGGTTGAAACTCGTCAAAGACGGCGGCTTTTTCGTCACGTCGAGCTGTTCGTACCATGTTCGCCCGCACATGTTCCAAGAGATGATCGCCGATGCGGCGTTTGACGCCAAAAAAGTGCTCCGCCAAGTGTACTGGAGCGGCGCCGGCTATGACCACCCGAAACTGCTTGCCGCCGATGAAGGCGACTATTTAAAATTTGCCATCTACGAAGTGCACTCGCGGCGCTAAAGAAAAACGCTTAAGGACAAACCTTAAGCGTTTCTTTCTTGCCGCGGATGAAGAGGTTGTTCTTTGCGCAGCACGCTCAAGTAAACGAGCATGGAAACAAGCACCGAACCGGCGGCGGCTACATAAATGCTCGGATAGCCGAACCAGTGGCTGATTTGGCCAAACACCATCGCCCCGATGCCAACGCCTAAATCAAAAAAGGAGAAAAACGTTGCATTCGCCATTCCTTTCCGATGAACAGGGGCCCGCTCAACCGACCACGCCTGCAGCCCTGGCTGCACCATGCCAAAACCGAAGCCATACAATACTGCCGCCAAAAGCAGCGCCCATTCCCCCGGCAGCCAGGCGAGCAGCAGCATCGCAAGCAAAATGAGCCCCGCACCTGGGAGAAAGACAGCCCGATGCCCTTTCCGGTCATACAGCTGGCCGGCGAACGTGCGCGTCACCATCAGGGCGAGCGCATAAAGCAAAAAATACAGCTGCAAACCGCCGATCCCTTTTTGCGCCGTATATAGCGGCAAAAACGAAGCAATGCCGCCGAACGTCACCGTTAAAAAGAAGAGAAGCACGGACGGGACGAGCGCCGTTTTTTCGTAAAGGTCCCACTTGTTCGTCTCATAGCGCGGCCTTCCCTCCACTTTTTTATAGGTGATGGCCGTCGCAAACAATACGGAAGCAACGCCAAGCAGAGCGCAAATCAGAAACAAATGGCTAAACGGAATCATAGCGGCAAGCACAAGTCCAAGCGACGGACCGAAAGCGAGGGCGATGTTTCCTGACAATCCGTAATAACCCATTCCCTCCCCGCGGCGGCTGTCCGGAATGATGTCCGTCGCCACCGTTCCGGAAGCGGTTGTCGAAAACCCCCAGCCAATTCCTTGGACGACGCGCATCAAAAAGAGAAGAAGCATGCTGGTGATGACACTGTACGAACCGACCGAAATGACAAAAATGAGCAGCCCAAGCAAAAAGACAAACCGCCGCCCCCGCGTCTCAAGCGCATGGCCGGCAAATGGACGGACGAGAAGTGCGGAAAAGGTGAAAATCCCGACGACAAGGCCGATGAGCTGGTCGTTGCCGCCTAACTGTTCGACAAACAGCGGCAGTGTCGGCAGCGTCATTTGAAATCCAAGAAAAATGAAAAAGTTGGCCAAGCAAATCAAAATAAAATTGCGCGTCCAAATTTTTTCTTTCTGTTCCGCAACAACTTGCCTTTGTTGCGCATTCATACCGATCCCCCTTGTACGATATGTATTTCGTGTCCCTTAATATTTGTCAGTATAGCATAACTGTATGTTTTCGTTTAACAAAAATGTTTGTCCAGCACGTTTTTTGAAAAAAGCCGCGCAAAGGCGGCTTTTCTCCGGAGCGAGCCTATATATCGGCCGCCCCAAGCGGTGCGGCCGATCGAGTAAAAAAAGCCGCCAATCGGCGGCTTTTTACCATCCTTTCCGTTTCCGCAATGACACAATTTGCGCCGTATGATGCCTGCCATGCCATGCATACAGCGCGGTCAATACGTACAGCGGCATCGGCCGCAACGCTCCTTCCGGTTGGATGAGGCGATGAAAATCGGCTTCTGTCATCGACTCGAGCAGCGTCGTCCACCGTGCATGCAGTCCGTCAAGCAATAAAAGCGACGGTTCAATGGGCAGCGAGCAAGCATCGGCCGTTTTCGCCCATTCGCTTTCCGCAAACGGCTTCACCGTTGGGTCGTCTTCCGTCA
Organism: [Flavobacterium] thermophilum; assembly: GCA_900450595.1. GTDB lineage: Bacteria > Bacillota > Bacilli > Bacillales > Anoxybacillaceae > Geobacillus > Geobacillus thermophilus. The sequence goes on from UGGS01000002.1 coordinate 742,718, forward strand.
CTCCCCATTTCGTGCGCAAAAACGCGTTCATGCTTGCATCGGCCAAATGGTGGACGACTTGGGCCACCGTCCAGCCGCCGTCGCGGTACGGCGTGTTGAGCTGCTCATCGTTTAAGCCGAAAACAGCGGCCCTTAAGTCGTTCGGCAGCCCGCGGATGGCAGCAATCCACTCTTGCACCTTCCCATCCTCAAACTGCTGCGGCGCTTGAAACGTTCCGATCGGGTAGCGAATCGGATCGACCGTCCCCGTGTTGATCATCTCCCTTCCGTATTCATTCCACACAGAAAGGCAAATTCCTTCTTATTCTTTCCAGATGTATACGCGCGCCTCGTACGGTTTCAGCTTAAAACGCGTCGCATTTTTATGCGGACGGACCGGGTAGTTCGAGAGCGCCAAATCGCTTGACTGAAGGCGGAAGCCGTCATAGCGGTAAAGTGACGGGCGGTCCGACAAGTTGACGACTACAAGCGCGCGATCACGTCCGAGCGTTCTTGTGTACGCGTAAATGGATGGGTGGTTTTCCAAAAGCAGATCGTACGTTCCGTAAACAAACAGCTCATTCGCTTTCCGAAGCTGAATCATTTGTCGATAAAACGACCATACCGAGTTCGGGTCGCGCCGCTCGGCCTCGACATTGATCGTACGATAGTTTTCGTTCACCTTGATCCATGGCGTACCTGTCGTGAATCCAGCGTTTGGGGCATCAGACCATTGCATCGGGGTGCGCGAGTTGTCGCGCCCGGTTTGCCAAATGATCTTCATCACTTCCTCATGGGTCCGCCCCTTCGCCCGTTCGAGTTCATACAGGCGAAGAGCGGACACATCACGATAATCACGGATGTCATCGAACCGCACGTTCGTCATCCCGATCTCTTGCCCCTGATAAATGAACGGCGTCCCTTGCATGAAAAAGTAGAGCGCGCCGAGCGCCTTGGCGCTTTCCGCCCAATAGTCGCGGTCATTGCCCCACGTCGAAACGGAGCGGGGCAAATCGTGGTTTTCCAAAAACAACGCATTCCACCCGCGGTTTTCAAGCCCTTTTTGCCATTTCGTCAACGTCCGCTTTAGGCGGCGGACATCGATGGAACCATCCGCACTCCTTTCCCATAGCCCTAGATGCTCAAACTGAAAAATCATATTGAACACGCCGTTTTCTTCCCCGACCCATTGTTCGGCCTCATCAACCGTTACTCCGTTCGCCTCGCCGACCGTCATAATGTCATATCGCGCAAACGTTCGCTCTTTCAACTCTCTTAAATATTCCATAATGCCAGGCTGGTTCATATGCCCGGCAAACGACGGTACATACTTCAGCCCCTTCGGGTTTGGCAAATCGGGAAGACCCGGCTTTTTCTTAATGTGGGAGATCGCGTCGATACGAAAGCCGTCGATACCTTTATCCAGCCACCAGTTGACCATCTCATAAAGCGCCTGGCGCACCTCACTGTTTTCCCAGTTCAAGTCGGGCTGTTTGACATCAAAAATATGCAGATAATATTGACCCGTCCGCTCATCATACTGCCACGCCGAGCCGCCGAAAATGCTTTCCCAGTTGTTCGGTTCGCGCCCGTCTTTGCCGTCACGCCAAATGTACCAGTCGCGCTTCGGATTGTCGCGCGATGACCGCGATTCGATAAACCACGGATGCTCATCACTCGTATGGTTGATGACCAAATCCAAAATGACTTTCAACCCGCGCCGATGGGCTTGGGCAAGCAATTCATCGAAGTCATCCATCGTTCCAAACTCATCCATAATGGCATAATAATCGCTGATGTCATATCCGTTATCGGCGTTCGGCGACCGGTAAATTGGACAAATCCAAACGATGTCGACTCCAAGCTCCACCAAATAATCCAGCTTTTCGATGATGCCGCGAAGATCGCCGATGCCGTCGCCGTTGGCATCCATAAAGCTGCGCGGATAAATTTGATAGGCGACGCCCTCTTTCCACCATGTTTTTTTCAAGGCTTCCTCCCCCTTTGTGCACACGTTTTCACTATCCACTGTACACTACATGACGGAAATATACAACTCTCTTTTTCAAGACTAGCGAAAAAATGATTGATGAATATTTTTAGGCTGTTGTTTTCACTCGCCGCCCGTAAAGCAACAGCCGTTTGCCAGACGATCGACATGCTGGCAAACGGCCGATTCGAACGATAATCAACGTTCATTAGCGGTGCGGCCCGCTTCGTAAATTTTCAAGTTATGATAGACGGTTTCAAGCATCGGGGCGTGGATGTCATACTGTTTCGCTAGCTCCAGCAAATACCCTTGCAAATGATCGGCTTCAATCGGCAGCCCTTTTTCCATATCACGCTGCATCGATGACTTCATCGTCGGGGCGATCTGTTCGAGCTGAACGCGCTGTCGTTCGGCCATCTCCTCAGTGAGCGGCGCGCCGTGCGCTTGCATAATCATTTTGATTTCCCCAAGCAACCGGCTGATGATGGCGCCCCCGTACTCGCCGGAACGAATCGGCCCGATCGGAGCGCGAAACAACGTCGTCACTCCTGACATTGTTGCAATAAACAAATACTTGTTCCACATGTCCGAAACGATCCGTTCGCTCAGCCGGAAACGGGCATTGGCGCCGGCAAACAGCGATTCCAACGCTTCAACCCGCTCCGTCCGTTCGCCGGACCACTCGCCGAAACGAACTTCATGCGCCGGACTTGTTTGGACGATTTCCCCTTTTTCGTTTAACGTCGTTTCGATGAAACAAAGGCCTCCCAACACCTTGTCATCGCCAAATGACTCCCGCAACACATCCATATGGGCCATGCCGTTTAACAGCGGCAAAATCATCGTTGTCTCACCGACGTACGGTTTGGCATCAGCGATGGCGCCCGCCAAGTGATACGCCTTGTTTGAAAACACGACAAGATCGAACGGCTCCGTCCGTTCACCGGACGCGATCAGTTTCGGCGCGAGCACTGCATCGCCGTGGACGCTGCGGATGACAAGCCCGCGCTCCTCAAGCTCCCGCTTTCTCCGCTCACGGACGAGAAATGTCACATCGACGCCTTTTTCAAGCAGGCGTCCGCCGAAATAGCCGCCAACCGCCCCTGCTCCCACGACAAGAATGCGCATGTATGTATCCCCCTTTTCCCGCGTGTTTATTGCCCAGTCCCAGCTTGAATGGGCATCTCCCCGATGCGGACGTTGAAGAAAAAAAGGAAGAAGGGGCACCCCCTCCTTCCCTCCCACTCCTAGCAGCAGCGCGATACTTTGCCGCCTTTGGCGTTATAGCGCGCCTCTTGCGCTTCGCAGAAAAACTCTTTCCGCGACTTGATCGGCTCGCCCGGATGATGGGTTTTCATATGCTCGACATATTTTTCATAGTTTGGCACGCCGACAAGCAAGTCGAGAAACTGCCGGCGGTAAGCCAAAACGGTTTGCAGCCATTTAGGCATAATGCTTCGCTCCTTCTCCATCGCGCGGCACGTACGGCGCTTCTTTGAGCGGCACATGTTTGTTTTGCAGCACTTTGATCCAGATGTTCAATGCGGAAATAAGCATTGCGATCACCACAAGCATGAAAATCGCGCACAATGTGGCATCAATGTAGTCGTTCATAATAATTTGCCGCATTTGCGCCTCATTCGCGGCCGGCGCCAAAATTTTGCCTTGGCTCAAGCTGTCTTGGAACATTTTCGCATGCGACAAGAAACCAATTTTAACGTTTTCATGGAACAGCTTTTGATACCCCGCCGTCAGCGTGACGACCAAAAGCCATGTCGTCGGCACGAGCGTCACCCAAACATAAGCCTTTTTGCCCATTTTAAATAGAATGGTCGTCGCAAACAACAAGGCGATGCCAGCCAACATTTGGTTGGCGATGCCAAACAGCGGCCATAGGGTGTTGATGCCCCCAAGCGGATCGACGACGCCTTGGTACAGGAAGTAACCCCACGCCAACACACAAAGGGTCGTGGCGATCAAGTTCGAGGCAAGCGAATCCGTTTTGCCAAGCGGCTTGTAGAACGTCCCCATAATATCTTGGATCATAAAGCGGCCGACACGCGTGCCGGCGTCAATTGTCGTCAAGATGAACAGCGCTTCAAACAAGATGGCGAAGTGATACCAGAATGCCATCAATGCCTTGCCGCCAATGACGCTCGACAAAATGACCGCCATCCCGATGGCCAGCGTCGGCGCCCCGCCGGTGCGCGACAACACCGTTTGTTCACCGACATCTTTCGCCAGCTCCGTCAACATGTCAGGAGTGAGCGTAAACCCCCACGACGATATGACTTTGGCGGCCTGCGCCACATCCGCCCCGATTACCGCCGCCGGGCTGTTGATGGCAAAATACACCCCCGGCGTCAAGATGCAAGCTGCGACCATCGCCATCACGGCAACGAACGATTCCATCAGCATGGCGCCGTAGCCGATCGGACGCGAATGGCTTTCCAGCTCGATCATCTTCGGCGTCGTGCCGGACGACACGAGCGCATGGAATCCGGACACCGCCCCGCAGGCGATCGTAATGAACAAGAACGGGAACAAGTCGCCGGCAAACACCGGTCCCGTTCCATCAACAAATTTCGTTACAGCCGGCATTTGCAAATCAGGCGTAACGACTAAAATGCCGAGTGCTAGTCCAACAATCGTGCCGATTTTCAAAAATGTGCTCAAATAGTCGCGCGGCGCCAACAGCAGCCACACCGGCAGCGCCGAGGCGACAAAACCGTAAATAATCATCAAGATCGCGATCGTTTCGCCTTTTAACGTAAACATTGCCGAGAGCGTTGGATGCTCCGCAACGTATTGCCCGGCCACGATCGACAAAATCAATAATACAAATCCCCCGAGCGACGCCTCAGCAACGCGCCCCGGACGGATGAAGCGCATGTAAATGCCCATCAAAATCGCAATCGGAATCGTCGCGGCGATCGTGAACATTCCCCACGGGCTTCCAACAAGCGCTTTCACGACAACGAGCGCCAAAACGGCCAATAAAATAATCATGATGCCCAAAATGCCAAGCGCTGCGATAAAGCCCGTCACCGGCCCCATTTCTTCCTTGATCATTTCGCCAAGCGATTTCCCGTTGCGGCGCATTGACGCGAATAAGATGATGAAATCTTGCACCGCCCCGCCGAGCACAACGCCAATGATGATCCAAAGCGTTCCCGGCAAGTAGCCCATTTGCGCAGCCAAAATCGGCCCGACAAGCGGCCCGGCGCCGGCAATGGCGGCGAAATGGTGTCCAAACAACACCCATTTGTTCGTCGGAACATAGTCCTTCCCGTCATTGAACACTTCAGCCGGCGTTTTCCGGTTATCATCAAGACCAAACACTTTGCGGGCGATAAACCGGCTGTAAAAACGATAGGCGACCGCATACGTGCAGACGGCGGCGACGATCAGCCACATGGCGTTGACCGATTCGCCGCGGCTTAACGCCAAAACAGCGAATGCGGCGGCCCCAAGGACGGAAATCAGGCCCCATAACAAAATCGATTTTAGCCCCTTCACACGGCTTCCTCCTTTTTTATTTGTCAAAATTCTTTACGTCACTATTATATTCATTATTCTGAAAAATTTAAAGACATTTTTTCATCTTCAACTAATGTATAGTTTGGTTCTATAGGAGAGTTTTCCCGCATTCCTTATTGCACAAAAGTATAAAACAAGTCTTTGGAGCAAAAAATGTAATTGCACCCATCGGCTTAACCAGCAACTGACCATGAAGCACCCATCGATTGTCCCCAGCTCCATCTAACGGTGCAATGGACAAAACAACGATCAACTACTATTTCAGTAAAGGGTTCGAGAAGGTGAAGGCGATCGAAGCATTGCTATGGAGCATTGCTTTGCCTGGATTCGGGCAACTGTTGAACAAAAAGTATATAAAAGGAATTTTGTTTATTGCGTTGGAATTTGTGATTAACACCCAATCTCAATTCAATGAAGCCATCCGCCTCAGTTTTCTCGGGCGTACCGATGAGACGGCCCGCATCGTCGATATCGGATGGCTGATGTTTTACCCATGCTTATACTTTTTCGCCATGTGGGATGCGTTTAAAGACGCCGGCGGTGGACGGATGCCATACTCGTTTTTGCCGTTTGTCTTCTCCGCCTACTTTGTGACGGTCGGCTTGATGTACTCGGCGCACGTGACGATTGGCGATGTGTTTTTTGGACCGATTTGGCTGCCGATCTTGTCGGTCATCCCCGGGCTGGCCGTCGGGTGGCTGCTTCAGTTTCTTTTATTAAGATGGAGGCGGCCCTCCGTTCCGTAGCCATTTAATGAACAAAGCCGCCAATTATTCATTGGCGGCTTTCGGTTGCGGCTCTTTGGCGCTTTTTCGTTTTTTCATCGTTCCCGCCACAATGACAGCGGCAACAACAAGCAACTCAAATCCATACTTCACGGCAGGATTGGCAAAATACGCCTTTAAAAACGGCTCATCGACGATCATTTTCGCCGCTGTCCAAGCAAGAACACCGGCTCCAATCGTAATGATAATCGGAAAGCGTTCAATCCATTTTAAAATAAGCGTGCTGCCCCACACCATGATTGGAACGGAAATGAGCAGCCCAAGGATCACGAGAAGAAAACTTCCATGCGCCGCACCAGCCACCGCCAACACGTTGTCAAGCCCCATCAACGCGTCGGCAATAATAATGGTGCGAATCGCCTCCCATAAACTTCCCCCGGCTTCAACATCGTCGTGGCCCTTCCCCTCAACAAGCAGCTTATAGGCGATCCAGACAAGCAGCACGCCGCCGACAAGCAAAAGCCCTGGGATTTTCAGCAGCCAGACGACAAAAATCGTTGCCAGCGCCCGGATGACGACAGCGCCGACCGTTCCCCAGACAACGGCCTTTTTTTGCTGATGTTTCGGCAAGTTGCGGGCCGCCAACCCGATTACGATGGCGTTATCCCCTGCCAGCAAAAGATCGATAATGATGATCGACAGCAACGCCGTCCAAAACTCTGCTGACAATACATCCATGGAACAATCCCCCTTCACAAGTTATATTTTTCCTTTAGCGAAATCGGCGCCATCTTGATGACTTGTTGCAAAATAAACATAAGAACGGCGAAATCATCGATAAAACCAAACAACGCGAGCCAATCCGGAATGAGATCAAACGGCAGCACCATATATAGCAGAAACAGCCCGACAGAGAACGCTTTTTTTCGCATCGGCACCTCGCGCGAAACAAAAAATTCGAACAAAAACGGAAGAAACCGACGGATGTGAACGACGAACCGAAGCCGTTTCCACCACTTGCGCATGCCATTCCCCTCCATTCTTCTGACGATTTTCTTCCAAAGCCTCTCCCATTTTCTTTTACGATTATCTTCCCCCTTTCGTTTCGGGCAATGAAAAAAGACCTTTACCATTCTTGGTAAAGGTCTTTTCACAAACAAAGACCTTTACCGCCGCAGGCAAAGGTCTCGCTAACAACGTCGCCGTTGCCAACAAAGCCGAGGGTGTTGCCCTGAACTGACGACTTTGCTGTTAAAGCTACTCCCCTTTAACAAATGCATATTCACTTTGCAATTTCATGATATTCAATGTTTGTGCATCCTGTCAATACCATTTTTTCATCTGTTGCAAAAAACCGCCTCCACTCCCTTTCCAAACAGCGCAACAATTCCCTCCGCCTTTTCATTGCCCGGCTGTGAACTTTAAACCGATGATCCCGACAAGAATGAACAATAAAAAGACAATCCGCGGCGCGTTTACCGGCTCATTTAAAAACAGCATGCCGATGATGACCGCCCCGAACGCCCCGATTCCCGTCCAAACCGCATAGGCGGTGCCGATCGGCAATGTTTTCGTTGCCATCGATAAAAAGTAAAAACTAGCCGCCATCCCCGCAACAGTGACGACAGACGGCCACAGACGGGTGAACCCAGCCGTATATTTCAGGGAAATGGCCCAGACGATTTCGAATATCCCGGCGACAACTAAGTATACCCACGCCATGTTTCATTCCTCCTTTCGAAAAATAAAAAAGCCGTGAGAAATATCAAAAATGATACTCCTCCCGGGCTTTTATCCCTCCGTGTACGCGAGAATGACGCGCGTTTTCTCTCGGTCGCAGTCCAGCCGCCAGGCAGCTGCGGAACCCTAGAAAACCTTTTTCTTCCTTTATCCGCTGTTATTGTACCATGTTTGTTGCCGATCGGCTACTGATTTGACCTGCCGCATTACCGTCATAGAAGAAAGCAGATGGGGCATCCCCACCTGCCTTATACCGGATCGTTATCAACATCGCTGTACGATTCAATCGCTTGATCGAGCGCCCGATAGGCCTCAGCGAAAGCGTTTGTCGCCGATTCATCTCCAGCCTCGGCCAGCTCCATTCGTGCATTGCGCGCATGGGTGACAGCGCGAATGACGTCTTCAATCATTTGCCTCTTCTCTCCGGAACTCGCCTTCAATTGTTCAAGCTCATGGAGCGCCCCGTCAAGGCTCGTCGAGCGTGGTTCGTCAAACGCCTGTTCCAACTGTTCTTTCACACGCTGCAATACGTCTTTCATGATCGCCCACCCTTCCTTGAGTCGTTGTCATCCGCTAGTGTGGGCGATTCGCCGCAAACTATGCATCCTTGTCTCCACCTCGTTCAGTCATTGACCCGCGCATCTTTCAATCCGGCCCAAAAGGCGGCAACGACGGAAAGTGCAACAATCAGCAGCGGCGCATACATAATCAAAAACGTTTGCATCATCCTTTTCCTCCTTCCCATTTTCCTTTGACATACGCCTTGTTAAACAAAAAGAGGCGCATAAGCAAATACAGCGACGGAATTAAAAGCAGCAAGCCAGCGATAAATGCGATAATCAAGGCAATAGCCATCGTTTCGTTTGTAAACCCGTCGTAAATCGTCAAATACGGGTAGAGCAAATACGGGTAATGGGAAATGCCATACGCGTAAAACGCGAATGCATATTGAAACAAAAGCGCGATAAACGCCCAGCCAAACCGCCGCTGCCGCCAAAGCAAATAAACGGTGGCCGCAAAAAACAAAAGCGAAATGATGAACATCCACGCCATCTCCCATAGACGGGCGTAATGTTCGGGATTGTGATGACGCAGCTGGTAAATGATGAGCAGCGCCGACAAGATCGTCGGTCCGCTCCAAAGAAGGGCGTAGCGCCGCAGCAATGCCCGCGCCGCCTGGTCACCCGCCGCATCGGCATAATACGTCAAAAAAACAGCGGAAATGTAAAGAACGCTCGTCACGCTTAACAGCACAATGCTCCATGACAGCGGGCTGGCAAACAGCCGGCCATAATTAAGCGTAAGGGCTGTTCCGCTTTTTTCGACAAACCCGCCTTCAGAAATCGTCAGCACAATCGACAGCGAGGCAGGAATAAACAGCCCTGTCAACCCGTAAGCGAGCAAATACCAGTTCCGCTCCGTCCCCCCGTATGTGTGGAACGCATAATACGAGCCGCGGATGGCCAACAAAATAATCGAAATGCTGGCCGGAACGAGCAAAATCGACCCGTAATAATACGCCGTTTTCGGGAAAAAGCCGACGATGCCGACAAAGAAAAAGACGAGAAAGACGTTGGTCACTTCCCAAACAGGTGAAAGATAGCGCTGAATGATGCGATGCAAAATATGCTGTTTGTTCGCCCAATGACTGTAGGCGCTGAAAAACCCCGCTCCAAAATCAATCGAGGCGACGATAATATAGCCGAATAAAAACAGCCATAAGACAGAAATGCCGATCACTTCAAGCGTCATCGCACCGTCACCTCCCCGCTATCGGCGCGCTCCGCCAATTCCCGCTCAACCGGGTTGCGGCGGAACATGCGCACCAGCACCGTCACGCTAGCGATTCCTAAAACGAGATACAACAGGCAAAACAAGATGAGCATCGTATCGACATGGGCTGACGATGTCGCCGCCTCCGCTGTTTTCATATAGCCGCGTAAAATCCATGGCTGCCGCCCGACTTCAGCCAAATACCAGCCGGCTTCAATCGCCAGCATCGAGAGCGGCCCGCCTGTTGCCAACAGGCCGAAAAACCATCTTTTCGCCGTCCATTTCCAGCGGAAAATCATCCCGAGCCAATACGCCGCCGCGACCATCATCAAAAACACGCCGATCGTCACCATGGCATCGAACAAATAATGAATGTAAAGCGGCGGGCGCTCATCTTCGGGAATTTCATTCAGCCCCGTCACGACTGCGGCAGGATGGTTATAAGCCAAGATGCTGAGGGCATATGGAATTTTTATGGCGTTTTTCACTTCACCGTCTTCTTCGAGTGTGCCAAACAAGATGAGCGGCGCATGGGAGCTCGTTTCAAAATGCCACTCGGCCGCCGCCAGTTTTTCCGGCTGGTATTGGGCCAAAAATTTACCCGACAAGTCGCCGACAAGCGCGCTCGCCACTGAGAAAATCAACGCTGTTTTCATCGTTAAATGAAGCGCCTTGCGGTGATACACATGGCGGTTTCCCTTCCATAAATGCCAAGCGGCGATCGAAGCGAGCACGAACGCTGACGTCATATACGCCGTTGCCAGCACATGAGCGACTTTCGTCGGCATGGCCGGATTGAACATCGCGGCGATCGGGTCGATGTTGACGAGCTCGCCATTTTTCAGTTCAAAGCCTTGCGGCATGTTCATAAACGCGTTCACCATTGTAATGAACATGGCCGACGCCGAAGAGCCGATCGCCACCGGGATGAGCAAAAGCAAATGTTTTTTCTGGTTTTCAAACCGGTCCCATGTATACAAATAAATCCCGAGAAAAATGGCTTCAAAAAAGAAGGCGAACGTCTCCATAAACAGCGGCAGGCTGATGACTTGGCCAGCCAGCTGCATAAAGTTCGGCCATAAAAGCGACAGCTGCAAGCCGATCGCCGTCCCGGTCACGACGCCGACCGCCACCGTAATGACAAAGCCGCGCGTCCAGCGGCGGGCGAGCAAAATATAATGCATATCGTTTTTGCGGATGCCGACCCATTGGGCAATGGCGATCATGAGCGGAACTCCGACGCCGATCGTCGCGTAAATGATATGAAACGTCAACGTCAACTCGGTCAGCACGCGGCTGAGCCACACCGGATCATATTCTCGCACGCTTCATCCCTCCTTACGAAAACAAGCGGCCAACCAATGAAAGCAAGACAACTGCAGCGACAACGAAACTGATCAACACAAGCTTCTTTTCTTGCCGCTTCCACATATACATCCCCCCGGACGAACACACAATTATGAAGAATTTGTGACAAACATCACAAATCGCCTACTTATATTATTTCATAAAATCGAGGACCTTATCCGGCATGATTTCGAACAATTTGTGTCATTTTTCACATATTCATCGTAACAAACAAAAAAAGCAGGATTTCCCTGCTTTTTATTCAAATTATAAATATTTTCGATGCACCGTTTTCCCGTCATACGTAAACAACATCGGCTTTTCTTCGACGACCGTTTCCATATGGACGGGCCGGCCCCAAAGCTGATAAATGTACGGCAGCACTTTCTCCAAATATTTCAAATCCAATTCAATCCCTTCATACCAATGCTTTAAATACAGTTCCCCATTGCGCATATAATCGCCGTCATTGACCGTGATATACGGGAATCCGCCGTTTACCCGCATGCTGACGAGTTGGTCGCGGATATGCTCCCAGTTTTTGTCGACGATTTTATATTCTTTCCCCTGTTTTTGGAACAAATACATATCTTCGCGCATGACGAGCTCTTTCGTTAAATAGTTGCGCAAAAACGAAATATCGGACTCAAGCTCACGCACTTCAAAAATTTTCGCCCGCCCCGACCCCGGCTTGACGCCGTATTTTTTCATTTCCTCGGTCGGATTGTTCCACCGTTCTTCAATGTCTTCAAAAATTTTCAATCCTAAATAGTACGGGTTAATGCCGGTGCGCGACGGTTGCACGACGTTGGCGTTCAGTTTCGCAAATTCAATCGCCTCATCGCTCGTCAAATCCATCTCGCGCAAAATGCGCTGATGCCAATACGTCGCCCAGCCTTCGTTTCTCAAAGGAGCTTATTTAAGTATTTGCTTTCTTAAATTATCAACCGATTTACTAAGGTCTTGTTGTATATGTGTTCCTTCTTTCCAAATAGTCCAAAACTTTAGTGATTTTGAAACTGGTTTGAATTCTGGTTCTTGAATTTTAATCCTAGTAGGAAGTAAACATGAGTCACCTACAACAATTCCTTCTCCTACCCCCAAAGTTGGTAAAACGTCTTTAATTCCCCCCAAATTCTCAGGTAATAAATTACATACAGCAACCTTATCAGCTTGATTAGCCAACCTCAACGAAATTACATTATTACACTGACTCATAATAGTTGTATTTAATTCAGAAGGACGCTGGCTTACTATTGTTAGGCTAACACCATATTTTCTTCCTTCTTTTGCAATTCTCTCGAAATGAGACAAAGCCCTAATCTCAGCAGCGTTTGCTAATTGTTTTGACGGTAAATATAAATGCGCTTCATCACAGACTAAGGCAATAGGATACCTTTCGTTTGGAACAGTCCATTGTTGCACTTGAAAAACTAACTTTGCAATTATGCTTACAACAATAGGAAGTATATCAGAAGGGACCTCAGAAAAATCAATAATTTTAACCCCGCAGTTTTCCGATGATGAAGGCATCATTAACTTAATTATCAATTTATCTAAATAATCTGGATTTAATTTATTTTCATCTAATTCAAAAAGGAATCCATACCTTCTATCCTTTAATTTGGATTCAAGTCTAGGAATAAATCTGTCAAATTTTCCATTAAAGGGACCATTCACTGTCCTCCCATTCCTTTGTACTTTTTCTTCATTTAACCTTTTTAATTCCTCAATTACATAATCCATTTCAAAAGGTACAGGACTATCTATCGTAAAAGTCTTTAAAACTTCATTCATTTCATTTTGTTCGAGCATAACTTTTTTTGCATCAATAACAATATTTGAAAATGCCATAGCTTGGTTTGGGGCGTTACTATCACTACGGTCCAAAATCAATGCTAACATATCTTCATAACCTAATAACCAATAAGGTAAAAACAATATTTGTTCACCCGGATTATTTAGATCACCTGGACCAGCTATTTTATATCTAATAATGTTTGGATGACTTTCTAATGGAGCATATTCACCGTGAATATCAAATATTATCATATTCGTATTTGGTAAGGAGGCAGCTTGTTCAACAATTCTTGCAACTGTATAAGATTTCCCAGAACCCGTTGATCCAACAATCATTGCATGGCGTTGAAAAAAAGCATCTCCATCAATTATTGCCTTTGAATCCTTCGCTAAAGAATAAGAACCAAGAGTTAATGGACTTTGAGTAGCTGATGTTGTATCAGCAACTAATGATGTAAATACAGAGAGTTTCTCACCATCTAGTAAAAAACAATTTGCACCTATTTCGGGAAGTATATCCACCGAACGTGTAAATATAGTACGTGTTCTTGTTCCACCAGGTCCTCTTAATGTTCCAAGTGCAGTTATATGTACAACATTATTTACCTCATAATCAATAATCTCTCCTGATTCTAAACCATCGGGCTCAATATACCTTCCTTCAGTCCTTAAGACTCTTTCTATTCGTCCAATTAATCTTGTGTTAGGATCCGATGTATGTATTAAAACAAAACCATTAACATTTACTGATTTAAGTGTATCATCATCAGAAACTGATACAGCTACATTATAGCTATCAACCTTAAACACTACACCAATACTATCCTCAATAGGAATTTCAAATAATGAATTAACTGTGGACTGCATACTCTTCCCCCCAAGCTAAATTCAAAAGAGAAGCAAATGACCAACGATTTCCTTCAATAAATTCTTCTGAAATGCAATCACTGTAAACTTTACTATTTAATCCGTATTCTTCAATGGCTACAAAATTCTTTATTTCCCCATTTTCCATTATTTTGTAAAATGAAGATGAAAGCTCTTTCGTAATAATTAGTTTCGGAATATGTATGTTTAACATCACAGATTGAAAGCTGCCTTGAATATGATCATCATTAAAACCGAAGCCGTAAAAGACCATTCCTTTGGCTTCTTGAATACATCTGTTCATTTCTGCAAAAATTTGATTATAAGGATCTCTATGGGTTTCGAGATATTTACCTGTTCCAGGAGTAACTATAACCGGAGTAAGACCAATTTCTTTAAGCAAATCTTTATCAAAATGATTTACACCCTGCAATTTTACAAACTCACCATTCCTAGTCTTAAACCAGCTCAACGATCCATGAGGTTTGTAAATCCTTACGTAATTTATTTTTCTTAATTTTCCGTTTATAAATTTTGTCATTTTTCTCTCATACTCTGCTAAACTTAAGGGCTTGGAAAGTACACCATTATCAAAACCATCCCATATTTGTAAACCAGCATACGCTGCTGACCATTCAATTATTTGATCATAATTTGTTGTAATTACATTAATAACATAATTGCTTGTATGTTTATATCTTTCAAAATATCTAATAAAACCACAGATATCATCCCCAGATGCAATTTTTAATAATGCTTGTTTTTCATCCCTTGAAATGCAACTCCAAGTAGCTTCAACTATTGAATATGTTAAACATTCCGTCAAATTGCTTGATTGTAAAGATTCCTCGAGCCCTTTTCCATTTTCTATTTGTTTTAAGATTTCATTCCATTCTCTTTGGTCGTTGTCACTTTCAGGAGTAATATTTTCTTTTAGGTACTGACCTAATTCTTTCATACCTGAGATCCCTGCTCCTCTTGATGAACCACTCCCTACTACAATTATTGGATTATTATTTATTACCTCTTCAATAAAATTACAAACATCCACTTTCCATTACTCCTTTATTTGTAATTTAATGAAAAAATTCGACAATAATGTACAAAATTCCTCTTTTTTATCTTTAGTTGATATTTTTGGTTTTTCAGAAAATATAACCGAACTATCTCCTTACTGAACTGCAAATCCTTGGATTTTCCTTGTTACTACTCCAAGAACGAATAATTTTGCTTGTTCGCCTAATCTAATTTTGAATCAAGGTAAATTTATGATTATAACATTAGTGATGTAACTTTACTTTAGTCGCTAAAAAACAAGGAAGTTCTCTCCTCCTTGAAGTTGTAATGAGAATAGAATTGGATCTTGTTGTTTAGTTTCGATTTCTTTTTCTAATTCTCATTATTCTGTTTTAAGCATTGATACGGTATTGCACTAACATATTCTTCAACGCAGTTGGTCTAATCATCTTTGATATTGGATCGATAAGATGTAACAGTAATACTTAACCAACCTAATTACCGAGTTTCCAAATCTCCTCTATCCAAATAACCGAGAACTGTTAAAAAAGGACTTTCTTGTCCATAATAAAATTAGGACAAACCCCAGCTTGTCCCTTGAAATCAAAGGTTTTTCTTGAATTTCAGTCGTATCAATATCGGTAATTTGGGGTTGATCGCGATCGGGTCCTACCCTTAATTACCGAGAAAAATTGCTTTACCTACCAATATATGCACCTAATCACCGAGATATGTTATTACATAAATAAAAAAATCTCCTGCAAATGAGGAGATTTTTGTATCATTTATCCTCTAAATTGAAGCGTAGTTTACACTGCAAATGTCCTTTTTTATTAACCATAATTTCTTCAAATAAATACAGGAACAACGCTCGCATATCTTCATTGCAGCTAGAGACAGGCGCCTGAAATTGTTTTAAATGATCTTTACCTGAATCCGTGACAAAACATCTTTACAATGGTCGCAAACCGTTGATACGATAAGGGAAAACGACGTTGACGATTCTTCATCAAGTAGGTGATATGATGAAAGATTTCCCGATTCGGTTTGTATTGACAGATGAAGCGATTACCCCAAGTGCTGGGCTTGCTCTCGTTGGCTACTTACTCCATCGAACGAAACTGGATAAACGGGTAAACGCACTTCGGCTTCCAACGGTTCGTCGAGAAGTGCACATTTCCCATAGCGACGTCATTCGCTCGATGATCGGCTTGCTTGCCACAGGAAAAACGGATTTCGATCATATCGAAGCGTATCGTCAGGACGATATCTTTTCGGCATCGATGGGGATTCAGCACGTGCCTTCCTCTCCAACCTTGCGACAACGACTCGATCAGCTCGCTTGTCTTCCGATGACCGAAGCAATCATTTGGGAGGAATCGATGCGTCTGTTGGTTCGACAACACGCTACCTTGTCCCCTTGTTGGACCAAAGGGAAGACGACATGGCTCCCACTTGATGTAGACGGCTCCCCATTTGACAACTCCGATACGAAAAAAGAAGGAGTGAGTCGAACGTATAAAGGATTTGACGGTTTTACGCCGTTGTTTGCGTACGCAGGGAAGGAAGGGTATATCGTTCATGCCGAGCTGCGTCCAGGGAAACAACATGTACAAGACAACATGCCTTCGTTTTTAACTACCGCCATCCGTCGAGCTCGTCCGCTGACCTCGTCTCGTCTGCTTGTCCGCATGGATGCAGGAAACGATGCGGAAGCGAATGTGCACGTATGTCTAAAGGAAGACGTGGACTTTGTCATCAAGCGAAACTTACGCCGAGAATCGAAAGCGCTTTGGTTCCAGATCGCTTCGCAAAAGGGCAGACGCATCGATGATGGACAAACCGAAGGAGTACAAACGTATGAGTTATGCCTTCCACAGACCGCAGCAATCGATGGAAACACGTATACGTACGTTCAAGTCACCCAAGTGACGGAACGGACGATGGAACGCAATGGACAGCTGATGCTCGTTCCTGATTATGAAGTGGAAAGCTATTGGGTGCGGCTCAAAGGATACGAGCATGTTCGAATGAGTGATGTGCTCGCATTGTATCATGATCATGCGACATGCGAACAGTTTCATAGCGAACTGAAGAGCGACTTAGATTTAGAGCGGCTTCCATCTGGGAAGATGAAAACGAATGCGCTCGTGTTGGTCATGGGAGCCTTCGTTTACAATCTTCTTCGTCTGATTGGACAAGATCTATTAAGCGATCCGAGACATCCGTTGCACCACAAAGTGAAACGCCGCCGCATCAAGACGATTATTCAGACGGTGATCACGATGGCAGGGCGACTCGTCCGTCGATCACGACAGATCTGGATGAAACTGACGCGAAGGAGTGGCTATAGCGAGCCCCTTCTGAACGTCTATCAGAAATGGAGAGAGGCAAGATAACGAACGAATGTTCGAGTGCTGATGTCCAACGTCACTCCCTGGGCTTTTTTGTCTATTTTTTTGGTTTGTATACCTAAAAAAAGAGATTTGTTCCATTTTCGGAAATAGAGATGATATAGGTCATAAGCATAAAAAGGGTTTTATGGATTATCAATCCATAAAAATTACAACAAAATCAAAGTCGATTTCAATTCATCACGGATTCAGGCTTTAATTAAATTCCCATTTTTTTGAACCTCTTCTAAGAATTTTATTTTTGCCTCTTTTTCCTCAATCCAACGTTCAATTTGATGAATTTTGTTTAGGATTCGATCTTTTGTAATGATCAATATTTTGATGTGAGGTTCCTTTTCTTCCTTCCTTTTAAAAGCTTTTTCAATTTCAATATCGCAAAGCTGGAGTTTTCGTTTTTCTGTTTGCCATGACACTTTTAAATCCTCAATACTTTTCTTGACGTTGCTAATTTCTGTTTCCACTTTTTCCTGAACAGCCGAGATAAGTTTCTCCGTATCTATACCTTGATAACTTTTGAACACTCTTAATACCGTTTGATGTGCGTCGTCTGCATCGATTTTATAATTGCATGTTTTGCATAAATACACTTTCTTTCCATATACTTTTCCCTGGTTACTTGTCGTTCGCTGATCTTTTCCAATTAAATCCCCATTGCAATTTTGGCACTTTAACAAACCTGTTAACAGAAAAGATGTTTTAAAATGTTTCGGTGGAATTTTCCTCTCGTTCTTTGTTTTGTATAGATTCCAGCAATACTCCCATTCTTCAATCGTTAAAACCGCCGGAATAAGTGGACTTTTTTTCATTATCCACTCACTTCTGTCTTTTAACGCATTGTGTTTCTTTTCGTGCTTTCTTCTGATCGCGATATAACCTGCATAAAAGGGATTCGTAATGATGTTTTTTACACGGTCCTTAGTCCATGCTTTTCCACGATAACTGTTTTCAGGAAGCTGTCTGGCAATAGATGAAAAGCCATGATGATTTTTATATAACTCACTGTAGATGAGCATTTTTCATTACAATAATTTCCATGGTTAGAGAGACAAACAGGGTACCCCTTACGCGATACGGAGCTGTTTTTTGATCACATCAATGGGAATATCTTGCTTTGCAGCGTCATAAATGAACTCGACGACGCTGTGGTCTTTCCGCGACCGAAGAAGCTCCAGCCCGGTGGAGAGGTTTTGTCGGGATTCGGCGATGCTGTACACGCAGGCCAACAGCACCACCGCCCAATACCGTTTCACCGCCCGAATGTGGCGAACGCGGTATCCATCCAGCTTCAGTTGATCTTTCGCCTGCCGGAAAAAGCACTCGATCGTCCAGCGCTGGGCGTAGTAACGCAAGATGTCTTCGTCCCCGAGTTCCCGGTCGGTGCTCAAGATGCAATGAAGATGTTCCGGCGCCATCGGCTGATCCGCCTTCCAAGCCAGCAGCACCACCGCGTCATCGAGGCCATGGATGGCCCCCTCATAGCGATACACGCGATAACGCTCCTGCCCCACCGTGACGAGGCGGGTGTCTTTGGACTCGATATAGCGGGTAAACTGCTTGGCTTGGATGGCGATGCCTTTCGGGTAGAGAATCCGGTTCGTCTTGAGCATCGCGATGACATGGAATCCCTGTTTCAGACAGGCTTCGATGAGCTTCTTAGACGGATACCACGAATCCATGAGCACATACACCGGCTGAGCCCGCTTCACCTTGAGCGAGGAAAGCATCTCCATCGCCAGGTCGATCTTGCTTTTTCCCGCTTTCTTGTCATACAGGCGGAACGCAAATGGGAACGCCTGCGTGAAGGTGTGCACCATCCGCCAAACGAGCGAATGCCCCCAGACCGATTGATGATCTTTATGCGAGTAGTGCCAGTCGCACCCTTGAATGGCGTGCACAGCCCGTGACGAAGGCTTTGTTTTTTGGCAAATCGTATCATCAATCGAAACAAAAAGGGGTTGATTCTTCCGTTTGGCCAGTCGTTCGACCTGGGAAAGGATCCACTCTTGAAGCTTCCCAAGCAGCCTTTCCTCGTTCCAAGGGCTTTTCGTGAAAAAGTGACTGAGCGTCGTTCGATGATTCGGGTGAAAGCTCCAGTAATGAATATCAGTCAATGTTCCCGAGAATCCCTTGGTGGTCAAGGCATCGACAATATGAATGAGATGCTTGATGACCGGTTTGGAAAGCTGCAGCGTCAACCCCAGCGTGAAGTGTGAGTAAAATATTTGTGGGTGACATTCCGAAATGATCCCCGACGAGGGTTGCGAACTTTTGTTCGCGACGCTCGTCGGGGCCACCAAGCGAAGCGCGGTAGAAAAAAGCAAATGTCATGCAAAAAGGACTCTCTCCCTGCTATGATGGTGATGACCAACATCCATAAAACAGGAGGGAGAGAGTCCATGAAACATCTTACCACAGAATGGCCTTTATTAAAAGAGCTGGAGGAACAATTAGTCAGAACTCTTCAAAAGGTGTTCGCTGTCTTGTTGGCGGCCCTTTTGGAGGAGATTGATCAACAACTGGCGGAAGCGCGGGACAAGCGCCGGTATCAGCTGAAAGACAAACGGCCGACCACGATCCAAACGCTGTTTGGAGAAGTGACGTTTCGACGGAACTACTACTATGATCGGCAGGCGGGGGCGTATACCTTCTTGCTGGATGCCGAACTGGGCTTTGATGGAGCGCAGTCGATCAGCCCTTGCCTCGAGGAAACGGCGGTCGAGTTGGCCGTAGAGTGCTCTTCCTACCGCAAAGCAGCCCGTACGTTGGAGTCGATCGTGGGGTATGCGGTCCTAAGCCACGAGGCGATTCGCCAACTGGTGCTGGAGGCCCCTGTCTCGCTGCACCACCCTGTTTCCCAACGGCACGGCCGAGTGCTGTTTGTGGAGGCGGATGGGCTGTTCATTTCCCGCCAGGGGAAAGGGAAACGGGCGAAAGAAGAGAAAATCCTGGCGGTTCACGAGGGATGGAAACGAAACGGTTCGCAGCTTGAGCTCGTGAACCGGCGCCACTACCTCCATGAAGGGGAGGGAGACGTGTGGGAACGGTTTGAAGAGTGGCTGATGAACGAATATGCCTATGATCCGTGCCGGGACCTGTTGATCATCAACGGCGACGCGGCGTCGTGGATCACGGCCTGCCGGGAGTATTTTGGGAAGCGGGCGTGCTTTCAGCTGGATCGATTTCATGTGGCGCGGGAGCTGCGTCAGTGTCTGTCCGGCCATCCGCGTTGGCGGGAGGTGCGGAAGAAGCTGGCGAAACAAGACGAAGAGGGGCTTCTCGTGGAGCTGAACAGCGCGGTCGGCACGTTGGAGGACGAAGGCAAAGAACAACAGCTGGCCGCCTTGATTCGCCGGATCGAGTCGATGCCGGGATGCATCCGGGACTATCGGGAGTGGCTGTCGGAGCAAGGGGTGGAGACGACCGGCATGCGTCCGATGGGCCACGCCGAGAGCGTGATGAGCCGGTTTGCGCATCGGGTGAAATCCCGCCGCAGCTGGAAAGACCAAGGGCTTCGGGCGTTTCTGAGGGCGATGGCGGCCCGAATCGACGGGATTTGGTGGAGAAATGGGCAGTTGGTGGAGGAAGAAGAGACCCGAACGGCGGCCTCGGCCTCAACAAAGTCCAAGCGGATCGAACAGGCCAAACGGAAGGCCGGACGGTTATGGGCAGATGTGGTGCGTCAGAATCTACCGTGTCTGCAGCGGTCATCCGGGACGCCGATCCATCAAGCGTTGTCGGCGCTCCGGGATGGTGGTTGGGTGTAAAAAAATGGAATACAATATCATCACCTCAAGATGAGGGATGAGAGTCCGAAAGCGCTTACGATATTAATTCCTGAAAATGGTTCGCTAACTAGTGATTGACAACGCCCGTAGTGAACCGAAAAAATGTTCTCCACAAAGTCTTGACTGACTCAGCGTGAAGAAAAACTTGTGGATTCCTTGGTGATGTGCTAATCTATTCATGAGACATGAACCTCCTTGTGTGAATGGGTTTTGAACACATCTATTTTACCCAAGGAGTCCGGTTCATGTCTCCTTTTTTGTTTAGTTGTCAATTTATGTCAGTGAATTTGCTCATCTACAGTAACTCAAACACTTTTTTCACCAATTCTATTTCAGCTTCCACTATATCAAACTTTTCGGTTCCTCCTTCCTTTTTGGAAGTATACTGATACCCAAACGGAGCTCTGCCACCTGTCCATCGTCCATTTTTCGCCAACGTTTCAATTGCATTTTTTGTATTGATTCGGATTTTATCCAGCTCATATTTGGCTACTCCATCTTTAATCGCTCTAAAAATGGTGTCGCCAAAATCATATAAACTTTCTGTTTCACTTTCGATGATTGGGATATCTAATATATGCATCGTTGCGCGTATCAGATCATGTTCTTCAGGTATGCGTGCAATGCGGGAATGTGAGTAGATAATAACGAAGTCAAATTTCTTTTCATAAGCTGCAGCAATCAATCTCTTATATCCTTCACGATCTTTTTTTCGTGAAGACACTCCCTCGTCCAGAATTTCCTCCACAATTGTACACTGATATTTTTCGGCTAAATCATAGGCGCTACGACGCTGTGTTTCCATTGTCTGCTTATGCGTGGAATGCCGACCATAAAAAACCCCTTTCATGCCTGGTGTCAAAATCTTAGATAAGTCCAATTTCTTCCCTTCCCTCCAATCCTGTAAATAATGGATGACGGAAAATAATTTCAATTTTCTCTTTACTGACCCGAACACGAGAGATAATGTCCTGCAGCAATTCTATTTTTTGATCATCTGCCATGTCTGGATCAATCATTTTCAACGATGACTCCTGTTTCCAATCATGTATCGTCTTAAACTTTTCGCTTATTTCGAAAATCCTGGATTCTAATTCGGATTTAACAAACAAGCTTTGTTCATATTTCTTTAACATCTGTAACATCGACTTGTTTAATTGAAGTTCTTCTTCCTTTGCCAGAGCATGCTCCACTGTCTGTACCATGCTTTCCTCTAACTGTTTCAGTTCGCGGTCAATTTGCTCAATGGCTTCGATATATCCCTTTGTCTCTCCCTTGTATATTTTCTCAATAACCTCCGCAAATTGCGTATGAATAATTTGGTTAAAGAACTCATTCGCATGTTCAATAACTGTGTTTTCTAACCAATCTTTTGATGCTCGCACTTTGGAATGTTTTTTACATTTATACACTAAAAACGTTTTACCCTTCAATTGATGTGGCTTGCCATGCATTACTTGATTACATTCATCACAATAAACAAGATCTTTTAATAAAAATACATGGTTTTCATTTTGATTTTCTTTTGATTTTTTGCGTCTCTTTACAACCTTACTCATTTTCTTTTGAACGTTTTCCCATACTGTTTCATCGACAATCTTAAGATGCGGCACATCTTTTTCAATTTCTTCTCCCTTTATGTGAGATATTCTTTTTCCTTTGTAAATAGGGTTTGTAAGAACGTTTTGCATATTAGAATAGTTCCATTCCTTATTATCTTTAAAGCGCAGTCCCAATTCGTTTACTATCTTTACAAATTTTGTGAGGGAGCTAAAATCTTTTTGCAAAAATAAATCATAAACGTTTTTGATTGTCTTTACTTCCTCTTCAACTAAAATCCAATCAGACTCCTCCTCATCCTCTTCAAGATCCTCTCGGGGTGATCGATACCCAAATGGAATACGTCCCCCAGCATGTTTTCCTTCTCTTGCTACAGTTACTTTAGAATCTTGCAATTTTTGAACCAATTTTTCAGCATCTTCCTGATTCATGGCGGCGACAATCCGTTCAATTAATTCAGCCTCCGCCGTATACATCATAGGAAATTCAAAGCTCGCTGCGAAAATGACATTTACCTTATGCTGCCTTAGTAAATCATATAAACTCATACCTGAATCCGTGATGGTTGGAAATCAACTTTGATTTTGGTGTTAGTTCTATGGATATATGATCCATACATCCCTTTTTTTGATGATTCCCTGCACCACTTTCATGTTTGAAAACGAGAATCCTCCCTCCCTCTAGAAATGTTGATCTATCAAGGCTTTTCGGCCTCTCAGGGGTGTCCAAAAAATATTTTTCGACAAAATCCCTTACATCCTTTTTCAGTTTTGTGGATATCTTACAGACCTAGGGTGCGCTTCGCGGCCACGGCTGGTTATATTTTCCTGCCGTGGGGGAAGCATATTCGATGCACCCTTTGGATCTCCGCGTCGCTGATGAGGACGAACCCTCCCATGTCTCCGGGCGTCTTGGCGCCAACATTCCCTCGTTCGGTCTCGTCATCAGGCGGAGGCCGGCCAAGCTCCTTTGGGGACTCAAGGTCGAATGGATGAAATCACGCCAGCTTCTCCGGTGTCATCTCGTTGTCCAACGATTCTTCCGTTCGCAGGGGGAGGCCTTAGGCCGCCCGTTGCACTTGGGACAAGACGTCCTGCTTCATTCGCTCCGCGTCAAACGCTTGTTTCTTCGTACAAATCGCAAACAGCACATTCAACAGCTTCCGGCACAAGGCGACGATGGACTGCTTTCCGGTCAGCGGATTGACGGATCGGGTCGTATAATACTCATGCAGCTCGCGAAACGCCTCGTTATGCCGAATCAGCGGAATCATCGCCCGAAACAGCACCGATCGCAGCCGTTTCCGTCCCCGTTTGGAGATGTGCTTTTGCCCTTTGCGCTGGCCGGAGGAATTCTCCTTGAGCGTCAGGCCCGCCAACTTCACCAATTGACGCGGGTCCCGATAATGGGCGAAGCTGCCGATCTCCGCCAGAAGATCGATGATCGTGGCGTCTCCCAACCCGTCGACCGTTTTCAGCCATTGATACTCCATCGTCGTTTGAACCAATGCCTTCAACTCGGCGTCCAACGCCGCGATTTCGGCCTCCAATTGGCGGTATCGGCGGACGAGCGCGGCGATCTCAAACCGGGCCATCGCTGTCCCTTCCGTCACCCCAATCGAGTCCTTCGCGGTGTTGATCAACGCCTGAATTTTGGCCTTCTGCGGGCATTTCATCCCTTCGCTTTGCCGGTACACCTCGATGAGCTCCTGGGCGGATCGGCCCGCCATATCGGCCGGAAGCGGCGTCCACTCCAGCACTGAAAGCGCCGTTTTTCCCAAGTCGCGAAACACGGTCCAAAACTCTGGAAAATACCGATCCGTCCAGCGGACGATCGCGTTTTTCACCGCCGTCTGTTCCTTGCGGAGCTTCTCTTTGAGCGTGCTCCCCACGCGCAAATCGGCTTCAATCTCGTGCAGCAGCCGGGGAACGAGGAATCGTCCGTCTTTTGCCAGTCTGGCAATGACCAGGGCGTCTTTGGCGTCGTGTTTCGTCGGCAGGTTGTCATCAAGTTCTTTCGACCGGCACACATGCGCCGGGTTGACCATGACCAACGGGATCCCGTGCTCCTCGAGGAAGTAGGCCAGGTTCAACCAGTAGTGCCCGGTCGGCTCCACGGCGACGATCACCTCTGACTTCCCGAACGCTTGCATCGCTCCCTGAATCGCTTTATACAGCTGTTGAAACCCCTCTTTCGACTGGAAGATCGGGAACGATTTGCGAAGCACGCGCCCCCGGTCATCCACGAAGCAGGCGTAGTGGGTTCGTTTCGCGATATCAATACCCACGACAAGCGTTTGTTCGGTGACTTGATCAATTTTATAGTTTTGTGTACAATTCATCTGAAGTCCTCCTTGGCATGATGGTAGGTGTTGTTTGACACCCCTGCATCATACCAAGAGGGCTTTTTTTGATCAAGTCCCCGGAAAAGCTCCTAACGGGAATGCTCTTTTATGGAGATACAAACCAAAAAAGAGACAAAAAAAGTACAGGGGGGAGTGATGGATATGAGTACCCGAACATCTGTTTGTTATCTTGCCTCTTTCCATTTTTGATACACATTCAGTAGGAGTATACTGTACCCACTCCTTCGCGTCAGTTTCATCCAGATCTGTCGTGATCGGCGGACGAGTCGACCTGCCATCGTGATCACCATCTGAATAATCGTCTTGATGCGACGGCGTTTCACTTTGTGGTGCAACGGATGTCTCGGATCGCTTAATAGATCTTGTCCAATCAGACGAAGAAGATTGTAAACGAAGGCTCCCATGACCAACACGAGCGCATTCGTTTTCATCTTCCCAGATGGAAGCCGCTCTAAATCTAAGTCGCTCTTCAGTTCGCTATGAAACTGTTCGCATGTCGCATGGTCATGATACAACGCGAGCACATCGCTCATTCGAACATGCTCGTATCCTTTGAGCCGCACCCAATAGCTTTCCACTTCATAATCAGGAACGAGCATCAGCTGTCCATTGCGTTCCATCGTCCGTTCCGTCACTTGGGTGACTTGAACGTACGTATACGTGTTTCCATCGATCGCTGCCTTCTGTGGAAGGCATAGCTCATAGGTTTGTACTCCTTCGCTTTGTCCATCATCGACGCGTCTGCCCTTTTGCGAAGCGATCTGGAACCAAAGCGCTTTCGATTCTCGGCGTAAGTTTCGCTTGATGACAAAGTCCACGTCTTCCTTTAGGCATACGTGCACATTCGCTTCTGCATCGTTTCCTGCATCCATGCGAACAAGCAGACGAGATGAAGTCAGTTGACGAGCTCGACGGATAGCGGTGACTAAAAACGAGGGCATGTTGTCTTGCACATGTTGTTTCCCTGGACGCAACTCGGCATGAACGAGATACCCTTCCTTCCCTGCATACGCAAACAACGGTGTAAAACCGTCAAATCCTCGTTCGACTGACTCCTTCTTTTTTCGTATCGGAGTTGTCAAATGGGGAAGCATCTATATCAAGGGGAAGCCATGTCGTCTTTCCTTTGGTCCAACAAGGGGACAAAGTGGCATGTCGTTGAATCAACAGACGTATGGACTCCTCCCAAAGAATCGTTTCGGTCATCGGAAGACAAGCGAGCTGATCGAGACGCTGTCGCAAGGTTGGAGAGGAAGGTACGTGCTGAATCCCCATCGATGCCGAAAAGATATCGTCCTGACGATACGCTTCGATATGATCGAAATCCGTTTTTCCTGTGGCAAGCAAGCCAATCATCGAGCGAATGACATCGCTATGGGAAATGTGCACTTCTCGACGAACCGTTGGAAGCCGAAGTGCGTTTACCCGTTTATCCAGTTTCGTTTGGTGCAGTAAGTAGCCAACGAGAGCAAGCCCAGCACTTGGGGTAATCGCTTCATCTGTCAATACAAACCGAATCGGGAAATCTTTCATCATATCACCTACTTGATGAAGAATCGTCAACGTCGTTTTCCCTTATCGTATCAACGGTTTGCGACCATTGTAAAGATGTTTTGTCACGGATTCAGGCTCATATACTGTTGTACATTTCGTGCCAAGCGGCAACGGCTGTACACAATTAAATTTTTTACCCGCCCCTTTTTTATTTCTTCGATTAGCTGCGCCATACCCTTTCTCTCTTCCATTTTCTTTTTTCTGGCGGACGTTTCTCGATCCATAAACTCATCATCGATCAATAAACGGTTTTTTGCTGCTACCTCATGCACATGCTGCATTTGCATTTCAATGGATAGCTTCTGCTTTTCTTTGCTAATCGAGTTGCGGTAATAAGCAACCGTTTTCAATCATCCAACACCTCCGAATCCCTTTTCGTTTCTTGTCTGTTCTGTATTTGCTTCAAAATAATATCTGTGTACAAATCAAACCACTTTTCAGCTGCCTCTGGATCATGAACATATTGAATAGAAACGACTTGGCAAGTTACTTTTGGGATTTTTCCTTTCATTCCTATCTCTCCTCAAAAAATTTATGATGTTTTCCTAAAACTTAAGCTTACAAACAGGATTTTTTTGGATGAATGTTGAAATACAATAAAGCCTTTGTTTCTAACCAAACCTGTATTTCTTTGAAAATACATGCGTCTAGCCATTTTTATGGAGGAATTCGAATATGTTGCAACATATAGGAGAACGAATTCGTGTGCTAAGAAAACAAAAAGGAATCAGTTTAAATGCTTTCGCTGAACGTTTAAATGTTTCTCCCGCTTATCTCAGCAATTTAGAAACGGGTAAAACAGACACCATTCAGCTTTCACTTCTCGAAAAACTTCAAGAAGAACTCTCACTCCTTCCTGTTGAAACAACACATTCCAGCGATAGCGAATTCGATATTCGGATCCAACATGTCATGCGACAACTAAAGGAATTGGAACAAAAGCACCCAGAAATTGCTGATTACCTCCTTTCCACACTGGAGCGAGGAGTTCGCCTGTTTTTGAATGAAAACTCCACTCGCTAATTTTATGATGAACAAATTTTGGTAATTTTATTCATAATAATAAACACCTGTTCATAATAATGAATAAAATTAACAAAAAAGGAGAGCCTAACCATCAACCGGTTGGCTCTCTTTTTGTTGGAAGGCAACTTGAATCTGTTTGGCTTGTTCCTGACCGATTTCTTTATGCAATAGGTGATGAATTGCGCTTCCCTTAAACTTCTGTTCCCATGCAACCATTTTTTCTTGGATCATTTGAGCAACGGGGTGGCTATGAAGATCGTGGATGTCGTCAAATGAAAATTTTCCTAAACTGCTATTTACGGAGAAGCGAACTTTCACATCTTCCATCGTATTCCCCCTTTGCTCATACATATGCAGAAAGTGAGGTGGGACAACCCTGCAAATCGGTCAAACTCATTGTTTGGTTCATCCAAACATATATATGGGATATGGACAAACAGAGTTGGAGGCAATCTGTATGAAAGGCACTTTTCAAGAAAGATCGATTGCTTTATATTGCCGCGTTTCAACGGATGAACAAGCTCGGGAAGGGGTTTCACTCGATGAACAACAAGAACGGTTAAAAGCTTATTGCCGAGCCATGGGGTGGAGTGAAGAACCTCTACTTTTTATCGATGACGGTTATTCTGCTAAAAATCTTGATCGTCCGGAGTTAAATCGTTTATTAAAGGAAGTAAAAAAGGGGACGATTTCCAAAATATTAGTCACGAAATTGGACCGTTTGAGCAGGCGATTATTGGATCTTTTGAAATTAATTGATACGTTCCAAGAATATAACGTTTCATTTATTTCGATTAGCGAATCGTTTGACACCAATACTCCGTCCGGACGTCTTACACTTCAAGTCCTGGGTGCGGTTGCCGAGTTTGAACGAGAACGAATTCGGGAACGTGTTTTTGAAAACATGCTGCACGCAGCCAGACAAGGAAAATGGTTAACACAAAGCCCTTATGGCTATCGACTACAGAATAAAGAATTAGTTATTTATGAACCGGAAGCACAAATCGTTCGAAACGTTTATGATTGGTACCTTAATAAAGGGCTCGGCTACTATGCGATTGCTAAAAAGCTAAATGAAGAAGGAATAGCTTCTCGTCAAAAAAAGGAATGGTCGATTCGGGCTATTAAACGAATGCTTACGAATCCCGTATATAAAGGAACCCTGGTTTGGAACCGCATGGATTCCAGTAAATCGAAGCGGGTAAAAAAAGATGACGCTGATTGGGTTGTCCTTGAAGACGCTTGTCCAGCTATTATTGATCAAGCTACATGGGAACAAGTACAAAAAAGAGTAAATAAAAAACAAATGGCACCTCGAGCACAGACAAGTCCGCATTTGCTTGGTGGACTATTAAAATGCGGCAGATGTGGTTCAGGAATGAGCATTGGTTGGTCAGGTTCAGCGAAAAATCGCTATCGTGTTTATCGTTGTTCCGCTAACAAAAACAAAGGAACGTGTACAAGCAAACAGTACCGCGCTGACGATGTGGAGTCATGGTTTAAACATGGGTTATTAAAGTTAGCTGATTCAATTAACTCCCAAATGATTCCTCATCTTATTCAAAAGGCTGCTGAAAACGAAGAGAGCACAATCGAGCAAAAAATTCGAACCGCCAAAAACCGTTATAAACGAAAAGTGGAAGCATACACGGCAGGACTCATTGAATTAGAAGATTTAAATGAAGAAAAAAAGCGGATGGAACAAATCATTGCAGAAGTTCAAAAAACGGAAAATGCTTCTTCGGTGGATGTAAAAAAGCTTGAGGCAATGGTGAAAGAAAAAATGAACAATGTGATCGATGCAATCGATGTTTTACCAGTCCCGAAAGCAAAATCATTAATTAAAACGATTGTTGAAAAAGTGATTTTACTTGATGAAAAGGATATTGAAATCGTATTAAACATTCAGTAAATGGAGTTGACAGCATGAAACCGATCACCTTACGCCAATTGCTCGATACTAATCAATTTCAGAATCTGCTTCATCTAAAAAAAGAACTGATCTCTTACAAAAATTCGGGTGTCATTTTTTATAAAGAAGTGATGAGTTCGCTTGAAATCGACACGCCATTCGAGTTGTATTTTGTGTTGTCAAAAGGAGCATTCCCGTTAGGAGCTTTTCCGGGGACTTGATCAAAAAAAGCCCTCTTGGTATGATACAGGGGTGTCAACCACATCACTCACCATACCAAGGAGGACTTCAGATGAATTGTACACAAAACTATAAAATTGATCAAGTAACCGAACAAACGCTTGTCGTGGGTATTGATATCGCGAAACGAACCCACTACGCCTGCTTCGTGGATGACCGGGGGCGCGTGCTTCGCAAATCGTTCCCGATCTTCCAGTCGAAAGAGGGGTTTCAACAGCTGTATAAAGCGATTCAGGGGGCGATGCAAGCGTTCGGGAAGTCAGAGGTGATCGTCGCCGTGGAGCCGACCGGGCACTACTGGTTGAACCTGGCCTACTTCCTCGAGGAGCACGGGATCCCGTTGGTCATGGTCAACCCGGCGCATGTGTGCCGGTCGAAAGAACTTGATGACAACCTGCCGACGAAACACGACGCCAAAGACGCCCTGGTCATTGCCAGACTGGCAAAAGACGGACGATTCCTCGTTCCCCGGCTGCTGCACGAGATTGAAGCCGATTTGCGCGTGGGGAGCACGCTCAAAGAGAAGCTCCGCAAGGAACAGACGGCGGTGAAAAACGCGATCGTCCGCTGGACGGATCGGTATTTTCCAGAGTTTTGGACCGTGTTTCGTGACTTGGGGAAAACGGCGCTTTCGGTGTTGGAGTGGACGCCGCTTCCGGCTGATATGGCCGGCCGGACGGTGGAGGAGCTTCTTGAGGTGTACCGGCAAAGCGAAGGGATGAAATGCCCGCAGAAGGCCAAAATTCAGGCGTTGATCAACACCGCGAAGGACTCGATTGGGGTGACGGAAGGGACAGCGATGGCCCGGTTTGAGATCGCCGCGCTCGTCCGCCGATACCGCCAATTGGAGGCGGAGATCGCTGCACTGGACGCCGAGTTGAAGGCATTGGTTCAAACGACGATGGAGTACCAATGGTTGAAAACGGTCGACGGGTTGGGAGACGCCACGATCATCGATCTGCTGGCGGAGATCGGCAGCTTCGCCCATTATCGGGACCCGCGCCAATTGGTGAAGTTGGCGGGCCTGACGCTCAAGGAGAACTCCTCCGGCCAGCGCAAAGGGCAAAAGCACATCTCCAAACGGGGACGGAAACGGTTGCGCTCGGTGCTGTTTCGGGCGATGATTCCGCTGATTCGGCATAACGAGGCGTTTCGCGAGCTGCATGAGTATTATACGACCCGATCCGTCAATCCGCTGACCGGAAAGCAGTCCATCGTCGCCTTGTGCCGGAAGCTGTTGAATGTGCTGTTTGCGATTTGTACGAAGAAACAAGCGTTTGACGCGGAGCGAATGAAACAGGACGTCTTGTCCCAGGTGCAACGGGCGGCCTAAGGCCTCCCCCCTGCGAACGGAAGAATCGTTGGACAACGAGATGACACCGGAGAAGCTGGCGTGATTTCATCCATTCGACCTTGAGTCCCTAAAGGAGCTTGGCCGGCCTCCGCCTGATGACGAGACCGAACGAGGGAATGTTGGCGCGAAGACGCCCGGAGACATGGGAGGGTTCGTCCTCATCAGCGACGCGGAGATCCAAAGGGTGCATCGAATATGCTTCCCCCCCCGCGGAAGGAAAATATAACCAGCCGTGGCCGCGAAGCGCACCCTAGGTCTGTAAGATATCCACAAAACTGAAAAAGGATGTAAGGGATTTTGTCGAAAAATATTTTTTGGACACCCCTGAGAGGCCGAAAAGCCTTGATAGATCAACATTTCTAGAGGGAGGAATTGAATACGAAAACGCATTCCCAATACCAATCGATCTTTACAGAGAGTATTTAATATATAACCGTCCTCCAGAGTACCTTTTGCGCTTTTACCAAGAATACTACGGAACAAAAAACATCCCATCCGACCGATTTTTTCAAACATTAAACGTTTTTCAAGCCAAAAAATATGCTTGGTTTTACAACTCACGAGAGGACGGTAAGTATGGATTGGGTACCGTTTGATACACCACTAGAAAAACATCCAAATAAAGCTTTAATCACCTATATGGCAAGACAGTTTGATATCGAACCTGTACTGATGCACCACTTGTTTATTCACGGCATCAACAATTCCGAAAAAGTATCACGATTCTTATTTCCAACCATAGATGATTTTCATGATCCATTTCTTATGAATGACATGAAAAAAGCGATTATACGCATTATTAAAGCCTTGATAAAAAAAGAGAAGATTTTCATTTATGGTGATTATGATGTAGATGGAATGACAGCAACGGCTATCCTGTACAAAGCTTTAAAGAAATTTAAAGCAGATGTTCAGTATCGATTGCCGCTTCGCAGCGAAGGTTACGGTTTGTCACCGAAAGCAATGGAAAAAGTTCCGGAAGACACCACTTTAATTATTACAGTAGACAATGGATCAAGTGCCCACCCTGCAATGGAAGTGGCAAAAAGAAGAGGAATGGATGTCATTGTTACGGATCATCACGAAGTTTTAGGTCCGCATCCCGACTGTTATGCGTTTATTAATCCGAAACGACATGACAACACTTATCCGTTTCCGCATCTGGCAGGTGCGGGAGTCGCTTTAAAAGTCGTACAGGCACTATTTATGGCAGGAAAAATTCCTTGGGATAAACATGTTTACGAATTTATTGAGTTTGCCACGTTAGGTACGATTGCGGATCTAATGCCTCTCAAAGGAGAAAATCGTATTATTTGTAAACTTGGATTGCAAAAAATGAACTATACACCAACCCCTGTATTAAAAAAACTCTTTGAGATGTTACGAATTAAATATGTCGATAGTTCCACCATTAGCTTTCAAATTGGACCGATTTTTAACTCGTCGGGACGAATTGGAGATCCAAACCAAGCTGTGGATATCCTAGTCAACCCTTTATGTGCAAAAGCCGATCTTTATTCATTAATTACTTTAAATAAAAAGCGGCAACAAATGACAAAAGAACAATTCCAACGTATTGAGGAACAAATTATTCAAAATCAATGGTACAAACAAAATGTTATTGTTGTTTGCGATGATTTTCACAGCGGAATTATCGGTCTCATTGCTGCAAAAATAGCCAATAAATTCAAAAAGCCAGCGATTGTGATTTCCTTGACAGGAGCCGGTTCTGCCAGAAGTGTAAACACGACTGATTTTTCCATCATTAATGTGATTAAGAAGTGCTCACATTTCTTAACCAAATACGGTGGTCATCGAGCCGCTGCTGGTTTTTCGATTAAACTCGATTTCGATCATATTCATGCTTTTAAAGAAGCGATTCAACTAGCAGCCTTAGACGAACCGCCACTAAATCCAAAATTAAAATATATTAGTACCATTCCCTTACATCAGTTCCCTATGCATATTTTTGATGACTTAAGCGCGTTAGAACCATTCGGAATGTCATTTCCAAAGCCGTTGTTTTACTGCTCACCGCTGGTAATCAAGCAATTCCAAGTATTCGGAAAAAACAATGAACATTTAAAATTAACAACGAATGATAAAGAAGCCATTGCCTTCTTTAAAGGAGCAATGGCAAACAAACTCCAACAACAATCGTTAGCTGAATTTCTTTACACTCCTCACTGTCCGATGAAAAAAGATTTTTTAATTCATGATCTCCGTTTCATCCAATAACAAAGGAGCCTTGGAAAAAGCCAAGACTCCTTTGTTTATTTTATTGGGTATTCGGATTTGTAACTATTCAGCCACATCATAAAGTGAGCTGAATATTTTTTGCTTTTCCTGTCCATGATGTGAATATTGATAGACAAGGAGGTGAATCGCATGTTGACGGTACAACAAGCTGTATTTACAGTTGAGAGCTTAATCAGCAAAGTCCAACAACAAAAGCAGCTCATTACTCACCAACAACAAGTCATTGAGCAACTGTTGAAAGAAAACAAACAGCTACGCAAAGAAAATGAACAACTCAAGTATCGCGTTCAAGAGCTGGAAGCACGCACGAAAAAAAACAGCTCCAATAGCCATTTGCCCCCATCTTCTGACCGTTTTGCCAACACACGTTCTTCCCGTCAACCATCTGGCAACAAGCCAGGCGGACAAGAAGGATATCAAGGAACGACGCTCCGTCAAGTGGAACATCCACATCATCGTGTCGTCCACCGTGTGCATACGTGTCAAGGATGTGGAGCTTCTTTGCGTGACGTCAAACCGTTCAAAGTCGATATCCGTCAAGTGTTTGATGTCCCTCCTGCGGCGATCGAGGTGACACAACATGAACGTGAAGTGAAATCGTGTCCACATTGTCGATGCGTGCAACAAGCCGAATTCCCATCCCATGTCACGAATCATGTGCAATACGGTCCACGGCTCACGGCGCTCGTTGTTTATTTACATCATATCCAATTGATCCCGTACAAGCGTTTAAGTGATACAATCGAAGCGTTATATCAACACTCGATTAGTACAGGAACCCTTGCCAATATGGTGAAACGAGGACGCGAAGCGCTGGAATCAAATATGGACATCATCGAAGACGCCTTACTTGAATCCAACATCCTGCATGTCGATGAAACGAGTTTGCGCATCAATGGGAAACTCGCATGGGTGCATGTCGCGTGTACATCGAGATATACATACTTGGCTCCTCACGCTTCTCGTGGAAAAAAAGCGACCGATGATATCGGGATTCTTCCCCGATATGAAGGGACGATGATGCACGATGCGTTCGGTACGTATCCGAAATACACACATGCCACCCATGCCCTTTGTCATGCCCACCATTTGCGTGAGTTAAAAGGATTCATCGAACAAGGGCATACGTGGGCGATGCGCATGACCACGTTTCTGTTAGCCGCCAAACAAGCCGTCGAAGCCCATCACGGTGCACTTTCCGAAGAAGAAGCGAGACGGTGGGAACGAGTGTATGATCGCATCCTAGAAAGAGCACAACACCGATTGGAAGCGAAGACGCCTCTTCCGAAAAAAGCACTCGCTTTTGTTCGACGGCTTCAGAAACGAAAGGAAGAAGCGTTGCGTTTCTTACGTGAAGTACATGTTCCCTTTGACAACAACCAAGCCGAACGCGATCTTCGCATGGTCAAAGTGAAAGAGAACATTTCGGGTACATTTCGCGAAGAAACATTCGCCCAGTCTTTTTGTATCACAAGAAGCATCGTTTCCACACTGATGAAACACGAAAAAAACGTGTGGGATTCGTTATGTCTTCTGTTGACGGGTGACACGCTTGATCATGTTCTTTCTACCACTTAGGGCATTTTCTATTACGGGGATGCCCTATTTGTGTTGCGCTTCTTTACATACTACTATCGGAGTGAATAGTTACTTATTAGTCCAATTAATATCCAAAATCTCATAACTGATATCTTTTCATGTTTAATTAATGTTGACACAATCGCAATGTCCATCGATAAAGTATAAAAAGTGAGGCTACATTACTATGCCTCACTTCTTGATAACTCTTTTTGATAAATCCTAAGAGCATTGTAGCTTTCTTCCCCAATTACAAACTTATAAAATCTCAAAAGGTTTTCTTTATAATCATCAAAATTATTTAGAATTTTTTCCGTAGCTTTCCATGGTTTATCGTTGCTCCATGATTCACCAAATATATGATCTTCAAAATTCTTCTGGTGTGTTAGCCGATATTCCTCCTTACCTATCCTAGCCAGTATGTTTCGATTAATTCCCTCATCTTCACCTTCTCCATCTAAATCATGGACTAAATATGCCTGGATTCCAAAATGCTTTAATACCTCATAATATGCAATCTGTGGCTCTTCACCACAAGTTGTACTTGATCATTTAAGGTAGGTGTGCATAGAGGGTACAAAAAATGCGAATTTTCCTGTATGGTAAAGGTGACCAAACCAAACCATGGAGGGAAATTCGCATGTACTCTCAGTTTATCAAAGAACTCATCGATTTACCAGATGTTTTGATTCAAAAGGTGCGAAAAGAAGGGGAACGTTGGATTTTCGAACTTTCTCTACCCGAACAATGCCCGTTATGTCCTGTCTGCTTGAAGCGCACGATCAAAATGACAGTCAAAAAGAAGCAATGGATGCATGGCTATGCTCAGCGAATCGGAATTTTTTGGATCGAACTTCCTGTCGAGCGCAGACGTTGTAGCACGTGTGGCGTGACGTTCAGCACGTCGTATCCAGCCATCTCTCCTCGAAGTGTGGCGACGGATGCTTTTCAGCGATGGGTCGCGCAATCTTGCATCGGAACATCCATTCAGGCGGTGGCTCGTATGCTCAAGCTTCCTTACACGACCGTTGAACGATGGTTTTATACCCATGCCCCTTCCTTCCTATCGAATGACGTCCAACCAAAGGCGGTTTGTGTCGATGAGTTTGCTTTTCGAAAAGGGCACGACTATGGAGTGGCGATCATGGATGCCGAAACGGGAGAAGTGTATACCGTTGAAGCAGGAAAGAACGAGGAAGCCATTGGGCGTGCATTGGCTCATGTATCTCGTTCCGTTCAGTATGTCGTGAGTGACTTGGCTCCAGCGATGAAAAAAGCGATTCAACGGGTTTGCCCAGAGGCGACACATGTCGTCGACTATTTCCATGTCATTCAGCTGTTTACCGATGCGTTAGAACGTTGTCGCAAATATTTGGGCAAAGGAGGCAAGAAACACGGAAATGTTCGTTACGTTTGCCGTTTATTGAGCCAATGCCCAGAGAAATTGACGGAGGAAGAACGTCAAATCATACGAGAATGGTGCAATGAAAGCGATTACTTAAAGTCTGTTTACCAATCGCTCCAACATGTTCGCTATGTGTTCAAAAGCAAAGATGAGCAACAGGCGAAACGTCGTTTGAACGCCTGGGTTCATCGGTATTTGTTTTGTCCTTGTTCTGCTGTTCGCGCCATCGCAAAATCACTCGTCAAACGAACAGACGAAATCATATCGTGCATTTTATCCCCTTATTCAAATGGGAAAATGGAGGGAACAAATAACAAGATCAAGCTGATGAAACGTCGGGGATACGGATACAGAAATATCCAGCGTTTTGCACTGCGGGTTCGGCTAGAAACAGCTAACATACTTTCATGACAGGTGCAAGTACAACTTTTGGTGATGAACCCAATCTGTGTTAATTTACCATTACAAGGTATTATAGAAATATCTTTAGCAGTGTTTTCAATTTCATCTGCTTTTTCCGTGAAAATGCATGCGCCCCGATGAGTCATTTTCATGCCCGGGTGGAGAGCAAAAATTGCTCATGGAACTTTTCCGTGAAAATACATGCGCCTTCAGCGGTCATTTTCATCCCCGGGTGGAGGGCAAAACGTTGTCCATGGATCTTTTCCGTGAAAATGCATGCGCCTTGAGCAGTCATTTTCATGCCGGGTGGAGGGCAAAGCGCGCTGCCCATGGATCTTTTCCGGGAAAATTTCCTTGAGTTTTTGTTTAATCGCTAAAAAGCTGGCTACTTCACAATCACCTTCTACTAAAACAACTCTTTTTGCGAAAAAAGCCTCCAACGTCGAAGTATTGAAGTTTAACAACATCCTCATTCTTTTTCTTTTTTCTGATTTATTATCACCACTATAAATATCATAAGGCACCTGTATTGTTTCTGCAGTTCCATCACTTCTCTTTTTCAGTAACACAATTCCTTGGTGCCTGTCAGCTAAGTCGATGAAGTTTTCCGAATGTGATGTACAAATTACTTGAGCTAAAGGATGCTTTGATATTTGTACTAATGCATCACGCATTTTTCGCTGTAAATGTGGATGTAAATATATCTCTGGTTCCTCAATCAAAAATAAAAAACTTCTTCTCCATTCCCGATTGTCTAACTCCTTATCAAGATCAGAACTTGTTAGTTGTTCTGCCATTAATTCTAATAATGATAAGATAAGCAGTCTTTGAACCCCATTGCCCTGTTCAGAAGGTTTAGTTAGTAAATTGTTGTACTTTAATGAAATGGACGAGTTTAAGTGGAGTTTCTCCATTACTTCCGGTACTTCAAAATCAACGTGTGCTTCAACCTCCATTATCCTTTTAAGTTTTTTACTTAACTTATCTTGAAGATTTCGAACCTCTCTATGCTTTGTATCTTCGTTAAAAATTAGCTTCAAGGAGTTTAAAGCATTTTTAAAATTTTCTATTTCTTCAGTGGAACTAAGATGCTGTTCAAACAAAGCAGACGCTATTAGATTGGCAGCTGACCTATTTTTATTTGCATCAGCCTCCTCGTTTATTAATTTAACTGCTGGAACATAAATCACTCTTGGCATTATGGATCTTATTTTTGAAGCAAATCCGTTCGGATTAGGAAACCATTTTGGCTCGCCTTCCGTAATAAGCGTATTATCATTTAAATAAACAAATTCTACAAATTCTTCTTTTTTATTTTTTGGAATAGTACCATTGTTTAATTTTTTATCCTCACAAAATTTTGTATAAAGTTGTTTTAGGCTAGGCGATACATTTTCAAATGCACTCCTATTCCATGTTTCTTCTTCATTTAACTCTGTAATGTGTCTGTTAGGAATAAACACTTCAAAAGGAACATCTGTATCCCTTAAATCAGGACCACTCCATATTCTCCTAATAATTAATTCATCATTATAAATATACGGCTTTATGTAAGGATGATTTTTATCTAAATCGTTTAATCCATTAAAAGTAATTTTCACT
Source organism: [Flavobacterium] thermophilum (assembly GCA_900450595.1). Lineage (GTDB taxonomy): Bacteria > Bacillota > Bacilli > Bacillales > Anoxybacillaceae > Geobacillus > Geobacillus thermophilus. The sequence goes on from UGGS01000002.1 coordinate 780,952, forward strand.
TCCATAAATTCATCTTCATTTGTCGGTTCTTTTTTAAAAGGAAATAAATCAATTGAAGGAGTGCTTGGTAAATCTGTTTCTGGAAGAAATAACCTAAGGGCTTCCAAAATAGATGATTTTCCTATGTTGTTTTCACCTATTACAGTTACAAAATCTGAGGATCCATTTTCATCGACTTCCGGTACTTTAATAATGCATTTTTTTTGATACCAATGTTTTTAAAATTTCTTATTACTATTTCCTTAATACGCATTGCATACCCCCCCACAATCTAATACCAAAAAAATTCTACATTTTATGCCAAAATCCTCCAAAAAAAATTAAATTATAAATTGCTACAGACAAAATAAAAGATGCTTGACTTTAAACGCCAAGCATCTCTTATTAAAATCCCATTTAATTGATAAGATCGCTAAAATTTAGGTCATTGTTATAGGAGTCCGGATCGAACGTAAATTTTAATATCAACTCCCCTTGAGACATTCTTTTCAATCTTCTTTCAATATCCAAATCCCATATATTTTCTAATGTTCCCCTGTAATCTAAAGCTTGTTGCAACATCTCCCATTGATCTTCTCTTCCTAAATCGTTAAAGTAATCCCTTTTTAGTAACCACTTTATTTTTTGCAACTTATCTGTCGTTAATCGGGCAGGGTGCCTTTTTGGTAATACTGCTCGCTGATATAACTTGTGTTTAAGCATTGAATGAATTGGCAATTTGCGAATTTTTTCTATGTTTATCAAACTTCCTTCATTTTCACGGGCTCTTTTGATTATGTCAAAAGGAATATCAGGATGAACAAAATAATTTTCAATCTCAGCTTGAGTAACTCCCAGCTTTCGGGCTATCGTGGCAACCTTTACTCCGCTATTAACCATTTGATCAATCAACATATGTTTGTCTAACCACTTTGTTGTTTGATGATGGAACATCCTCCTTAGCAACTTAATTCGTTGTTCTGTTTCATTCGAATATCGCTGAATAACGCAAAATATTCTTGTGCACCTTTTATGCTTTTCATTCATTTTTTTATATGCTAAGTATTCTGGAAACCCCGCGACTAACCAATATTTATCTTCTGTTCTATCCTTTTCAACAATAACATGGCTGCTTAACTGATCCCCTCCCTCTAATATTTTGACCATTTTCTCTACTGCTCTTTTTGAAACATTTTCAACGTATATGGGGACAATTTTATCTAATTCAATGGATTCCATCCAAATCCCATCAAGCTTCATTCGTACCCCTCCCCATCATATTTTGTAAAACTATATGAGAAGGGAAATTTGTCTAATAACAATAAACCAGCATTAGGAATCCAATATCCTAATGCTGGTTTGTAAAAAGAGATCGTGTCATATATGCTTGTTTCGGATGGTTTATTTGCTCTGGATATAGCGGTTCTAATTTCCCTTCCTTAAGCAATCGTGAAATGTACTTTTTGCGAAGAGGATCCATCTGCCTATTCAGTAATTGACTTAATTCTTTGAGCGTTAACGGCTTAATTGCACAAAGATTTAAAATGATCTCATCCATTTCGGAAGGATTTAATCTCTTTTTCTTCCTTGCTAATTCAGAAATATCCAATAGCACTTTTTCATGATCTTTTGTTTGTTCGTTTTCGTTAGGTCCGGAGTTAGCAGCGTTAGGTCCGGAGTTATTAACATTAGGTCCGGAGCTTATCCGATTATATCTGGAGTTCCCTATAGACTTTTGATGAAACATTTCCGTTAGCGTATATTTTGTACCTCTTCCTTGTCCATTTGGTTCTAAATATCCTTTTTCCACCAGTCCGGATAATAATTTGCTTATTTCATCACTCTTTTTATCTGTCAGGCTTTGCAATCTCGTATTGGTCACATAATTTTCTTGATGTGCCGTCACTAAAATTAATACTTCATCATTGGTTAAAAACTTATAATGTTTCCCAAGAACTGCTTTTAGAAAATCGACGCTTTCCTGCGGTAATAATGAAGTTGTTCGCAACGTAAGAATCGTGCGATCCGGCTGAAATTCTTCAATTAATTCTGGGGCAGTCCAATGTTGTTCTTTCCACGCCAAATGAATATTCTCAATCCCCGACCCTGCCCGTTCACCAAGTCCGATTAACATAAACATTTTAAAAATCGTTGGATTTCTCGGATCACTTATTCCACCTTTCAGTGCTTGTTGCAAAGGAATCCGAAGAACACCCGGGTTGGAAAATCGAAATAACATCTTTTCCTTTTCGATAACAATTCCGCGTCGCCCGTAGTAATCGGCATGAGCCAACGTATTGACTAAAGCCTCACGAAGAGCAGCGTGCACCCTTGTATCATCCTTGCGAAAAAGCCCCTCCATTTGAAAAGGAATGTTTAAATCATCCGTTAGTCTGCGGATCACTTTAAAATAAAAATCATACAAATTCCCCGACCAAGTGCCGTCGGAAGAAATAATCCGATCTGTCCATCTCTCCCCCGGCACATCCGAACTCTTTTCCCGATATTCTAAGAAATACTGCGGTAAATACTCTGTAATGCTGCGCTCTTCCCCAAACATGAGCAACCCGGCTAATGTTAGCCCTTCCTCGTTGGTTTCGCGTAGCCTTCCCAAAGCTCCAATTTTATATAAAAAGTCCTTCAGTTCTAAACCATTCCAAGGATGATCTGGTTTCAAAGAAGAAAAGCGATTTCGATAACTTCTCACCGATTCCATATTCAAATCATTTAAACCGTAATTGGGAAGAACTTTGCTGTCTTGAGGAATTGGAGATTGATCCGCTATCATTCGCTGTACTTCTTCTTTTGTACATTTATAGTCTCCTTCATAATTGCGGCGATATGTACCTGTAAAAGGATTATGACCAATATAAATTGGCTTGTCCTCACGTGAAGCTCTTGGAACATAAATTTTCACGATTTCTTTTCCGTCAACTTCAACAATTTCTACATTTCGATCCACTAAGATATTTTTACTAATCCTTTGTGGATTATTAATTCCATCCCAAAAGTCTTTGACTAACTTTTTTGCATCAACATCGACTGGGAAAAACTCTTGTCCTTTTTGCTCGACCCCAAGCAAAATAATACCGCCATTTGTATTCGCAAAAGCAGAATACGTTTCCCAAACATCTTTCGGTAACCCGCCTTTGGCTGCTTTACATTCCAATTCGGCATTTTCTCCATCGTCTATAATACGCAACAAATCCTTCGCATCCATTCCGCCATATATCCCCTTTAAATTTCTAATATTTACTACAAATTATTTGACAACGAAAAGAAACAATCCTTTTAACATTTAACAAATTATACAATTTTCCATTTGTCAAAGAAATTTATGATTCACCAGGACAAAATGTATTACAAACGTTATTTTAGCATGATCACTAAACATTATCGAACCATACAGCAACCATGAATCAAATGAGCAATAATTAAAAATTGCAACATCAAACAAATAAAAAAATCACTTTCGTATACAAGTGATTTCTCATTTACATATTTAAGCTCCTTTGCGAAACGAAGCCCAGCCTTCGTTCATGATTTTTGTCTCTAGCTGCGGCCAAAAATAGAGCATTTCCTCGCGCATCATCGTCAAAATGTCGCGCTGCCAGTCCTCCAGTTCACGGCTGTATTCTTCGATGAACAATAGCACATCTTTTTCCGGTTGCGGCGGAAACTTGCGCCGTTTTTTTCGCGGCGGCGTTTTCAGTTTGTTTCGCTCGTCAAGCGACCATAAATCGTCGTACGGCGTCGATGTTTTCGGAGGCTCCTCCTCTTCGTACACTTCCGTATCTTCCCACGTCCATGACAGCTTTGGCCGCAACAGCGACGGATCGATATGCTCCTGAATGGCTAAGACGGCATCCAGAAACTTTTCCACTTCCCATTTTCCGTATTGGTGCTCGTAATGTTTGATCCGCTCTGCTGTCGCCGCCATGCTCTCGACCATATCGCGCTTCGTGTTGCTGAAGCGGACGTTGTTTTTGAAAAAGTCGCTGTGGGCCAACACATGGGCGACAATTAGCTTATTTTGGATCAGTGTATTCGTATCGAGCAAAAATGCATAACAAGGATCCGAGTTAATGACAAGTTCGTAAATTTTGCTTAATCCTAAGTCATAATGGAGCTTCATTTTGTAAAACTGTTTCCCGAAACTCCAGTGGGAAAACCGCGTCGGCATCCCATAAGCGCCAAATGTATAAATAATGTCAGCCGGGCAAATCTCATAGCGCATCGGGTAAAAGTCCAACCCAAATCCTTCTGCGATTTCTGTAATCTCCGCAATCGCTCGTTCCAGCTCTTTCAGCTCGTCCTGCCGCATCCATCTCCCCCCTCTTTTTCCTCTTATCACAATGTATGAGGGAAACGGCGTTTTGATACGTTCCATCGTTTGGCATGAACGCGCAGCGCCCCATTTTCATTTGTGGACCGTTGGCTTATAATGGTCATATACAAGAAATCGCGGCAAAGCGTGGTGGTCATTTGCAGCACTATTTGCATTATCTTATCGAACACTTCGGCTACATCGGCATTATGGTTTCGCTCATGCTCGGCATCGTCGGATTGCCGATTCCAGATGAATTGCTGTTGACGTATGCCGGCTATCGCGTCTCAACCGGCGCCTTTTCGTATCCGCTCGCCTTTCTCGCCTGTTGGTTCGGGGCGATCGCAGGCATTTCACTCAGTTATATCCTTGGCATCACATTAGGGCTGCCGTTTTTGCATAAATTCGGTGCCAAATTCCATCTAACCGAGAAACGGCTCGAGCAAACGAAAGCGCTATTCTCGAAGTGCGGCCCGGCGGTATTATTCATTTGCTATTTCATCCCAGGCGTTCGGCATCTCGCCGCCTTTTGGGCCGGCACAAACGCCTACCGTTTGAGAAAGTTTGCCTTGTTTGCCTACAGCGGGGCGATGGTGTGGGTCGCCGTCTTTTTAACGATCGGCGCCTATTTCGAAAGCCGCTGGATGGCCGTCAAGCAGTCCATCCACGCCTACCGTCCGTTCTTATTTCCCATCTTTTTGGCCGCTCTTGGCTTCGCCATCCTTTATTGGTACATGCAACAAAAGCGGAAAACACCGGTGTAATCCCGGTGTTTTCCATTTCTCGATGCACGCTATACGTTCTCGCGCGGGCCGCGGTGATACGTTTCTGTCAGCAATCCCATAAACAAACCGAATCCAAACATCACCATCGAGGCCCCGATAATGCCGAGACTGATGATCGTCAAGAAATAGTCTTTGTTGTAAGCGCTTGCGATAAAACTAAGCAAAAACAGTACGACTCCGACAATCAATCCCACTGACGCCATCCATTTGCACATGTTGATCATTTCTTGCCCTTCGTGCCGTTTGTTCATTCTCATCATCCCCTTATTTTGAGGATACTACCCTTGTCACAAAATTGCAACATTTATTTTTCCTTTTTCGTTTTCATTTCGGTTATAATTTATATTTTGCCTTCTGTCGCAACATTTACAGGGCAACAAAACGCCTTCCCGTCATACACTAACAATGACTCCTTCTTGACAAAGGAGGCATGCCGCTTGAACACCGTCGACTATGATAAGGCGCTCTATTACACGCATCGCTCCGAATGGGACAATTTGCTCATTTTAATGGTGCGTACGCCTGATGATATTCTGTCAAAAAAAATTGAAAAGTTTCTCCACGCTTATAATTTTGAGCATGACTACTCCGTCATCCAGGAGCGGTTGCACGCCTTGCTTCGCTATATTGACCATGCACTTGAAGTGAGCGAACAAAAAACGGGAGTCGAACAGTACGCATATTTCTATTCGTAAAAACAACGGGGAATGGGTTCAACCCACTCCCCGCTGTTCTCTCATTGAATGTACGAAGGCGAAACGGCTCGCAGCACATCGTGCACCCGTTGCATGACCGCGTCGGAAAGACGCGCCAATTTTTCCTCGCTGTCTTGCAACGAAATCCCCTTCACGCCGAAGTATGCCTTCATTTTCGGCTCCGTCCCTGATGGACGCAGACAAAACCACGAGCCATCCTCCAAGATATACTTGAGCACATTGGATGTCGGCAAATCAATGGCCGTTTTTTCGCCGGTCAACGTGTTCGTCCGCTCTTTCGTTTTGTAATCCTCAATCACCGTCACCTTTTTCCCCGCGGCCTCCACCGGCGGCTGTTGGCGGAACGACGCTAAAATCGCGGCAATCGCCTCTGCTCCTTCTTTGCCTTTCAGCGTGAGCGATCGTTGTCCCTCGCGATAATAGCCGTACTGGTCAAACAATTGCAAGAGCGCCTCATACAACGATAGCCCTTGCTTTTTATAAAACGCGCACACTTCCGCCGCGAGGACAGCCGCCTGCACGGCATCTTTGTCGCGGACAAAACCGCCGATCAGATACCCATAGCTTTCCTCATATCCGAACTGGAACGCATATTGCCCTGTTTGTTCGTATTCCTTCATTTTTTCGCCGATGAATTTGAAACCGGTCAACGTATCGACCGTCTCAAGACCAAACGATTGGGCGATCGCCCGACCAAATTCAGACGTCACGATCGTTTTTAAGACAACACCATTTTCCGGCAGAGTGCCTTGAGCTTTTCGTTGCGACAGCAAATAGTGGAGCAACAAGCCGCCGGTTTGATTGCCGGTCAGCACGACATAGTTTCCCTTGTCATTTGTAACCGCCACTCCCATCCGGTCGGCATCCGGGTCAGTGGCGATCAACAGATCGGCGTTCACTTGCTTGCCCAACTCCATCGCCATAGCGAAGGCAGCGTGTTCTTCCGGATTGGGCGAGGCGACCGTCGAGAAATTCGGATCCGGCAGCTCCTGCTCTTTGACGACAAAGACGTTTTGGTAGCCGAGCTCAGCGAGCGCGCGGCGCACCGGTTTGTTTGACGTGCCGTGAAGCGGCGTAAACACGATATTGATCGCCGCTTCCCGAGCGAGCTCCGGATGGATGGAAATCGTTTTGACCGCATGGATATAAGCATCATCGACTTCGCTTCCGATGATGCGAATAAGGCCTTTTTCTCTTAACGTTTCCTCATCTTCCACATGAATGGCGAGCTCATTTTCGACTTCATTGACATAGCGGATCACTTGGTCGGCGACAGCAGGCGGCAGCTGTCCCCCGTCCTCTCCATACACTTTATAGCCGTTATATTCGGGCGGATTATGGCTAGCGGTGATGACAATGCCGGCAAACGCCCGCAAATAGCGAACAGCAAACGACAGTTCCGGCGTTGGACGCAATTCATCAAACACGTATGTTTGAATGCCGTTCGTAGCCAACGTTTTCGCTGCCTCCATCGCAAATTCCGGCGACTTATGCCGGGAGTCATAGGCAATGACGACCCCGCGTTGCTTCGCCTCATCCCCAAACGATTGTATGTATCGCGCCAATCCTTCCGACGCTTTTCGCACCGTATACATGTTCATTCGGTTCGTTCCCGGTCCAATCTCACCGCGCATGCCGCCGGTGCCGAATTCGAGATTTTTGTAAAAGCAATCCTCCAGCCATCGTTCATCATGGCGGCGTTGTTCCAACAACCGCTTCAATTCCGGATCGAGCTGCGGCTCACGCAGCCATTGTTCGTATTTTTGTCTCCACTCCATCGCTGTTCCCCCTTGATTTTCATTTTCCCTGTTTATGTATTCGCTCCCATCATACAATATACCTGCCAAAAGAAAAAGGATGCCCTGGAAAAAATGTGGGCATCCTTTTTCCCCCATTACCCTTGCGGCTGCGACGGCTCCGAAATGTTCGTCAACGCCTGTTCAGCCGCTTCGTTTGATGCGCTGTTCGTCGCAATATCGCCTAGCGCAACAATGCCTTGAAGCTGGTTGTTTTCCACGATCGGCAAACGGCGAACTTGATGTTGGGCCATGACATTCGCGGCTTCCTGTACGCTCATATTCGGCGTACCGGTGACGACTTGGTTCGTCATGACCTCCGCTACTTTGACGGTCGACGGGTCTTTTCCTTGGGACGAAACACGCAACGTAATATCGCGGTCCGTAATCATCCCTTTGACTTGCCCGTTTTCCACAACCGGAAGCGCCCCAATATTTTTTTGGCTCATGATTTGCGCTGCTTCTTGCACCGTTTGGTTCGGCGAAATCGTTGCGACGTTTTTCGTCATAATGTCCTGCACTTTGTTTCCGCTGTTGTTCGTCAATGTGATCCTCCCCTTTCACCGATTAGTATGGCTCGTTTGTCGAGCGATATAGATAGAAAATGTTGTTTTCTTTCCTGCCCTTTGCCGGTTATGAATGGACGTGCCGTTTTCCATCCCTTATAATGGAGCTGAACAGTGTAAGATCGGGCAACGGTGTCTGCAACGGAAGAAGGGGAGAAGGATGGAACAAGAAAAACGCGCGGAACACTTGCTTTTGGCGGCATGGGCGACTGCGCTCATCGCCACCCTCGGAAGCCTTTATTTTTCGGAGGTGCTTGGGTACATTCCGTGCGACCTGTGCTGGTTTCAACGCATTTTTATGTATCCGCAAGTCATCATTTTAGGAATCGCCATCGTGCGCAAAGACGCTGCGGCAGCTCGCTATAGCTTCACACTTTCATTGATTGGCGGGGGTATTTCTCTGTATCATTACGGATTGCAAAAAATTCCGCTTCTTCAAGAATACGCCATCAGATGCGGCCGCATTCCGTGCACAGGGCAATATATAAACTGGCTTGGATTTATCACCATTCCATTTTTGGCGTTCACTGCCTTTATGATCATTATTTTGTTAAGTTGGACCGTCATGCGCCAGCAAAGAAAGGAGAGCGAACGTTGAAAAAACTGCTCGCATTTGGCGGCATCATTGTCGTCCTGTTCGCTGCGATCTCGTTTATTACGATGTACGAACAAAAAGAAGCCGCAAGCAACAATCCTTACCATAAAAGCGAGCTCAACCCAGCCACCATCGCCCAACTTGACGACCCGAACTACCGCAACATTATTTTGCCCGCGGAGTTGAAACAGCAACTGGCTGACGGCAAGACGCTGACCGTCTACTTTTACAGCCCGACATGCCCTCACTGCCAGCGGACAACGCCGATCGTCATTCCTTTGGCGAAACAGCTGGGCATCGACTTAAAATTGTTCAACTTGCTCGAATTTGAAGACGGTTGGGACATATACCATATTGAAGCAACCCCGACCATTGTCCATTATGAAAACGGCAAAGAGGCAAAACGCATCGAAGGATACCATGATGAGGAAACGTTCCGCCGATGGTTTGCCTCACTGCCAATGCCAAAAAAATAAGGAGCTGCACCTTTTACAAGACGCAGCCCCTTGCCCTACATCACCCACTGATTCACAGCGGGAACATACATGCTGCACGGCATCGCCCGCTTATGGATAAACTGCTTGGCCCGAAATGGAAAGGTGATGCCATGACGAGCCAAAATGTTTTGGTTGCGGGCAAACAGCCATTCATATTGGTCGCACTCTCCATGTTCCCCCATATATTCGATGACGGTAATGAGCGACTGCAGCGCCGAAATGATTTGGAAAGCCTCCTTCATTGTTCCATTATATGCCACATGTTCGTGGTCCAGCGAAAGAATGCCCCATTCCTCAAATTGACGGATTTGTTCATCATCGAAGTAATACGGGAACACATCGGTATAAAAGTAGTTGAGCAAATACTGCATGTAATGCTCTTGTTCCGGAGTCGCTGCATACATCATTTTCAACGTCCATACCACCTTTTCTCGCCGCAATGCTTGCGTTCTCCATCACTAAGACGATACTATGAGTGTACCATATCTCGCGCAAGGATAGGGGTAGAAAGTGTTTCCACAGCTAACAAACAATTGGGAGTGTGACAACCTTTGTGGACAAGAAAAGGCGATTGGCTGGAATGCATCATCCCTAGCTGGTGGAGCGGTTTGACGATTGAACAGCTCCTGAAAGACGTATGGTCCGCCTCGAAAAAGCTCGCCCACCGTTGGCGGATGGAACACGGCGTCAAACTGAACGGCCAGGCTGTTCCCTGGAAGACGGTGCTCAACGAACGCGACCGGCTTCAGCTTTACGCATATGAGCCGGAGCCGTCGTTCATCGTTCCAGAATATCGGGAGCTTTCGATTTTATGGGAGGACGACCATCTGCTCGTCTTGAACAAAGAAGCCGGCATCGACATTCATCCGTCCGAACCGGGGCAAACCGGCACGCTCGCCAATGCGGTCGCGTTTTATTTGCAGTCGCAGGCAATTTTAACAAAAGTGCGCCACATTCATCGGCTCGACCGCGACACGTCGGGAGCGATTTTATTTGCCAAACACCCGCTTGCCGGTGCGACGCTCGATTGGATGCTCGCCCACCGTGCCATCAAGCGGACGTACGTCGCCCTTGTTCACGGTCGTTTGTCCCCGGAATCAGGAACCATTTCCGCGCCAATCGGCCGCGACCGCCACCATCCAACGCGCCGGCGCGTCTCGAAGACGGGGACAAAAGCGGTGACACACTATCGCGTCATCAAAACATTCCCGTCAACATCGCTTGTCGAGCTTTCTCTCGAGACTGGACGGACGCACCAAATCCGCGTCCATTTGGCCCATCTCGGCCATCCGCTCGTCGGCGACACGCTTTACGGCGGCCAGCCGATATTTCATCGTCATGCGCTGCATGCCGCTAAGCTAACGTTCCGCCACCCGTTTACAAACGAAGAGGTCATTTGTCTCGCGCCAACAAGCGATTTTCCCACCGACCTTTCGCGCATTTACAATTGATCTACTCTGCCGTCCTTCAATGGAGGAGGGGATTTCTCGGCCGAAACGAGAAAAGGCAGACGCCCCCGTCTGCCTTACAAACGCAACTCCTCCTCTTCGGCGCCTGCCGCCTCCTCCTCTTTGCTCGGCTCTTTTTTTGCCACTTCCAGCGATTTCACATGATGGCCATCCATTTCCTTCACCGTAAACAAGTGGCCATCGATTTCTACACTCTCGCCTGGTTTGATATCATAATGCTTCGTTAAAATCCAGCCGCCGATCGTATCGACGTCATCATCGTCAATGTCCAGCCCAAGCAAGTCATTCACTTCGCTGATCAACACTTTGCCATCCAAGATCAATCGATCGTCCATTTTTTGAATCAGCGGCGTTTCATCAATATCAAACTCATCTTGGATTTCGCCAACGATTTCTTCCAAAATGTCCTCGACTGTAACCAGTCCAGACGTGCCGCCGTATTCATCGACCAAAATCGCCATATGGATGCGTTCTTTTTGCATTTTGACCAACAAATCGTGAATGGCGATCGATTCAATCACTTGAATGATCGGGCGGATATAGTCTTTGATCTGTTTATCATGGGACGGATTGGCAATAAAGTCCGTAAACACCTCTTTCACGTTGATGAGTCCAAGCACATGGTCTTTATCGCCGTCAATGACCGGGTAGCGCGTATACTTTTCTTCGCGAATGATGTCCAAGTTTTCCTTGACGCTTTTGTTAATATCGAGCGCCACAATTTCTTTGCGCGGCACCATAATTTCTTTCGCGATGCGGTCGTCAAAACGAAAAATGTTATTGACATAGCGGTACTCTGACTGATTGATCTCCCCGCTTTTGTAGCTTTCGGATAAAATGAGGCGCAACTCCTCCTCAGAGTGGGCGATTTCATGCTCCGCCACCGGCTTGAGGCCAAACAGGCGCGTCACAAGCCGCGCAGAGTTGTTGAGCGTCCAAATGAATGGATACATGATTTTATAAAACCAAATGAGCGGCTGAGCCGTAAACAGCGTAATCGCTTCCGCCTTATGAATGGCAAACGTCTTCGGCGCTAATTCACCGACGACAACATGCAAAAAGGTGATGAGCGAAAACGAAACGATAAACGCTAAAAAATGGGAGACAGATTCCGATAGATGGAGGCGTTCAAACAGCGGCAGCAACATCCGCGCCACCGTCGGCTCCCCCAGCCAGCCAAGGCCAAGCGAGGTGAGCGTAATGCCGAGCTGGTTCGCCGATAAATAGCCGTCCAAATTCGAAATCACTTTTTTCGCCGCGACCGCCCGTCGATTCCCTTCATTGACAAGTTGATCGATGCGCGAGCTGCGCACCTTGACGATCGCAAATTCAGAAGCGACAAAAAAGGCGGTGCAAGCGATGAGAAACGCCACCAACAGCAAACTGGCTATATCCAATTCGTCTCCGAGCGCGGATGAAGCGCCCAGGTTACACCTCCTGCACATAAAAGTTTCCATTGCAGCTGATAGACGGTGATGCCGCTGGGCCGCCTTAGGCGGCCCAATATGTTACGATTCCTCATTATTGTTCCCTTGGGTGAAAATGAGCACATATTTCAGCAATTCAAACACGGCGATCAACGTTGCCGCGACGTATGTCAGCGCCGCCGCGCCAAGCACTTTGTTTACGCCGCGCGCTTCATTTGGGGCGATCAACCCTTCAGCCAGCATAAACCGCTTCGCCCGTGCGCTCGCGTTAAACTCCACCGGCAAGGTAATGATTTGGAAGGCCACCGCCAGCGAGAAAAACAAAATGCCGAGTCCAATCAGCGAAAATTGATGGAGCACAAATCCAACGAGCAACAACAACGGCGCAACGCCCGAAGCGAAGTTCACAATCGGAAACATCCGGTGGCGAAGGACGAGCGCCGCGTAGCCTTGCTGGTGTTGAACGGCATGGCCAACCTCGTGGGCGGCAACGGAAATGGAAGCGATTGAACGCCCATAAAAGACCGGCTCCGACAAACGGACCGTGCGGGAAATCGGATCATAATGGTCGGACAATCTCCCTGGCACGACCTCCACCGGCACATAGTGCAACCCGTGGCGGTCTAAAATCATGCGCGCCACTTCCGCCCCCGTCAACCCCGATGAGGCTGGAACTTCAGACCAGGCATTGAAATTGCTTGATACCTTCCATTGCGCCCAAAGCGATATCAGGAAGGCGATAAAAATGAAAATATCCATCGGATGGAATAGCATCACAGCACCCTCCGTTTTTTCAATGTTCATCAAATGTGTATACTATTATTTATTGTACTTGCTCACCTTTTCATACGTCAAACGGCTCGCTCCGGTTTCAAAAAAAAAAAAAACAGCACCTGCATCGAGGCGCTATTTGGCTGATGGGGACATCAAAAATCGAAATTGTCTGGGTCAGGACCGACCCGTTTGTTCAAGTTCAACGCGTCGATCTGTTTCATTTCTTCGTCGGTCAGCGAGAAATCAAAAATATCAGCGTTTTCCTTGATCCGCGCCGGCGTCACCGATTTCGGGATCGTCACGACGCCGTGCTGCAAATCCCAACGCAACACGACTTGCGCTGGCGTTTTCCCGTATTTTTTGCCAATTTCAACGATTGTCGGTTCGGTTAAAATTTCCCCGCGCATGAGCGGCGACCATGCCTCAAGCTGGATGCCGTTTTCCCGGCAAAACGCCTGCAGCTCTTTTTGCGTTAAGCGCGGATGGTACTCGACTTGGTTGACCATCGGCTTAATTTCGCAGTCAGCCAGCACATCTTGCAAATGGTGAATTTGGAAGTTGCTGACGCCAATCGCGCGCACATAGCCGTCTTTATACAGCTTTTCCAGCGCTTTGTACGTCTCTTTATACTTCCCTTTCACCGGCCAGTGGACCAAATACAAGTCGACATAATCGAACCCGAGTTTTTTCAAACTTTTGTCAAACGCCTTCAGCGTTGTCTCATACCCTTGGTCGGTGTTCCATACTTTCGTCGTCACAAATACTTGCTCGCGCGGAATGCCGGATTCACGGATCGCTTGACCGACACCTTCTTCGTTTTCATAAAAAGCGGCTGTATCGACGTGGCGGTAGCCGATCTCGAGCGCGGTGCGCACCGCGCTTCTTACTTCCTCCCCTTCTTTGACTTTATAAACGCCAAGGCCGACCCAAGGCATTTTCACCCCGTTATGCAAAGTGGCGCAATCTTGCAGGCCGTTCATATCCTCTCCTCCTCGAGCGTCATTATAGTTTCATTATGGGAAAAGAGGGAAAGAAAATCAAAATATATGCTTGCTCTCCTTTCTCACTTCCCCACGTCCCTCTTGTTCTTTCTTTAGGGGAAAATCAACGCAAAAACGAGGGGAAACGTTCCCCTCGCGCTGTCATTGCATTCCTTCTTTCATCCATTCGGCGATTTGCAGCGTGCGGCTCCTTTCCCGACGCAGTCAGAAACATGCGAACGGAAAAGCTGTCAATTGGACTTGCAGATCGCTCCTGACTCTTATTTGGCCACGCTCATCGAGGCGCGCTCCACTTCAGCTTCGTTCGGATGAAACTCATTTTCCATTTTTGAAACGACAACCGTCGCCACAGCGTTGCCGATCAAGTTCGTAATCGCCCGCGCCTCGGACATAAAGCGGTCGACCCCGAGCAACAAGGCAATGCCCTCAACCGGAATCATCGGGAACGCTGCTAACGTTGCCGCCAGCGTAATGAAACCGGAACCCGTCACTCCTGCAGCTCCTTTTGATGTAAGCATCAATACACCGAGCAACGTCAGCTCTTGCCAAATCGTTAGGTCAATGCCGTATGCTTGGGCGATGAAAATGGCCGCCATCGCCAAGTAAATCGATGTGCCGTCCAAGTTAAACGAATACCCGGTCGGAACGACAAGGCCAACGACCGACTTCGAGCAGCCGTATTTTTCGAGACGCTCCATCAGCCGCGGCAGCGCCGATTCCGACGAAGACGTGCCGAGAACGAGCAACAACTCCTCTTTGATGTAGGCAAGAAACTTAACGATGTTAAATCCGTAAAACTTCGCAATCCCGCCGAGCACGACGAAAATAAAGAGCGCCATCGTAATGTATACCGATCCCATCAACTTTCCGAGCGACACGAGCGAGCCAAGGCCGAACGTGCCGATCGTATACGCCATCGCGCCAAATGCAGCAATCGGCGAAACTTTCATGACCATATTGACGACGCCAAAGAAAATTTCAGCGATTCGCTCAAACAACGAAAGCACCGGTTTGGCTTTCTCCCCTAACCCTGCTGCCGCCAAGCCAAACAGGACGGCGAAGAAGAGTACCGGAAGCAATTCTCCGCTGGCCATCGCTGCGACGACGTTATCCGGGATAATACTGAGCACGAAATCGACAAACCCGTGGCTCGTCTCTTCCGCCTGCTTCGTATATTGCGAAATGTCGCCGCCTTTTACGGCATCGGTGTTAAACCCGACCCCTGGTTTGACTAGGTTGACGACGACAATCCCGATCGCCAACGCAAACGTGGTGACAATTTCAAAATAAATGAGCGCCTTGCCGCCGATGCGGCCGACTTTTTTCAAGTCGCCCATATTGCCGATCCCGATGACGACCGTGAAGAAAATGATCGGCGCAATCACCATTTTAATCAGCTTAATAAACCCATCGGCCAATACTTTCAGCTTCGTGCCGAATTCCGGGAATAAAAATCCGACGATAATCCCTAAAATAATACCGATAATGACTTGCACAGTTAAATTTTTAAATTTGCTCCGCATTTCTCCCACTCCTTTCTTTGTCTTGACAACGCTTTCAACATCATCATAAAGAAAAAAGCATAAAATCAAAATATTATGGTGATAATGGTCGTTTTGGTCTTTTTGGTCTTGACCTTTTTTGCTGTTCAAAAACAAAAAAGCTTCCGCCCGCGGAAGCCTATTACGATCCTCTAATTTCATTCAAAAGCCCGGAACCAAACTGCCTCGTAAACTCGTTGTACAGCGGGGCGAACTTCTGCTCCCATTTCCGTTTCTCCTCTTCCGACAGCCGGTAAAGGAAGACATCTTCACGCCGCTCGAGCTGCTTGAGCTCCCGTTCGTTTTGCTCTTTCGACTGCTCTAAATTCCAACGCGTCGCTTCAGCCATCGCTTCAGTTATTTTTTGCTGGATGTCTTTTGGCAAATGGTCCCAAAATGACTGATTCATCATGACTGCGTACCCGAGATACCCGTGATTGCTGATTGTAATATACGGTTGAAATTTGTAAAACCCTTTCGAATAAATATTAGAAATCGTATTTTCCTGCCCATCAAACTTATGCTGTTCAAGCTCCTGATAAACGCGGTCAAATGAAACAGCAACCGGTTCTCCGCCAAGCAGGCGAAACTGTTTTTCGATCACTTCGCTCGGCATAATGCGAAAGCGCAAGCCGCGGAAGTCATCAGGTGCGATAAGCGGGCGGGTGGTGCTCATCATTTGCTTAAATCCGTTGCTCCAAAGCGCCAACCCTTTGATTTTCTTCGCCTCAAGCATTCCGAGTAGCTCAGCCCCGATTTCTCCAGTAAAGACGCGGCGCACATCGTCATCGTTGCGGAACAAAAACGGCAAATCGAGCACTTGCCACTCCGGAATCAATTCCGTCACTTTCGAAAATGACGGAGCGATCATTTGCACATCGCCGCGCAACAGCGCATCAAGCTCCTCGCCGTCCGAATAGAGCGAACCGTTCGGAAACACCTCAACTTTGACGCGGCCATCGGTCTTTTGTTCGACAAGCTCGGCAAACTTTTGCGCCGCCAAACCTTTTGGCGTGTTTTCCGCAACAACATGGCTAAAGTAAATAATAATTTGGTTTTGCAGCCCCTTTTGTTCATCATCATAAACAAGCGGCTCCCGGCCGACTTGCTGGCTCACCGCCCATCCAGCCAACCCGATGCCGGCGAACAGAAGGAGCAGCCACCATTTCCAACTGTTTCTCATCATCCACACCATTTTCGTCCTTGATTTTTTCATCTCTTTTATCATATCAGAGGAATCATGCTAAAATAAATGATAATGACTGTTTCGAAAAAAGAGGAGTCTCGCCATGAATCGGCTGCCGATCCGTTGGAAAATCACGATTTTAATTTTTGTCATCGTCAGTTTTTCGATGCTGCTGAGCGGCTTGTTTATCATCAGCGATTTTTTTCATACAAAAGAAAAAGAACTGAGCCAGCGCGCCTTGTTGACAGCGCGCACAGTGTCTGAACTGCCGGAAGTCAAACACCACATTGTCGGCGACAAGCAAAGCCGGGCGCTCGTCAACATGATCGTAGAACGGGTGCGCGTCATCCACAGCGCTGACTATATTGTCGTACTCGATATGAACAAAGTTCGCCTCTCCCACCCGCTCCCAGCAATGATCGGCACCATTTCCCACGGCGCCGATGAAGGGCCGGCATTTGCCGAGCATACGTACACCTCGAAAGCGCGTGGGGAAATCGGAACCGTGATCCGCGCCTTCGTCCCCATTATGAACAGCGATCACGAACAAATCGGCGTCGTCATCGCCGCCTACCGGCTGCCGACATTTTGGGAAGCGATGAGCACAGTAAAAGAGGAAATTGCGATAGCGATCGTTTTGTCGCTGCTCGCCGGCGGAAGCGGAGCTTGGCTGCTTGCCTCCCACATTAAGCGGCAAATGTTCCAGCTCGAGCCGCATGAAATCGCCAAACTGCTCATCGAACGGACGGAAGCGTTCAACGCCATGCATGAAGGCGTCATCGCCATTGACAGCGATGAACGCATCACGATTTTCAACGATCGGGCGAAACAAATGCTTGGCGTCGAAGGAGATGTCATCGGGCAGCCGATCCGCTCTGTCATCCCGGATACACATCTTCCGGAAATTCTTGAGGTAAACAAACCGATTTATAATCGTGAGCTGCAAATCGGCAACTTGACGATCTGGAGCAACCGCATCCCGATCAAGGTCAACGGGAAAACAGTCGGCGCCATTGCCATTTTCCAAGACCGCACGGAAGTCAAGCGGCTGGCCGAAGAACTGACAGGAGTGAAAGCGTTTGTCCATGCCCTGCGCGTGCAAAACCATGAATACATGAACAAGCTCCACACGATCGCCGGCCTCATCCAGCTCGGCCATATCGAAAAAGCGCTCGAGTACGTCTTCCAAGTTAAAGAGGAACAGGCAGAACTGACGCAGTTTTTAAGCCGCAACATCAAAGACGAAAGCATCTCCGGGCTATTGTTAAGCAAAATCCGCCGCGGCAAAGAGCTCGGCATTCGCGTGACGATCGACCGGCACAGCCGGCTGCACCGGTTTCCACCGCGCCTTGATCACCATGATTTCGTCGTGATCCTCGGCAATTTAATCGAAAATGCATTTGATTCGTTCCGCAACGTCGCCGGCCGCGAGAAGGAAGTATACGTCAGCATCGAACAAAATGAGGATGTCTGCTCCCTCTCTGTCGAAGACAACGGCCAAGGCATCGCCCGCGAACATCTCGACCGCATTTTTGAAGAAGGCTTCTCCACAAAAGGGAGCGATGGCCGCGGCATCGGCTTATATTTAGTCAAACAAATCGTGGACAAAGGAAACGGACAAATCGAGGTCCAATCAGAAGAAGGAAAAGGCACCATCTTTACGATCACATTTGACATGTAACATAGCAAGGAAGCCTAGCGAAACAGCGCTGGTGTCTTTCTCCATCATGTAAACAGGCTCCATCCGTGCAAAGGAGGAAAAGCATGTACCGTGTACTGCTCATTGAAGACGATCCGATGGTCCAGGAAGTGAACCGACAAATGATCGAACAAGTGGACGGCTTCACCGTCGTCGGCCTTGCCGGAAACGGTGAAGAAGGACTCCGCCTCATCGACGAGCTGCGTCCCGATTTAGCGATGATTGATATTTACATGCCGCAGCTAGACGGCCTTGAAACAGTAAAGCAAATCCGCGCCCGCGGCCATGAAGTTGATATCATCGCCATCACAGCGGCGAGCGACATTGAAACAGTGCGCCGCGTCCTGCAAAACGGCGCCTTCGATTACATTGTGAAACCGTTTAAATTTGAACGGCTCAAACAGGCGCTGGGAAATTACCGGGCGTTCCGCCAGTCGCTTGCAGAAAAGGAATCGATCACCCAGGCAGAACTCGATGCACTACGGCAAACAGCTGAACAACCTGCCGCCTCGCTCCCTGAACTTCCGAAAGGATTAAACGAAGTGACGTTGGAAAAAGTCGTCGCCTACTTGCGCCAGCACCGCTTCCCTGTTTCCGCCGAGGAAGTGGCCGAGGGCGTCGGCATCGCCCGTGTGACGGCCCGCCGCTACTTGGAATACCTTGAGAAAACGGGACAAGTGATACTCGATGTGCAATACGGCGGCGTCGGACGCCCCGTCAACCGCTATCAGTTGAAACGACTATAGCCTACCCGGTAGCCCGCACGATTAACCGGGTGGGCAACTCTTCTTGTTTTCGCGGAACATTTCCTGTCTCCAGCCAATGGTAAAGAAGGTGAAACGCTCTTTCCCCAAGCGTAAAATGGGGGAGCGCCACTCGTCGCCGCTGTTTGGGGCGGGGCGCATGTCGCCTTGCACACCAAACAACAAGCCAAAACGAACAAACAGAAAAAATAGGGAAACGAGTCTGTTTGTTTCCACCGTTTCAATTGGTATAATGAGCGGTAATATGAAACGTAAGGAGGGATGAACATGAATCGATACGGGAAGCTGTTATTTTCCCTCGCTGTCACCGCCGCCTTGCTTGCCGGCTGCGGCACAGAGGCGCCTGCATCAGAAGGGACGGCTGCGAAAGAAAAACAATTCGCAAGTTCGGACGAGAACTCCGCCAAAACGCAAACAGCCGAGCCAAAGAACCAAGAAGCTCCCCCGGTTGATGAACAACATCAAGCAGGAGGTGGACAAAGCGGGGCGACAGGGGATGAAGCTGCTTCTTCCCGTCCAACAACTTCTTTGTCTTACCAAGTCGGAAATCAAACAGTCACAGGGACAGCAACGTTGACCACAAGCGACAACCAGCATTTCTCCCTCTACGTGCTGGACGGTTGGACGCTGGATGCCGAAGAGCCGCATGCTGATGTATTGCTCCACGGTAAGTCGTTCGCCCGCATTCGCTTGCTTTCAGAGGGGGAAACAAACTACGAGCAGCTGGCGAAAGAACATGCCCAAGCGATCGACGCCAACGCCGCCCGCCAACAAACGAACGGATTGCCTAAGCCGTTCGCTGATGCGGTTTGGTACACTGCACAAGCGGACGGCGCCACCGTTCATGTCATCGCCAGCGCCCAACCAGCGCCAATGCTATTGACCGTGCACGCTCCACGCAATGAAGACGTGCTTGGCGCCGTGCTCGCCATGGCGGCGACGCTGCAAAAGCACTAGCTCGTTTTCGGGAGGGCCTCGCCCTCCCGCCTTTTCAAAAAGAAAAACCCCCTTTTTTGCACCGTTAAGAGGGTCAAACGAGCTGCTTGCTCTCTTCTTTGCGGAAAAATGTTTTCATCGCGTGGAACACATCTGATTTTTGCTTCAAAATATAATAGCGGAACTTTTCATCCTTAATATTGCGATACGCCGACATGAGTGTGGAATGGCGGTTGTACTGGTTGACTTCCCCATACCCAAACATGTTCGACACTTTCATCAGCTCTTGAACAAGCTTCACACAGCGGGCATTGTCCGATGTCAAGTTGTCGCCGTCGGAGAAGTGGAACGGATAAATGTTGTAGCGCGACGGAGAATACTTCGTTTCGATCAGTTCCAGCGCCTTGCGGTAGGCGGATGAGCAAATCGTCCCGCCGCTTTCCCCTTTCGTGAAAAATTCATCCTCGCTGACAACTTTCGCTTCCGTATGATGGGCGATAAAGGCGATGTCGACTGTTTCGTACTTCGTGCGCAAAAAACGCGTCATCCAAAAGAAGAAACTGCGCGCCATGTATTTTTCCCACATGCCCATCGAGCCGCTTGTGTCCATCATGGCCAAGACAACGGCCTTCGATTCCGGCTTGACGACTTCATTCCACGTTTTAAACTTTAAATCTTCGCGGTAAATCGGGTAAAAGCCTGGTTTGCCGCTCATGGCGTTGCGCTTGAAAGCGGCGAGCATCGTCCGCTTTTTATCGATGTTCCCCATCAACCCGGTGCGGCGAATGTCGTTAAATTCGATATGTTGAACGACATTTTGATCCAGTTCTTTCCGCTGCAAGTTCGGCAGCTCCAGTTGGCTGAAGAGCGCTTCTTCGATTTCCATCAACGACACTTCAGCTTCGTAATAATCTTGGCCCGGCAAGTCGCCGGCTCCTTGGCCTTTCCCTGGCCCTTGCCCCTCCCCGCTTCCGTCTCTGGCCACGACATCGCCGACTTGGCTGTCTCCGTTTCCTTGGCCGACATGTTTGTTTTTCTCATAGTTGTAGCGAATTTTATATTCATCCAGCGAGCGGATCGGAATCTTAATTACATCGCGTCCGTTGGACATAATGATGCTTTCTTCCGTAATCAAATCCGGCAAATTGTTTTTGATCGCTTCCTTTACCTTTTCTTGATGCCGCTTTTGATCGTCATATCCTTTGCGGTGGAGGGACCAGTCTTCTTTCGATACAACGAAATTCCCTTTCATATTTTCCCCTCCTTTGTTAAAATGGTTCTCACACTTTTCACTTTCCCGCATATACTTATGTTGGCGTCATCAAAACGGACCATCACTATGCCAAGTTGTTTATTTTATCCTATGCAAAAATTCAAAATAATTGACAGATGAATGCCGAAAATAGAAAAGCGAACAACGGACGGACAAGCCCGATTATCGATGCAAAAAAGCATGCCCCGGCGCTCGAGGCATGCCTAGCGGTTCAACAAGCTGCCGACATAGCGTAGCAATTCATTGGCCGACGTGGAGTTGTACCCGTATTCATCAATGAGACGCGCGACGACTTCATTGATTTTTTTCAACTGCTGCTCATCCGGTGTTTTCGTCGACGTTGTAATTTTCACAATATCTTTAAGATCGGCGAACAGTTTTTTCTGAATCGCTTCGCGCAGCCGTTCATGCGAGTTGTAATCAAATCGCTGCCCTTTGCGTGCGTAGGCGGAAATGCGGATTAAAATTTCTTCCCGGAACGCCTTTTTCGCATTTTCCGAAATGCCGATCTGTTCCTCAATCGAGCGCATCAGCTTCTCATCCGGATTCATTTCCTCTCCGGTAAGCGGGTCGCGCAGTTTCGTTTTGTTGCAATACGCCTCGACGTTGTCCAAATAGTTATCCATCAATGTTTTCGCCGACTCTTCATATGAGTACACGAACGCCTTTTGCACTTCTTGCTTGGCGATTTCGTCATACTCTTTGCGCACAAGCGAAATGAAGTTCAAGTACCGCTCGCGGTCTTCCTTCGTGATCGACGGATGCTGATCCAACCCTTCTTTCAACGAACGAAGCACATCAAGCGCGTTGATCGACGGCACTTCTTTCCGAATGATGCAAGCCGAAATGCGGTTGATGACATAGCGAGGGTCAATGCCGCTCATTCCTTCGTCGGGATGTTCTTTTTTCAACTCTTCAACGTCCACTTCGTTGAACCCTTCGATCATTTCCCCATCGTATAGACGCATTTTTTTCAATAAATCCACATCCGGCCGCTTTGACTCTTTCAGCCGAGTCAAAATCGTGAACATAGCGGCGATCCGCAATGTATGCGGGGCGATATGCACATCGGCGACATCGCTTTCACGAATCATTTTTTCGTAAATGCGTTCTTCTTCGGAGACGCGCAAGTTGTACGGAATCGGCATCACGATAATGCGCGAGTGAAGCGCCTCATTCTTTTTGTTCGCAATGAACGACCGGTATTCCGTTTCATTTGTATGGGCGACGATCAGTTCATCCGCACTGATTAACGCAAATCGTCCCGCTTTGAAATTGCCTTCCTGCGTCAGCGACAGCAAATGCCAGAGAAACTTTTCATCGCATTTCAACATCTCTTGAAACTCCATAATGCCGCGGTTCGCCTTGTTCAGTTCGCCGTCAAACCGATAGGCGCGTGGGTCAGACTCAGAACCGTATTCGGCAATCGTCGAGAAATCGATGCTTCCGGTTAAATCGGCAATATCCTGCGATTTCGGATCAGATGGGCTGAACGTCCCAATGCCGACGCGACGGTTTTCCGAGAAGAAAATGCGTTCCACCAGCACATCTTCAATGCGGCCGCCGTATTCTTTCTCGAGCCGCATCATATTGAGCGGTGACAACTCTCCTTCGATGCGAATGCCGTATTCACGGTAAAAATCATCGCGCAAATGGTGAGGAATGAGGTGAAGCGGATCCTCGTGCATCGGGCAGCCTTTAATGGCGTACACCGCGCCGCGGTCCGTTTTGGAATACTCTTCAAGGCCACGCTTTAGAAGCGTCACGAGCGTCGATTTCCCACCGCCGACCGGACCCATCAGCAGCAAAATTCGTTTCCGCACATCCAACCGTTTCGCCGCTGGGTGGAAGTATTCTTCAACAAGCCGTTCGAGCGCTTCTTCGAGTCCGAACAAGTGCTGGCTAAAAAACTTATATCGTTTCCTTCCGTTCACCTCTTCGACCCCGGCATCTTTAATCATATTATAAACGCGCGAATGGGCCGATTGGGCCACCCACGGCTTTTCTTTTAAAATCTTTAAATACTCCGCGAACGTCCCTTCCCATTTCAGCTTTTCTTCTTCTTCCCGGTACCGTGCGATCTTTTGTAAAATATCCATAAAGGACCTCCTCACCCTTGGATGTCTAACAGCAAGATTATTACAATTTATGCGAGGATGTCCCGTATCATTCGCCGCAAAAAAAATTTTGTCTCTCCGTCCTAACTTGTTCCTTGTTCTCATTCACATGCTTGGCCATATTCGCTATAATAAAGGGGAAACGCATACCACTTTCATTGCAAGGGAGGAAAAGCGATGCGCACATTGCTTATGTTAGGGGTTATCATTGCGTTTTTGACGGCCATTTTCACCGCCGGCTACGAGGACAAACCGGGCGTTAAACAATAAGGCACAAAAAAACGACCTCCGCAACGAAGGTCGTTTTTTTGTTTACGAAAGCCCATGAAACCGTTGCTGGCGCAGCGCCTCGTACACTAAAATCGCCGCCGTATTGGATAAGTTCAGCGAACGGACTTTGTCGTTCATCGGAATGCGCAGGCAACGGTCCATATTGGCTTCAAGCAGTTCTTTCGGCAGCCCGGTCGTTTCACGGCCGAACACAAAGAAAATGTCTTTTTCCGTATCGCTGAAATCAAACGAATCGTAGTATTGGCGGCCGAATTTCGTAATAAAGTAAAATTCGCCGTGCGGAAACCGGACAAACAGTTCATCGAGCGAATCGTAATACGAAATGTTGACGTACGGCCAATAGTCAAGGCCGGCGCGCTTTAACATTTTATCATCCGTTGAAAACCCAAGCGGACGAATCAAGTGAAGCGCCGTATCCGTAGCCGCGCATGTGCGGGCGATATTCCCGGTATTAGCCGGAATTTCTGGTTGGTACAGTACTACATGAAGCGGCATTCCGTTCACCTCAGCAACATCGTTTATTTGCGGTCAATGATGTGAAAAAATTTATACCGAATGTTTGGCGTATAGGCGCTTGAATCTTCATACGACCAGTAACGCATGCGGCTGTTTGTCGTATGGGCGTTTACAAGCGGCATGCCGTCTTTGTCTTTCGCCACCACGATCGTCGTATGGTCGAAGCGGCCGTCTCCTTGAAAATCATAACAAATGACATCCCCTGCCATCAATTGTTCCGGCTCGGCTACTTCGACCGCCTGCAGGCCGATGCGCGCTCCGCTTAAATACCAGCGCAGCGAATGGGCGACCGCCCAACTGTAACTCCAACTGTTGTTTTGACACCACCATCCTCGCGCCCGGTTCGGATAGCCGGTCATCGGCGCCCCGCCCGCATACAAACATTGGGAAACAAAATTCGTGCAATCAACGTCAAAGGAAGGAAACGCCGGGTTATGGCGGTTCCACCACATTTCTGCATACCGCACCGCCTGCGCACGATCATATTGGTAAAACAGCCGCTCGCCCGTCCACCGTTCACGCTCAACGCGCGGTGCTTCAACGCGATCCCCCATCCGGCTGATCTGCTGGTCATCAACCAACTCACCACCCAAAAAGCGGGCGCGCCGTTCCTCCACCTGCTCCTCTATATACAGATCAGCCCTATGCTTAATGAGAAATTGATAGTGGGCCATATAAGCAATCGTTGTCTCCCGCTCGACGGCCTGCCTGCCGACAATTCGTCCGCGGATCGTGCACCGGACGATTTCCGCTCCTCGTTTGTCGCACAGTTGCTTCTTGCGTATGATTTCTTCATCTTGTACGCGTGGTTCTGATACAAACGAACGAGCCCGCTCATCGAGCCACTGTTGCAACTGCTTTTTCATGCCGCTCCCCACTTTCTTTTTGTTACTACCTTATGTAGGGAGGCGGAGGTTCTTTCCCTATTCCTTTGTCTCAGACAACAGTTTCAGCCCTTTGTCAATCTCGGCGATTACATCCATGTCCGTCTCGGTTTGTCGTGCCTCTTCCAAGTGAGGCTTGGCGGTTGCATCCCCGATTTTCCCAAGCGCCCATGCCGCTGTCCCGCGGATGACCGGGCGGCTGTCTTCTTTTAACAACCGGAGTAAATGCGGCACTGCCGTCCGGTCTTTGTAGTGAGCGAGGGCAATAATCGCATTGCGCTGAATCGGTTTTTTCCCGCGCCATGAACCGGCCATCGCACCAAACTTCTCTTGAAACTCACGGTTCGTCATGTCAAGAAGCGGAACCAGCTTCGGTTTGGCCGCCTCCGGATCCGGCTCAAATTCCGGATGCAAATGGAAATCTTTCCCCTTATTTTCTGGACAGACTAATTGGCATGTGTCGCAACCATACAATCGGTTGCCAATTTTCTCGCGGAATTCATCAGCCAAAAACCCTTTCGTTTGCGTTAAGAATGAAATGCATCGTTGTGCATTCAGCTGTCCCCCTTGCACAAGCGCCCCCGTCGGACAGGCGTCAATGCATTTCGTGCACGTCCCGCACCGGTTTTCAACCGGTTCATCAGGGGGAAATGGAATATTCGTAATCATTTCTCCCAAATACACATACGATCCAAACTCTGGTGTAATAATAGAGCAGTTTTTGCCACTCCAACCGATCCCTGCCCGTTCCGCCACCGCCCGATCGGCGAGCTCTCCGGTATCCACCATCGAGCGAACACGGGCATGGGGCACTTTGGCCAGCAAAAACTCCTCGAGCTGCTGCAAACGTTCCCGCAGCACAACATGGTAATCCTTTCCCCACGATGCACGGCAAAAAACGCCGCGCCGCTCCGTTTTCGTCCCGCGCGGTGCATCCTTCATTTTCGACGGATAAGCGAGGGCAATGGCAATGATCGATTTTGCTTCTGGAAGAAGCAATGAAGGATTCGTCCGCTTCTCAATATCCGGCTCTTCAAATCCC
Organism: [Flavobacterium] thermophilum; assembly: GCA_900450595.1. Taxonomy (GTDB): domain Bacteria; phylum Bacillota; class Bacilli; order Bacillales; family Anoxybacillaceae; genus Geobacillus; species Geobacillus thermophilus. Next base: position 807,133 of record UGGS01000002.1, read on the forward strand.
GACTGATACCCGAGCTCCTGTTGGCGGCGCAGCCGCTCTTTCAACTCGACAAACGGGTCGGCGCTCGCAAATCCGATTTTATCAATGCCGATTGACCGACTGTACTCAATGACTTCCTGCTTTAATGCCATAACATCCATCGTTTTCCCTCCTTTCGTCATATATGGTAAAATGAAATCCGAGGTGATCAAGATGAAATGCGTGATATCAGAACAACTAAAGCAACGCCTTCCTTCTGGTAAATTCGGCGTCATCCGCTATTATCATATCGAGGTCAGCGATTCACCGCAAATGTTAAGGGGGCGGCTTGAGCTGTTTCAAGAATCTCTTTACATCGAGCTGCAGGAAAAGTCGATTGCCGACATTCCTGAAATGGTCGAATGGCGCCGTACTTTCAAACAAATCGGAACGGACCCAAGCCGCTATCGACCGTCAAGTGAAAGCCTGTACCGACGCATCCAGAAAAAAAGCTTCATTCCGCCTATCCATTCAGCGGCGGACATAAACAACTTTTTTTCACTCTATTATAAAATTCCGCTCGGCATCTATGATCTAGACCGCATCAACGGGACAGTGACGCTCACGATCGGCACGGAAAAAGATGAATACATCGCGTTAAACGGCCGCACAGTCAACTTTGCCAACAAACTCGTCAGCAAAGATGAACGAGGGCCGTTTGGCAGTCCGATCGTCGATTCGGAGCGGACCGCCGTGACGAGAGAAACGAAAAACGCTTTGCAAATCGTTTACTTTCTCCCATCAACGCCAGAAGAAACCGCCAAGCGCCAGCTTCAAGCCATCCAAACGATGTTTGTGCAAATTCATGGCGGCGAAGCCGACGCCCAATTGTTCGTTTGATCTTCTCCCCCCACTTTCCTGCCGTTGGAAACGGGGGACTCCCTCCCTACCTGAACTCTCTCCCTACGCTCACGCGTGGAAGTGAGGGTCTTCTCGGTTTAGGGTGGTAAATAAAAAAACGCAATGCCTCGTTCTTTAACGAAACGAAACACTGCGTTGTCCCCAACAATCATAACGTAATTTTAAAGCTAACGAGAGATATTATAACAGACTTCCACACGCATCGCAAGAAAAAAACGCAAAAATCGACAAAAGAAATTGTACAAAAGGGCACCAGAATCTCTGGTGCCAGCAACCAGTGACCCGTACGGGATTCGAACCCGTGTTACCGCCGTGAAAGGGCGGTGTCTTAACCACTTGACCAACGGGCCATTATGGCGGAGAAGGCGGGATTTGAACCCGCGCGCCGCAAAACTGCGACCTAACGGTTTAGCAAACCGTCCCCTTCAGCCACTTGGGTACTTCTCCATCCAATGGCTCCGCAAGTAGGATTCGAACCTACGACCTACCGGTTAACAGCCGGTTGCTCTACCGCTGAGCTATTGCGGAATGATGAATAACTATATGTTATGCACATCTTCCAAATGTGCTCGTTGCCTCTTCCTCTGCCAGCTAATTCAAGGAAGCGAGATGCGTCGAGGCAACTCGTAGCGAATTCGAAGATGTGAAGCTCGTCGCTGAGCTATTGCGGAATGATGAGTAAGAAACCTAGCACAATACTTGCCCTGTCCCTTCCCCTACTAGCGAATGCAAGGAAGCAAAATGCATCGAGGCAAGCGGAACCATGCACGCACAAGAACGTTCATTAAGTATTATAACGAATCATCTGACAATATGCAATGGAAAATGGTGGGCCTAAGTGGACTTGAACCACCGACCTCACGCTTATCAGGCGTGCGCTCTGACCAGCTGAGCTATAGGCCCATCAAAAGCGGGTGATGGGAATCGAACCCACGACATCAGCTTGGAAGGCTGAGGTTTTACCACTAAACTACACCCGCATATCATTTAGTTGAACATCCGCCACGCTACTTCCATGCCCCTTCCTCTACCAGCTGGTTCACAGAAGCCGGATGCGTCGGGGCAACTCGAAGCCAATCCGATGATGCAGATGCTCGTGGCTGCGGTTTTACCACTAAACTACACCCGCATAATATTTGGCTTAACATCCGCCACGCTTTTTCGTGCCCCTTCCTCTACCAGCTGGTTCATAGAAGCCAGATGCGTCGGGGCAACTCGAAGCCAATCCGATGATGCAGATGCTCGTGGCTGCGGTTTTACCACTAAACTACACCCGCAAATATAGAATATAATGGAAAGGGCGACTAGTGGGAATCGAACCCACGCATGCCAGAGCCACAATCTGGTGCGTTAACCACTTCGCCATAGTCGCCTCGTTCTGGTGCCGGCTGCAGGACTTGAACCCGCAACCTACTGATTACAAGTCAGTTGCTCTACCAATTGAGCTAAGCCGGCATATTTAAAATTAGCTAGTGACTCATGTTGTCTGCCTAGTTGTGCCTCTTCCTCTGCAAGCTGATTCGAGGAAGCTGAGTGCGTCGAGGCAACTCGCAGCAGATTCGACGATGCGAATGCTCGTCTCTACCAATTGAGCTAAGCCGGCACGATTTTAAAGTGCATGGCGGAGGAGGAGGGATTCGAACCCCCGCGCGCCTTGCGGCGCCTCTCGGTTTTCAAGACCGACCCCTTCAACCACTTGGGTACTCCTCCAAAAAGAAACTTAGCAATGGTGGACCTTGTAGGACTCGAACCTACGACCGGACGGTTATGAGCCGTCTGCTCTAACCAGCTGAGCTAAAGGTCCGATAATGGTGGCGGTGGAGGGGATCGAACCCCCGACCTCACGGGTATGAACCGTACGCTCTAGCCAGCTGAGCTACACCGCCAAATCAAAATATTAGTGGTGGAGCCTATCGGGATCGAACCGATGACCTCCTGCTTGCAAAGCAGGCGCTCTCCCAGCTGAGCTAAGGCCCCATGATAAATCGGGAAGACAGGATTTGAACCTGCGACCTCACGGACCCGAACCGTGTGCTCTACCAAGCTGAGCTACTTCCCGATGAACGCGCTCGAGAGGATTCGAACCCCTAACCTTCTGATCCGTAGTCAGATGCTCTATCCAATTGAGCTACGAGCGCACGTGCCGAGGGCCGGACTCGAACCGGCACGGTAGTTACCTACCCCAGGATTTTAAGTCCTGTGCGTCTGCCAATTCCGCCACCCCGGCGGGCGAGTGGAGCGGAAGACGGGGCTCGAACCCGCGACCCCCACCTTGGCAAGGTGGTGTTCTACCGCTGAACTACTTCCGCAAAACGATGAGCCATGGAGGACTCGAACCTCCGACCCTCTGATTAAAAGTCAGATGCTCTACCTACTGAGCTAATGGCTCATGGTTAGGATAACACTCTAAGCTTCATTTCACTCTACCTGCCCCTTCCTCTACAAGCTTATTCGAAGAAGTCAAGTGCGTCGGGGCAACTCGAAGCGAACTCGAAGATGCAACGCTCGTTACTGAGCTAATGGCTCATGGTTAGGATAACACTCTAGGTACTACCTAGCTCTACCTGCCTCTTCCTCTCCCAGCTTATTCGAGGAAGCCAAGTGTGTCGAGGCAACTCGAAGCCTATTCGAAGATGTATCGCTCGTTTCTGAGCTCATGTTTCGCTAGTTGAATTTTTTCAAAATGGAAGATGCCGGCTGCAGGACTTGAACCCGCAACCTACTGATTACAAGTCAGTTGCTCTACCAATTGAGCTAAGCCGGCACGTTTAACATGAGTTACTGGCTCATATGATCTGCTCGGTTGTGCCTCTTCCTCTACAAGCTGATTCGAGGAAGTCAAATGCTCGGTGTCCCTTCCTCTGCAAGCTTATTCAAAGAAGTGGGATGCGTCGGGACAACTCGCAGAAGATTCAACGATGCGAATGCTCGTCTCTACCAATTGAGCTAAGCCGGCATAATTTATAGTTTGATGGTGGCTCGGGACGGAATCGAACCGCCGACACAAGGATTTTCAGTCCTTTGCTCTACCGACTGAGCTACCGAGCCATATATTATTTTTTAACTCGCTCGTTGAATTGCTCTGTGCCTCTTCCTCTACCAGCTGATTCAAAGACGCTCGATGCGTCGAGGCAACTCGAAGCGAATTCGATGAAGCGGATGCTCGTCTCTACCGACTGAGCTACCGAGCCATATTAAGTTTTACGTTGCTTTGCTTGTACTGCACTGTGTCTCTTCTTCTGCAAGGTGATTCGAGGAAGCCAGATGCGTTGAGGCAACTCCGACTGAGCTGCTGAGCTGTCTCTTTTCATAATTTTGAAACAATGGCGGTCCCGACGGGACTCGAACCCGCGATCTCCTGCGTGACAGGCAGGCATGTTAACCACTACACTACGGGACCAATTTGGTTGCGGGGGCAGGATTTGAACCTGCGACCTTCGGGTTATGAGCCCGACGAGCTACCGGACTGCTCCACCCCGCGATGATGAGAAAGTAAGTTGATTTTCACAATGCTTTTAGTGTTGTTGTTCGTTGCCTCTTCCTCTACAAGCTGATTCAAAGACGCTCGATGCGTCGAGGCAACTCGAAGCGGTTTCGAGGAAGCAAAGGCTTGTTGCTCCACCCCGCGGCGATAGGAAATGATTCAGTTTCGATCATGCTCTGAGTAAATTTTTCGTTGCCCCTTCCTCTACTAACTGATTCGAGGAAGCCAGATGCGTCGGGGCAACTCGAAGCGGTTTCGAGGAAGCAAAGGCTTGTTGCTCCACCCCGCGACGATGGGAAAGTAAATTAATTTGCACAATGTTCTTAGCGTTGTTGTCCGTTGCCTCTTCCTCTACAAGCTGATTCAAAGACGCTCGATGCGTCGAGGCAACTCGAAGTGAATTCGACGAAGCAAAGGCTCGTTGCTCCACCCCGCGGCGATAAGAATACAAAATTGGTGTAAGTGGTGGAGGATGACGGGATCGAACCGCCGACCCCTTGCTTGTAAGGCAAGTGCTCTCCCAGCTGAGCTAATCCTCCACATGTTTTGCCTAGCAGCGACCTACTCTTGCAGGGGCGCTGGCCCCAACTACCATCGGCGCTGGAGGGCTTAACTTCCGTGTTCGGGATGGGAACGGGTGTTTCCCTTCCGCTATCACCACTAGGCAATGGCGACAAGTATTATTATAAGGGAATTGAGCTTATTGTCAAGGACTTCTTTTCATTCCTTCAAAACTAGATAACCGTTTTGGGAAGAAGCCGCGGCGCTTTCACTTTTCATTGTCTAGCTCCGGCTCGCCTCCGCTCGGGGTCAAATAACCTTCCCCCTCGGGGTGCTAGCACCCCTGCGGGTGAAGAACATTTGCCCGTCGCGGCGAACCGCTCGCCTCCGCTTTTCTAGGTTAAGCCCTCGATCGATTAGTATCCGTCAGCTCCACGTGTCGCCACGCTTCCACCTCGGACCTATCGACCTCGTCATCTTCGAGGGATCTTACCCGCCTGACGCGGTGGGAAATCTCATCTTGAGGGGGGCTTCACGCTTAGATGCTTTCAGCGCTTATCCCGTCCGCACATAGCTACCCAGCGGTGCCCCTGGCGGGACAACTGGTACACCAGCGGTGCGTCCATCCCGGTCCTCTCGTACTAAGGACAGCTCCTCTCAAATTTCCTGCGCCCGCGACGGATAGGGACCGAACTGTCTCACGACGTTCTGAACCCAGCTCGCGTACCGCTTTAATGGGCGAACAGCCCAACCCTTGGGACCGACTACAGCCCCAGGATGCGATGAGCCGACATCGAGGTGCCAAACCTCCCCGTCGATGTGGACTCTTGGGGGAGATCAGCCTGTTATCCCCGGGGTAGCTTTTATCCGTTGAGCGATGGCCCTTCCATGCGGAACCACCGGATCACTAAGCCCGACTTTCGTCCCTGCTCGACCTGTCCGTCTCGCAGTCAAGCTCCCTTGTGCCTTTGCACTCTCCGAATGATTTCCAACCATTCTGAGGGAACCTTTGGGCGCCTCCGTTACCTTTTGGGAGGCGACCGCCCCAGTCAAACTGCCCGCCTGACACTGTCTCCCACCCCGATCAGGGGTGCGGGTTAGAACTTCAATACCGCCAGGGTGGTATCCCACCGCCGCCTCCACCGAAGCTGGCGCTCCGGCTTCCCAGGCTCCCACCTATCCTGTACAAGCGATACCAAAATTCCATATCAGGCTGCAGTAAAGCTCCACGGGGTCTTTCCGTCCTGTCGCGGGTAACCTGCATCTTCACAGGTAGTATAATTTCACCGGGTCTCTCGTTGAGACAGCGCCCAAGTCGTTACACCTTTCGTGCGGGTCGGAACTTACCCGACAAGGAATTTCGCTACCTTAGGACCGTTATAGTTACGGCCGCCGTTTACTGGGGCTTCGGTTCGCACCTTCGCTTCCGCTAAGCGCTCCCCTTAACCTTCCAGCACCGGGCAGGTGTCAGCCCCTATACGTCGCCTTTCGGCTTCGCAGAGACCTGTGTTTTTGATAAACAGTCGCTTGGGCCTTTTCACTGCGGCTCGTTCGGGCTCTTCACCCAAACGAGCACCCCTTCTCCCGAAGTTACGGGGTCATTTTGCCGAGTTCCTTAACGAGAGTTCTCCCGCGCGCCTTAGGATTCTCTCCTCGCCTACCTGTGTCGGTTTGCGGTACGGGCACCTCTTCCCTCGCTAGAGGCTTTTCTTGGCAGTGTGAAATCGGGGACTTCCGGATGACTCCGTCGCCATCACCGCTTGGCCTTACAATCCGCGGATTTGCCTACGGATCAGCCTTGCGGCTTGGACAGGCTCTTCCAGCCGCCTGCTCGCCCTATCCTCCTGCGTCCCCCCATCGCTCAAACGGGAAGGAGGTGGTACAGGAATCTCAACCTGTTGTCCATCACCTACGCCTTTCGGCCTCGGCTTAGGTCCCGACTAACCCTGAGCGGACGAACCTTCCTCAGGAACCCTTAGGCTTTCGGCGCAGAGGATTCTCACCTCTGTTTTCGCTACTCATACCGGCATTCTCACTTCTAAGCGCTCCACCAGTCCTTCCGGTCTGGCTTCAACGCCCTTAGAACGCTCCCCTACCGATGACCAACGGTCATCCCGCAGCTTCGGCGGCACGTTTAGCCCCGGTACATTTTCGGCGCAGAGTCACTCGACCAGTGAGCTATTACGCACTCTTTAAATGGTGGCTGCTTCTAAGCCAACATCCTGGTTGTCTTTGCAACTCCACATCCTTTTCCACTGAACGTGCACTTTGGGGCCTTAGCTGGCGATCTGGGCTGTTTCCCTCTCGACCACGGATCTTATCACTCGCAGTCTGACTCCCGGGCATAAGTCGTTGGCATTCGGAGTTTGACTGGGTTCGGTAACCCGATGAGGGCCCCTAGCCCAATCAGTGCTCTACCTCCAACACTCTCCATCCCGAGGCTAGCCCTAAAGCTATTTCGGGGAGAACCAGCTATCTCCAAGTTCGATTGGCATTTCACCCCTACCCACACCTCATCCCCGCACTTTTCAACGTGCGTGGGTTCGGGCCTCCAGCCGGTGTTACCCGGCCTTCACCCTGGACATGGGTAGATCACCTGGTTTCGGGTCGACGACGACGTACTTTTCGCCCTGTTCAGACTCGCTTTCGCTGCGGCTCCGCCTCTTCGGCTTAACCTCGCACGCCATCGTCACTCGCCGGTTCATTCTACAAAAGGCACGCCATCACGCATGAACGCGCTCTGACTACTTGTAGGCACACGGTTTCAGGTTCTCTTTCACTCCCCTTCCGGGGTGCTTTTCACCTTTCCCTCACGGTACTGGTGCACTATCGGTCACTAGGGAGTATTTAGCCTTGGGAGATGGTCCTCCCTGCTTCCGACGGGATTTCCCGTGTCCCGCCGTACTCAGGATCCGCTCGGGAGGGAACGAAGTTTCGACTACAGGGCTGTCACCTTCTCTGGCCGGCCGTTCCAGACCGGTTCGTCTACCCCGTTCCTTTCTCACTCCCACAATGAGCGGTCCTACAACCCCAAGAGGCACGCCTCTTGGTTTGGGCTGTTCCCGTTTCGCTCGCCGCTACTCAGGGAATCGCGTTTGCTTTCTTCTCCTCCGGGTACTAAGATGTTTCAGTTCCCCGGGTGTGCCCTCCATGCCCTATGGATTCAGGCATGGATACTGCCCCATTACGGACAGTGGGTTCCCCCATTCGGACATCTCCGGATCGACGCTTGCTTACAGCTCCCCGGAGCGTTTCGGCGTTTGCCCCGTCCTTCATCGGCTCCTAGTGCCAAGGCATCCACCGTGCGCCCTTTCTAGCTTAACCTACAGCGCTCTCGGCTTCTTCCTTTGCGTTTCCGGTTATCTAGTTTTCAAGGAACGAGACTACTTCATTGAATTCACTTCTCTGCAGTCTTGCGTCGAGGAATCCAGCTTCTCTGAATTCACTTGTAGACGCAGACGCAAAGCAACCGAAGGAATTTCTCATTCCCTCAAAACCGAACGAAACGAAAGCGCTGTGTATCGACAGTTGGCCATTGTGACCTCCGCTTTTCGTCCTTAGAAAGGAGGTGATCCAGCCGCACCTTCCGGTACGGCTACCTTGTTACGACTTCACCCCAATCACTTGCCCCACCTTCGGCGGCTGGCTCCCTTGCGGGTTACCTCACCGACTTCGGGTGTTGCAAGCTCTCGTGGTGTGACGGGCGGTGTGTACAAGGCCCGGGAACGTATTCACCGCGGCATGCTGATCCGCGATTACTAGCGATTCCGGCTTCATGCAGGCGAGTTGCAGCCTGCAATCCGAACTGAGAGCGGCTTTTTGGGATTCGCTCCCCCTCGCGGGTTCGCAGCCCTTTGTACCGCCCATTGTAGCACGTGTGTAGCCCAGGTCATAAGGGGCATGATGATTTGACGTCATCCCCACCTTCCTCCGACTTGTCGCCGGCAGTCCCTCTAGAGTGCCCACCTGAATGCTGGCAACTAGAGGCAAGGGTTGCGCTCGTTGCGGGACTTAACCCAACATCTCACGACACGAGCTGACGACAACCATGCACCACCTGTCACCCTGTCCCCCCGAAGGGGGAACGCCCAATCTCTTGGGTTGTCAGGGGATGTCAAGACCTGGTAAGGTTCTTCGCGTTGCTTCGAATTAAACCACATGCTCCACCGCTTGTGCGGGCCCCCGTCAATTCCTTTGAGTTTCAGCCTTGCGGCCGTACTCCCCAGGCGGAGTGCTTATCGCGTTAGCTGCAGCACTAAAGGGTGTGACCCCTCTAACACTTAGCACTCATCGTTTACGGCGTGGACTACCAGGGTATCTAATCCTGTTTGCTCCCCACGCTTTCGCGCCTCAGCGTCAGGTACAGGCCAGAGAGCCGCCTTCGCCACTGGTGTTCCTCCACATCTCTACGCATTTCACCGCTACACGTGGAATTCCGCTCTCCTCTCCTGCCCTCAAGTCCCCCAGTTTCCAATGACCCTCCACGGTTGAGCCGTGGGCTTTCACATCAGACTTAAGGGACCGCCTGCGCGCGCTTTACGCCCAATAATTCCGGACAACGCTCGCCCCCTACGTATTACCGCGGCTGCTGGCACGTAGTTAGCCGGGGCTTTCTCGTGAGGTACCGTCACCGCGCCGCCTTCTTCAAACGGCGCTCCTTCGTCCCTCACAACAGAGCTTTACGACCCGAAGGCCTTCTTCGCTCACGCGGCGTCGCTCCGTCAGGCTTTCGCCCATTGCGGAAGATTCCCTACTGCTGCCTCCCGTAGGAGTCTGGGCCGTGTCTCAGTCCCAGTGTGGCCGGTCACCCTCTCAGGCCGGCTACGCATCGTCGCCTTGGTGAGCCGTTACCTCACCAACTAGCTAATGCGCCGCGGGCCCATCCGCAAGTGACAGCCCAAAGGCCGCCTTTCAACCGAAGACCATGCGGTCTTCGGTGTTATCCGGTATTAGCTCCGGTTTCCCGGAGTTATCCCGGTCTTGCGGGCAGGTTGCCCACGTGTTACTCACCCGTCCGCCGCTGACCAAACCAAGGCAAGCCTCGATCCGGTCCGCTCGACTTGCATGTATTAGGCACGCCGCCAGCGTTCGTCCTGAGCCAGGATCAAACTCTCCAAAGAAAGTTGATTGGCTTGTTCAGCGCCAAAACCAATGGTCATGGCGCACGCGCTTCGTTTCGTTCAGTTTTCAAGGAACGATTTTTGTTTTTGTCGCTCTCTTGAAGCGACTTTTACATAATAGCATTTTTATTATTTGCTGTCAACACTTTTTTATTCCTTTTGCGCCGCATTTTTTTCGTTGCGGCAGCGATTTAAAATATATCATCGTTCCTCATACAAGTCAATAGCTTTTTTCACTGAAGATCCGGAAGAAGTCTCCTGCTTCAAAACGAAGCGAAAGTGGGAAATGAATTTCGGCGTTATCCAAAACAGATGATAAACAAGGGTCGGGTTCTTCGTGAACGGGACATATGATATGAGGTTGCATGGAGAAAATCTAATGTCAAAACCGAACGAAGCCTTCCATGCGTAAAATACCCGAGGCGCGAAAGAACAGTGAGTCTTCGGATGCCTAGCGTTGGAACGAACCGAAGCTGCACTCGGGAAGATGGACGGTTGCTTTCGTTGTGAAACTGAGGATCCCCCTGCTTCAAACTGAGCTGAGCGGGGGGGGGGGACAGTTCCCTAGCACTCCCGATCTCCCTTCCCCCCGTCATCCCCCCTCTGCACTGTTTGCGTTTAGGCAAGGGAAAGTCCTCCCTAGACATCTTTTCACCTTCATGCCTGCCTCAGAGCCCCGCTTTTAACAAGGAATGGGCAGGGAGGTCACTGCACTTCCCCTCCTTGCACGATGTAATAGCGCTCTGTTATCCCGCTTCCTCTTGTCGGTCCTTTTACTGCGGCCAATACTTTTCTTTCGACCAAATACTCAACCATGATTGCGAGATCGACTGAATAAGGGGCAAGTTGTGGATGACAAGCCATTTCAGCGATGCTCCATGCGCCTTCTTTTTCCTTTAGCACTTCACACAGATGGATCGAGCCTGCTGCAACGGAAGAATGAATGAGGAATTCGCTCGCCAACAACAGAAGTTCAAGGCGTTTCGGCAACGGCTCCTCGCTGCCGACCAATTCCTCATACAACTTATAAATTTGTCCATTCATCTTCTTCACCTGGCTCCATACCGTCACTTCCGGATAAAGTCCATACTCGATCACCGTCAGCCGTGCTAAATGGTGCAACGCCTGCACCATATGGTTGTACGAGTCAAGCCAATGCCGGGCCATAAACAGCTCCTTGCCATCGATATAACGTCGGATCAGTTTGGCAAACTCAATCCCCATTTTCCGCTGCCGCTCCCGAGGCGGAAATTGCTCAAGGCGCTGGCGGAGCTGCCAAATATAATCGTTGCGGTCAAATATGACTTTTCCATTAAACACCCAGTCGATGGCCTTTCGGGGAGCTCCGAGAACAAGCCATTCATTTAGCTTCTGTTCATTCACCACATAAAGCGCCGCCTTTTCAGCGCCAAACGAATAATGTTTTAGACATACCGGTTCGCTCTGCGAGTCGACAATGACTAGCAGCACGGCATCAAACGTATCAGTCACCGCTGTATGACAAACCGCTTTTTCAATCATTAAAATGCCGTGCGTATCACTTCTGTTTGTCCACTCTTGACATATTGGGCGCAAAAACTGTTCCATAGGCTGTTTCCGTTGCAGCTAGGAAAAATGCGGCGATTCGCCTTTGACCGCCAGGCGGGCAGGGAAGTTCTTTTCCCTTTTTGTTCACGCCGCTTCCTATCCGCAACGGATCCCCCCTTCCCACGTCTTCCAAGGTTCGACCACCTTGTTATGCGAAAATGGAGCATTGCACACGAAAGTCTTTGTTTTGGCGGTCACCGTCCGTTCTCTCCTCTGTGACCGCCCCGCCGCTGCCTTGCCTGATAAAGGCAGGAGCTTGTTGCTGTCGTTCATTATTCGACAAAAAATGAAAAATTCCTTTCTCTTCTCTAAGAAAAAACAAAAGTCTGATTTTGCCCGTTTCTCCTTCCCGATTGGTGCTTGTTTTATGGTATAGTGGTGTATGTAGGAGGGACGACCATGAGCATCAAATATTCGAGCAAAATCAACAAAATTCGTACGTTCGCTTTGAGCTTGATTTTCGTCGGTGTCATTGTCATGTATCTCGGGCTCTTTTTCCGCACGTCCCCGCTTGTCATGACGCTATTTATGGTGTTAGGTCTTCTGTTTCTCGTCGCGAGCGGCATCGTATATTTTTGGATCGGCACCCTGTCTACACGAGCCGTCCAAGTCGTTTGTCCGTCGTGCGGCAAAGTGACGAAAATGCTCGGGCGCGTCGATTTATGCATGTTTTGCCGCGAGCCGCTGACGCTTGACCGCGAACTTGAGGGGAAAGAGTTTGACGAGAAGTACAACAGAAAAAGAAAAAGCTGATAGCTGCTTTTGCACTATCAGCTTTTTTAATGCGCCCGCACGCTGCTTTTTTGACAGTCCGGGCATATCCCATATACTTCCATCCGGTGATGGTCCACCTTAAACCCGGTTACGTGGGCGGCGAGCTGCTCCACCTCATCGAGCGCTGGGTAATGGAAGTCAACGATTTTGCCACACTCCTCGCATATAACGTGATAATGGTTGGAAGTGACAAAATCAAACCGGCTTGATGAATCGCCATATGTCAGCTCTTTGACAAGCCCGATTTCTTTGAAGACGCGCAAGTTATTGTAGACGGTAGCTACGCTCATATTCGGAAATTTCCCTTCCAGCGCTTTGTATATTTCATCCGCTGTCGGATGGGACATCGAGGTGATCAAATACTCTAATATCGCATGACGCTGCGGCGTGATGCGTATGCCCGTCTTTTTCAACATGTCAAGCGCTTCCTTCAGCTGCTCGTTGGCAGACACCGTCATGCACCTCACTCTCTGTATAAGATGAAAAAAATTATCATTTTATAATATTTATAATTAGTCTACAAGGAGTATATGCCTTTTGTCAATATAGATACCATTAATATATGGGCTCAGCCATCTTTTTAACAAAAAAAGGGGGTAGGAATCACTTCCACCCGCCGCATTTCCTTCATTTGAGGAGGTTACTATGCATTGTACGCAAAAACGTTGTGATTGATTGGACACTCACCTAGACGATGCCAATCGGGCGACTTCCGCGAGCGCCTCATCGACGTGCCCCTTCACTTTCACCCCGCGCCATTCTTGAACCAACGTCCCATCGGGGGCGATAATGAACGTGGAGCGTTCGATCCCCATATACTCTTTGCCGAAGTTTTTCTTTTTCTTCCACACTCCGTACATTTCTGCCACTTCATGTCGCTCGTCGGAAAGAAGCAAAAACGGCAGTTTGTACTTTTCGATAAACGTTTCATGCCGTGCAACCGGATCCGGGCTCACTCCTAAAATGACAGCGTTCAGTCCGGCGAACTGCCCGTGGCGGTCGCGAAAATCGCACGCTTCTGTCGTGCATCCAGGCGTCATATCCTTTGGATAAAAATAAAGGACGACATACTGGCCGCGGAAGTCTGAGAGCGAAACCATTTTCCCGTTGCTTGCCGGCAAGGTGAAATCTGGAGCTGGCTGGCCAATGGCGATCGTCATAGCGTTCCCTCCGTCTCCTTAATGTCTTCTTTTAGCGTAACGAAGACAGAGGAAAATTGCAACTGTCAACGGCGATCCCAGTCAAATACCGTGCGCGTGACGATGACAGCAGGCATAATGTAGCCAAGCAGCGCCTCGGCGATGGCGATCCACCGCCCGATGCCGACCGGGGTGACGTCTCCGTATCCGACCGACAGGAGGGTCATGCCGCTTAAATATAGACTGTCTTCCAGCATAGACAGGCGGTTTCCTGCTGCACTGCTTGGTGACGGAGTAAATACATGATGGCCGTTGGCTTGCAAAATCATATAAATCATCGCAAACCCTAGCAGCATCGTCACATACCATTGAACGAGCACCCATAAACTGTCAAGGGAGAGGCGGTGCGTTGCTTGTACGCGCGCTGTCCAAAGCGAGGTGATGCTGCCGAGCAGCACGGCGGTCACCACTCCGAGGAATGCGTAATCCATTCGCTTCCCTCCACAAATTGTCCGTAGTTCATATATACACCGTGAAACGGACAATTATGCGGGAATAAGCCGCCTTCCCAATCGGAACAGCGTGTCGCCCCCAGAGCCATACATCCCCCTGTTTGGACGAGAAAGACTGTTGGCACAACTTTTCGTTTGTTGCCTTATCGCGTAAAACAACGGGCTAGCACGCTTTTTAATGTGGCTGCGCTATGATGGAATCGATTTTTTTCGTCATCATTCAATTCAATTTCGATCACCTCGCGGATGCCATTGCGGTTAATGACAGCCGGCACGCCGATGTAGACGTCGCGCTCCCCATATGGGCCATCGAGGTAGGCCGATACGGTCAAAATAGCGTTTTCGTTATGCAAAATGGCGCGCGTCACGCGGGCAAGCCCCATCGCAATCCCGTAGTACGTCGCTCCTTTTTTCTCAATAATTTGGTAGGCGGCGTCGCGGACATCTGTGAAGATGCGCTCCAACTCTTCCTTCGCTTGTTCTCCTTTCGCTTCAACAAGCTTGCGGATCGGCACACCACCGATATCAGCCTGGCTCCAAACGGGAAGTTCAGTGTCGCCGTGTTCCCCAATAATATAGGCATGAACATTTTGCGGAGCGACAGAGAAATACTCGCCCAACAAAAAACGGAACCGCGCCGTATCCAAAATCGTCCCCGAACCGATCACCCGCTCCTGCGGCAGTCCGCTAAATTTCCATGTTGCATAGGTCAAAATATCAACCGGGTTGGTGGCGACAAGAAACAGCCCTTGAAACCCGGACGCCATGACCGATTCGACGATCGAGCGGAAAATGGCAATGTTTTTGTCCACCAAATCAAGCCGCGTCTCGCCCGGTTTTTGGTTGGCGCCGGCGCAAATGACAACCAAATCGGCATCGTGGCAGTCGCTGTAATCGCCATGCCGAATGACTGCGGGTTTTGGCGCAAATACTTTCCCGTGGTTTAAGTCCATCGCATCGCCTATGGCCTTGCTTTCATTCGCATCGATGAGCACGATCTCATCGGCGATCCCTTGATTCATTAAGGCAAACGCATAACTGGCGCCGACAAACCCGGTGCCGATGACCACTACTCGGGTTCCACCGTCGTTTTTCATTGCATTCATCCCTTTCAATATAATGTGAATACTTTCACAAACTATTTTACGCGAAAGGCGCACCGCGATGCATGCGCGATTGTGGCGATTGTTTGACTATTGTTTGTCCATTTCATGGCAGACGCCGCGGCAAACAGCGGGAGCACTCAGCTCCCCGTCCCGCGGTACCTGCTGACCCCGGCGTTCCAGAGCATCACGGCGATGATGAAAAACAACACGCCGACAACCGGGGTCAAAAACGCATAACCATACCATTCCTGCTTATGGAGAAAATACGAAGCTGGATAAACGCCGACAAAGGCAAACGGCAGCACCCACGTTAACATATAGCGGATGACGCGGTGATAAATATCGACCGGATAGCGGCCGTAGCTGCTGATGTTGTACATCATCGGCATGATGGATGTGCGGGCGTCGGCAAAAAAACTGATCGTCGCCAGTGAAATGAAAATGCCGGCGTAAATCAATGCACCGCCAATCACAAGCAAAATAAACACGAAGACATCATACCAATGAAACGAAAGAGACAAGCGGCTGCCGGCATACAGCATAATGATCATCCCGGGCACAGCGCCAAGCAACGATTCGAGCTCCATCCGCTCCAAAATGATCTGGAACAGGCTGTGAACCGGGCGCGTCAACACGCGATCCATTTCTCCCTGGACAATGTAGCGCTCGTTGAAATCCCATAGATTAAAAAAGGCGCCAAATACGGCGTACGGCACAAGGAAAAAGCCGTAAATAAACAACATCTCATCGCGCGACCAACCGTGAAGCAGCGTCGTATGGCCAAACACGACGAGCAAGAACACCAAGTTGACCGCCTGCGCCATGAAGTCGGACAACCATTCAATGAGCAAATCAGTGCGGTATTGCCATTTTGTCTTCATGTACTGGGCCATATATTGAAAAAAAACCGATACGTAAAACAAAGTCTACCCCCCTTGCACAACAAGCCGTTTTTTCGCCACCCGCCATAACAGCACAATCGGAAACCATAACAGCACGCACCATGCCGCCTGCAGAAGCAGGCCATCACGGACAGCAGCTCCTTGAAAACTTTCTGTGATGATCATGCTTGGAATGTAGCTGATGGCTTGAAACGGCATATACGCCATGAGCTGCCGCGCCCAATCCGGGTAAAACGACAACGGCAAAATCAGACCGGAAAATAGATCAATAATAAACCGTTTCGCCCTCAGCAGCCCTTCATTTCGGAACGTAAAAAATGTCACGACTCCCGCAAGCAAGTTCAGCTCCGAAAAGATGATAAAGCTGAATAGAAGCGACAAGCCGAAAGACAGCCATGTTTTGGCGTGTTCCGGAAACTCGAGCGGCAAAAAGAGCGAGACAACCAGCAACCCCGGCAACGATAGGAAGAACAAGCGGAACAGCCCTTCGCCAAGCCCTTGCACCGCTTTCATCCCTAAATAGCTGTACGGACGGATGAGTTCCGTCGCTATTTTTCCATCGCGGATTTCCATCGCGATTTCGCGGTCAAGGTTGTTAAAATAAAACGCCCGCGCCAGCCAGGAAATGGCGACATACGTCGTCATTTGCCCAAGCGACATCCCTTGCATCGATGATTTGCCGCCATAAATAGCCGACCAAAGGAAGTAATACGCTGCGATGTTAATGGCGTAAATCAAAATGCCAGTATAATAGTTTGTCCGGTAGGCAAGCATCATTAAAAAGCGGATGCGGATCATTTCGACATACTTACCCATTAGCCGCACCTTCTTGATAAATATTGCGGATGATCTCCTCCGTCGGCACTTCATGAATGTGGATGTCTTGCAGTGGATAGCGGGCGGCGACGCGGCTGACGACTTCCGGCACGCCTCCTGATGGAACGTGCGCCACCCAAACGTTCGGCTGTTCACCTTTTTTCCAAACAACATCCAACCCTTCAGTCAACTGCTGCAAAAAAGCGGCCGTCACCGCTTCGGCAAACGTAAAGGCGACCCGTTTTCCTTGGCCCCATTTTTCTTTCAACTGCCCGAGCGAACCGTCATAAATGATTTTCCCTTCATCAAGCATAATCACCCGCTCGCAAAGCGCTTCAATGTCTGACATATCGTGCGTCGTCAGCAGGATCGTCGTGCCATACCGTTCATTCAATTGCTTTAAAAACTGGCGGATGTTCAGTTTCACCAGCACATCCAAACCGATGGTCGGCTCGTCCAAAAACAACAGCGGCGGGTTGTGAATGAGGGCGGCGGCGAGCTCGCAGCGCATCCGCTGGCCAAGCGACAGCTTGCGCACCGGCTTGTCAAGGAGCGGACCGATGTCTAGCATCTCGATGACTTCGCCCATATGACGGCGATATTGCTCATCGGGGACGCGGTATACTTTTTTTAACAGACGAAACGATTCTTGCACGGCGATGTCCCACCATAATTGCGAGCGCTGGCCGAAGACGACGCCGATCGTCCGCACAAATTTCTCCCGCTCTTTATGCGGATTCATCCCGTTGACGACAATGCGCCCGGATGTCGGCGTTAAAATGCCGGTCAACATTTTGATCGTCGTTGACTTGCCGGCGCCGTTTTCGCCAATATAGCCGACGATCTCTCCTTGCCTGACCGCAAACGAAATGCCGTCCACCGCCCGGATGGTCGCATAACGGCGCGTCCATAAATCGCGAAACGCTCCGACGAGGCCAGAGCGGCTTTTGTGCACTTTAAATTCTTTGCGCAATTGTTCTACTTCGATGGCGTTCATCGTTCTCCTCCTGCCTCTTCATCACATCAACATCAAAAAGGACGTCATCCGCCCTTCTCCTATGTTGCAATTATACATAAATCGTTGCTATTTTCACCTTTTTTGTTTTTCCAGACAAGTGTGCGTGCTATGGTAAAATAAAGAGGCAGTCATCGGGAACAGGAGGATGAAGCGATGCAATGGACAAAATCGGAGCAATTGTATGAAGAAGCGCTCCAGCACATCGTTGGCGGGGTGAACAGCCCGTCCCGCTCATACAAAGCGGTCGGCGGCGGTGCCCCAGTCGTGATGGAGCGGGCGCAAGGGGCGTATTTTTGGGATGTGGATGGAAACAAGTACATCGACTACTTGGCCGCCTACGGACCGATCATCGCCGGGCACGCCCATCCGCACATCGCGGAAGCCATCCGCCGCGCCGCCGAGACCGGTGTGTTGTACGGCACGCCGACGCCGCATGAGATTACATTTGCGAAGATGTTGAAAGAGGCGATTCCGTCGCTTGAGAAAGTCCGCTTTGTCAACTCGGGGACGGAAGCGGTGATGACGACAATCCGCGTCGCCCGCGCCTACACCGGACGAAGCAAAATCGTCAAATTCGAAGGCTGCTACCACGGCCATTCGGACCTTGTGCTCGTCGCCGCCGGCTCGGGGCCATCGACGTTGGGGACGCCGGATTCAGCCGGCGTGCCGCAAAGCATCGCCCAAGAAGTCATTACCGTGCCATACAACGATGTCGACTCATTCCGTGAAGCGATGAATGTTTGGGGCGAACAAGTCGCCGCCGTATTGGTTGAGCCGATCGTCGGCAACTTCGGCATCGTCCTACCAAAACCGGGCTTTTTAGAAGCGATCAATGAGATTGCTCACAAGGAAGGGGCGCTCGTCATTTACGACGAAGTGATCACCGCCTTCCGCTTTATGTACGGCGGAGCGCAAAACTTGCTTGGTGTGGAGCCCGACTTGACGGCGATGGGGAAAATTATTGGCGGCGGTCTGCCGATTGGGGCGTACGGCGGACGCCAGAACATTATGGAACAAGTCGCTCCGCTCGGACCGGCGTACCAGGCCGGGACGATGGCCGGCAACCCGGCATCGATGCTTGCGGGCATCGCCTGCCTTGAGGTGTTGAAACAAGAGGGCGTCTATGAGCATCTCGACCGATTGGGAGCCATGCTGGAAGAGGGCATCCTCGCCCATGCCCGCCAATGCGGCCTGCCGGTGACCGTCAACCGCTTAAAAGGCGCGCTCACCGTCTTCTTCACGGACGAAAAGGTGGAAAACTACAAGCAAGCCCAGCAAAGCGACGGCGAGTTATTTGCGAAATTTTTCAAGCTCATGCTCAAACAAGGGGTCAATCTCGCGCCATCGAAATATGAAGCATGGTTTATCACCCTCGCCCATACAGAAGACGACATCGCCTATACGATCGAGGCGGTCGGCAAGGCGTTTCGGCAGCTATAAGCGCTTGCGCCTCTATCACCCTCGTCAAACAGCGCCCGCGTCAGGCGGGCGCTGTTTTGTTTTCACTGCATTTGTTGACAATTTTGTGAACAAAGCAAGAGAACGAGAAATGGTCATTGATTTCCACCTGCCTGCATGGTATGATAAACACCAAATTCTGAAAATTAAGACTCGGATTTTTCATCTAGCAAGCAGTGGAGGAGGTGACCGGCGCCGAGGGGAGAACGCCCTCCCGACTGCGCCTAAGTATACATGGAGCAACGTACATATCGTTTGGCAAACGAAGCGAACCAGCGCGGCGCCCTGTTGTTGGCGGCAGTGGAAAAGCGGAACATCCCGACCAACGAACATGTCCAAGCTGTCCTTCAGGCGCTTGCCCAATGGGGCGCAAAAGGAAACGCTGCGATTCAGCTGGACATCCCGCGCAAACTATGGATGGAAAAACTCGCGAATGCTGGGCAAAATCCAGAAATTGCAACAAACAGCTATTTCACCGTCGGTCATATACACGTTGCGCCTTCCGCTGACGCTGAGCGGGTTCGGGCGCACCTTCGTCAATTGTGCAAACAGTTTGGCTTCATTCTTCTGTTCGAAACCATCCGGCCATCCGCAGATGAAAGCGCCTTGTTTTGGCAAATCGCCATGCTGCCAGGCGATGTATTTTCGTTATCAGACCGCTTGTTTCGACTGACGGCCGCTATGGAACGCGAGCCGCACGTCCGCGTTGCTTCGCTCGGCCACACTCATGTGATCTATCAAGCATATACACTGGCTGATTTGTTGCGCGAACCGGATGTATCCCATCCGTTTTTCGCCTCAGCCGCTTCGTTCGCCTATGCCAATGGGGCGGAGTCTTTCTTTTGCCATCAGCGGCTCGGTTCAGCCGGCATGCTTGTCCATTGCGGGGAAATGTCTGTTGGCGCTGTGGAAACGCTCATTTACGACCACGGTTACAGCCTGCTCGAGGCAGCCGGAGCTGCCTTTTGGCCCGACGCGGCCAAACGACACAGCTTGCCGTCTATCGGACAGCTGCCGGCATGTTTGGCCGCCAGCTTCGAACAAGAAACCGTATGGGTCGCCGGAACAGCCGGAGCGCTTTGGAAAACGGATGATTCCTCCCGTGTATTCATCGCCTCTCGTCCGCAGGGCGGCCATGCTGAACCGCTCGCTCCCGGCCAGCCGCTGGCGCTCATCCGTTCCACAACGGGGCGAACCCAATGGCTGAATGGCGACCATTTCCTCCAAGAGATGGCAATCCGCCTCTCCAATCGGCGCGATGCACATGCTCCGATCGCCTTTTGATCCTTCACGCCCTGCTGATTTCGGCAGGGCGTTATATTTTTTTCCTTGCACTCATATCTAAAAGTGTGTATAGTACTGAATGGTCTACGAAAATGGAAAAGGAGAGGTTTCCATAGATGAAGCTCGGTGCCCGCATTTTCAAAACGGGGATCGCGGTGGCGCTCGCCTTGTTTTTGGCGGCGCTCTTTCACTTTCCGTCACCGGTGTTCGCCGGCATTTCCGCTGTATTTGCCATGCAGCCAACCATTTATCGCTCATATTTGTCACTCATCGAACAAGTGCAGGCGAACGTGATCGGCGCCTTGTTCGCGATTGCGGCGGTTCTTATCCTCGGCCGCGACCCGCTGGTCGTCGGCTTGACGCTCATGGTTGTGATCGCTCTTTGCCTAAAAATGCGCCTTGAATCGTCGACAATTTCCGTGGCGCTTGTCACCGTCATTGTCATTATGGAATACACGGACCGCCAATTTATCGAATTTGCGGCCATCCGCTTTTTAACGATTATGTTCGGCATTTTCGCCGCCTTTGTCGTCAACTTGATTTTCTTGCCGCCAAAGTATGAAAAGAAATTGTACGAAAAAATTCGCGATGAGACGGAAGCGATTTTGAAATGGATTCGCCTTTGTCAACAGCAGGCGGCCGATCATCATCACTTAAAGGACGAGATCGAAACGTTGCACGAGGAAATGACGAAACTGGAGCACTTGTATTTAATGTATAAAGAAGAACGCACCTATTTTCGACGCCAACGCTTCCAAAAGTCGCGCAAGCTTGTGCTGTACCGGCAAATGATCGCCTCAGCCGACCGGGCGCTGTCCGTATTAAAATGGCTCCACCGCCTTGAGAATGAGTTGGGCCGCCTGTCTGACCCGTTTCGCCATGCCATCTGCCTGCACCTTGGCAGCCTGGTTGGGTATCACGAGCAAATGTTGCTGAAGTTTGTCCATCAAGCAAAGCCGCTTCCCCATCACATGTGGGCAGAAGGCATCGATCGCGAACGGGGGCAGCTCGCTTCCATGATTTACGCCGACGGGCAGCCACCTTCCGATTACCGCCTATTTTCGTTACTCGGCGCCATCATTGATTATGGAGACCGGCTTGAGCATTTAGACAAGTTAATTGATAGTTTTCACCATTACCATTACGATGACGAATTGGCCAAACAGCTCGAAAAGTCGGCAGGCGGCCGCTCCTAGCAGGCCGCCTCTCTCAATTTTTCATCCGCGGGTCAAGCGCGTCGCGCAGCCCGTCGCCCATTAAGGTGAACTACCCACCACCTACGCTTCGCTTAGAGGTGGGGGCTTCAAGCGACTTGTGTGTGTTCGCTGAACGGTAAGCCACACACAAGAACCCTTTACGCTTCCCTTCGTTCCGAAGGTGTCCGTTCTAGCCATATTCTATCATATTCGTTGGCTAACGCCAACCGAAATTCATCTCCCACTTTCACTGGTGCTGGCGCACCTTCACGTTTAGAAGTAGGAGACTTCTTTCGGAGGGAAGTTAAAGCCAAGCACCGTCAGCATGATCGCCAATCCAAGGAAAATCATCGTCCACGGTGCTTGGGTCAAGAAGTCTTTGGCATCAGACAACATTTTCTTAATATTTTTGCTTACTACTGCAACTGCTGGATCGTCAACAAATGATAATAGCTTCCTCCCTTTTCCATCAGTTCCTCATGCGCGCCTCTTTCGACAAAAAAAGCAGAAAAAACCTGCCAGCGGTGCCGAACAGGCTTTTTTCACGCCGCTATTTATTTTTGGTAAGCTTGAAACATCGCGTACCATTTGTCGATAAACTCGGGCGCAAACGGCCCTTTTCGCTCTTGAATCCAGCCGACAAGCTTATGGACGTTGTTTTTTAAAATGCGGTCGATCACATCGGGATAGTGCATTTCGCGGCGATGCCGTTCGTACTCATCCTCATCGAGCAGCATATACGTCATGTCCGGAAACACTTTAATGTCTAAATCGTAATCGATGTATTTGAGCGCTTCCTCATCCCAAACAAACGGTGAACTTAAATTGCAGTAATAATACACCCCGTCCTCGCGGATCATGGCGATAATGTTAAACCAGTGCTTAGCATGAAAAAAACAAATCGCCGGCTCGCGCGTCACCCACGTCCGGCCGTCTGCTTCCATGACGAGCGTCTTGTCGTTGCCGCCGATCACATAGGATGGCGTTCCTTTTAACACGATCGTTTCGTTCCAAATGCGGTGAATCATCCCATTATGTTTGTAGCTATGGATTTGAATGATTTTCCCTTCCCGAGGATATGCTGGCATCATTCTTCCCCACTTTCCGACGGGAGCTTTTCTTCTGTATTATACCGTGTTCTTTTGGCAATGAAAAGAAAAGCGGGCCGCTTTGCCCAGGCCGGAACGGCCAAGCGGCGCGCTCCGTCTAGGCTCTGGACGCCATCTGTCCGAGAAATGCGCGGCGGATGTCTTCGACTTGCTGCTTCATTCGCCGCACTTCCTCGCGAAGCGCGGAGGTCGGCGCTTCGCGTTCGAGCTCGTCCAACTCGCGAGCAAGCTGGTCGCAACGCTCCATCTCATGCCGCAAAAACAGCGCTTCGTCCCCGGCATTCATCCACCCATGCCCCATCATTCTTCCTCCATTCTCCCTTCCCCTTTTGCCTCCTGGCTTTAACAAAACAGTTCGCTCCTTAAGCCGTTAATCCCTTTCGCTAATCTTGCAAAAGAGTGGCGGTTTTTGTCGCAAAAAAAAGCAGGGGCGCGCTGCCCCTGCTTTTTCTTTTCTGAATTTGACCAGTCGCCTGCGCCCTCCCAACAGTCAGCGTGTTGTCATCGAATCGCAGGCGTGCGATCACCGCATTATCGGTTAACGTTTTGCGCTTTGCGAGCTTCCGCTTGCGCATTTTGTTGTTTTACATGTTGCACATTCGTCTCAGCCGCAAATTCCGTTGCGAATTGGCCTGCTTGAGCAGCTTGAGCCGATTGAACATTTTGTTGTCTTACTTCTTGAATGTTCGTGCCAGCTGCTGTTTTGTTCGGTTGTTTGGCCATTGTTCTCACCTCCACGTGCTTTACTATGCCCCGGAGGTGACGGACTTATCCGTGGACACTACAAAAGCAAAGATCTTCCACCATCAACAATAATCGTCTGCCCGCGAATCATCTCGGCGGCATCGGATAATAAAAACAAAACGGCGTTGACGATATCATCGGGTTTGACTGGGCGCCCAGCTGGCGTGTTGGCCGCCGCATCGGCGAGCAGCTCGTCGCGGTTCGGAAAATGCTTCAACGCCTCCGTATCAACTGCTCCGCCGGAAACGGCGTTGACGGCGATGTTTTTCGGCGCCAGCTCGACAGCTAAGTAGCGGGTCAGCGCTTCCAGAGCGGCTTTCGAGACGCCGACCGCCGTATAGTTTTCCAAATAGCGGATCGACCCAAGCGAGCTGATGCTCACAATTTTCCCGCCGCCAACCCGCTCCATCCGTTTCGCCGCTTCTTGGGCGCAAAAGAGAAGCGCTTTGCTGTTGATGTTCATCGTCCAGTTCCAATGCGTTTCCTCAAGTTCCAGCGCCGGGCGCAGCACGCCGGAGGCAGCGTTGTTCACGAGCACGTCGACCCGTCCGAACGTTTCATCAATTTTGGCAAACATCGCCCGGATTTTCTCGACATCGCCGACGTTCGCTTTGACGACGAGCGCTTTTCTCCCGAGCGCTTCAATTTCACGAGCCGTTTCTTCAGCAGCGGTTTTGCTGCGGGCATAATTGACCACGATATCATATCCTTCTTGCGCCAGCCGCAGCGCAATGGCTTTGCCGATGCCGCGGCTGCTTCCTGTCACGACCGCTACTTTTCCACTCATGTTTTTCCGCCCCTTTACGTATAATATAGCCGAATTCCACCGCGAAGGAGGCGCAGCCTATGTACGTTGGCCGCGATATGACAGAATTGTCCATGATCCCGAAAACAGAATGGACAGACGACGAACTCGCTCATTTTCACCATTCATTCCAGCAAATCGCTCCGTATTTAAACGCCGAAGGGCAAACGATCTACCGCGAAATTATCGAAGAAATCGAAGCGCGCGGCGGCCTTGGGCGCCGTGAAGCGACGTATACAAACGGCACGATGGCAGTGCCTGATTAATCGGGGCGGCGTACTCCGCCCGCCCATTCTTTATATTCGCGCCAAACACGTTGATGGGACACCGGAAAGGCGTACGCTTCGAGCTCATCTTCAGACACAAGCCGAAAAGGCTCCTTGGTGGACTCGCTGCTGATCAGGCGGCCGGGAAACACGGTCAACTGCCAGACTAAATGGGAAAACGCATGCTCAAACGAAACGATCGGTTCTGTAAGCTCTACTTGCAAACCGTATTGCTCCCCAACCATTTGCTCGAGCTTCTCTTTTCCATCTGCACCGTCCGTTTCGCAGCTGGGGAACTCCCATAAATTCGC
This sequence comes from [Flavobacterium] thermophilum, assembly GCA_900450595.1. GTDB lineage: Bacteria > Bacillota > Bacilli > Bacillales > Anoxybacillaceae > Geobacillus > Geobacillus thermophilus. The sequence goes on from UGGS01000002.1 coordinate 832,144, forward strand.
AAGCAAACCGGTGTTGCTGCGCTTGCGGATGAGAATGCGTCCTTCATCATCGGCCAGCACCGCCACCGCAAGCGGCACTTGTTTGACCGCTGTTTTTTTCGTTTTCACCGGCAGCTCTTCCGGCACCCCTTCGGCGAACGCTTGACAGTAGGCTTGCACGGGACAAAGAAGGCATGATGGGCGGCGCGGCGTGCAAACAAGAGCGCCAAGCTCAATCAGCGCCTCGTTAAACGCTCCCGGGTTTTCGTACGCCATAATCTCGCGGACGATTTGTTCAAACCGTTTTCGCGTCGATGGTTTCGCAATATCATCCGTCACGAAAAACAAGCGCGACAACACGCGCATGACATTGCCGTCCACCGCCGGTTCCGGCACGCCGTAGGCAAGGCTCAACACCGCCCCGACTGTGTACGGACCGACTCCTTTTAGCTTCGAAAACTGCTCCGGATCGTCCGGCACCTGCCCGCCGTACCGTTCCTTTACTTCCTTGACCGCCGCGTGCAAATGGCGGACGCGCGAGTAGTAGCCAAGCCCTTCCCACGCCTTCAGCACCTCGTCTTCTTCAGCCTCGGCGAGCGCCTCCAGCGTCGGAAACTGTTCCATAAACTTTTCAAAATACGGGATCACCGTCTCGACGCGCGTCTGCTGCAGCATCACTTCCGACACCCATACTTTGTATGGGTCTCGGTCTTTTCGCCACGGCAAGTCGCGGCGCTCCCGGGCGAACCAGTCAAGCAAATCGCGCTGAAACTCGCGCGCCGGAAACCGCTTAGTCCACGTTGTGATTTTCACTATTCTTCCCCCATGATGCCTATTGTCCATCCCATTATATCAAAAAGCCCTCGGCGTGGCTTGCCGCACGCCGAGGGGAAACGGAAGGAAATCGTTCTCAACTTTCCTTAGCCGCCGAAACATAGGCGATTTGTTCATGCTGGGCGCGCAATCGCCGCAGCAAACCCGAACCCCATAATCGCCAGCCCTGTAGCCAACCCGCGCCGGTCTGGAAACCATTTGACAAGCGTCGACACCGGCGCAATGTATCCGACGCCAAGCCCAATTCCTCCCAACACCCCGTAAAACAAATACAGCAAGTATTTCGAACCAAGCGCCACGGCCAAACCAGACCCCGTCACCCCGAGGCCAAAGAAGACGGCCGCCAATAGCCCGGATTTCCGCGGCCCGTGCTTTTCCACAAAATGGCCAAGGAACGCAGCCGACAAACCTAAAAATAACCCGTGGTGCTAGATAAACTTGAGCAAGCATAAAAATAGCCCTTGCTGGCGGATCTCCTGTAGAATGAAAGTGCGACCTGCCATTCGAAAGGAGAATCCCCATGCAAGAGCACTTTCATTTTACTACAGATCGAGCCAAGATTCAAAAGCAATATGCCGCCATTTTCGTTTTTGTTTCTGCTCAACTTTCATGCATTCAGGTGCATCTTCATCGTCGAAATCGCCATTTGGTCAAGCAAGAGGACGCTGTCATCATCGCCATTCATCTTTTAGGAAAGCTGCTCGGTTTTACTTCTGAACGGGCGTGGCATCGTTTTGTCACGGGAAATTTGTTCACAAACGGCTCGTTTCTTGAACGCTCCCGATACAACCGCCGTTGCCGGGCGCTTGGTTTCGCCATCAAATGGATCCGTCATGAGCTGGCAAAACGCGGTCAACATCATGCCTATGCCGTCGTGGACAGCTTGCCGCTCCCATTGTGCCATACGGCAAGAATGCATCGCGTCAAACGGTTTCAAGAGATCGCCGACATCGGGTATTGCGCTTCCAAAAAGCAATGGTACTACGGGTTGAAGCTGCACCTTCAAGTGACCGATCAAGGGCTGCCAATGGGATATGTGGTGACGGAAGCATCTTGCCACGATCGAATCGCAGCCGAAAGCGTGATGACCCAAATTCCTCATCCCTATAACTTTGGGGACAAAGGATTCATTAGCCGTGACTTGCAAAAAAGGCTGTACGAAGAATACCAAATGGCGCTTTGGACTCCGTCTCGAAAAAACCAGAAACATCGTGCGTCTGAGACATGGGAGCAGTGGATCCAACAAAAACGCAAAGTGATCGAGACGGTGTTCTCGGTTCTGGTTGACCACTATCGCATCACGGGGATCCGAGCCAATTCGATTATCGGATTTGAAGTGGCACTAGACGGTATATTGTTAGCTTATTCCCTGGTTACACTTGGGCTAGTTGAGCGCTAAAGCTCAACTAGCACCACGGGTATTTAACATCTTTTCCACCCTTTCACTTATACGACGAGTTTAAAAGGATTCGAAGAGCAAAAAATCGGTTGAAAAAATAACATTATATGACGAGTATATCATAAAAAAGATAGAGTTTTTAGTCATATAATGTAGATTATATGACTATATACATGCTCATTGAAAAGTTAACCTTCGCATAAGCGGTGCCCACTCTGGTTATACTGCTCCTAATGAAAAACATGGAAAAGGAGCGGAATTCTGCATGAAACGTCTCAAAATCACCAACGATCACGGATGGACACCTCGGACACTTCGCAAACAGGAACGGAAAATCAAAAACACCCTTCTTCGCCAACGTGTGATGGCCGTCCGCCTGGTCATGGAAGGCTATTTGGGCAAAGAGGTGGCCTCCATGGTCAACGTGTGCCGACAAACCGTTTCCCATTATGTGTCGCTGTTCAACGAAGGCGGTCTGGAGCTCTTGCTTCATCGGGATTTCGCCCCTGGGCGGGAGCCGTTTCTCACGGAAGAACAGCAAGAAAAGATCAAACAGCTTGTATTGACCACCACTCCCGCGGAACTGGGCTGGGACGTCGCTTCGGCGTGGAACACCAAACTCCTGCAATCCTATGTCGCAAAGCAATTCGGTGTTTCCATTTCCCGCGAAGCGTTGCGAAAACTCCTGCACCGCAAAGGGCTGTCGTGGACACGACCGACGTACACACTGGCGAAAGGAAATCCGGATGAGCAAAAGCAATTTGAAAAACAAATGGATCTGATAAAAAAAAACTTGATCACCAAGGAGACAGAAGATGCTGTTCTTCTGTACATCGATGAAACCCATATCCGCTCTTACCATGTCTTGCGGTCCACATGGTCGGAAGTCGGCCGCCAAAAACAAGTGCCGACGTTTGGCCATCATGCCCACGTATCGCTGTTTGGCGCGGTCAACGTCCATGATGGTGAAACGGTGCTTCATCAAACAACTGCCGCCAATGCTGCGACGTTCTTGGATTTCTTGAGAATGCTCAAAGAGCGCTATCCAGACCGTCTCATGGTCTTGGTGTTGGATAACGCCCGCATTCACCATGCCAAGATGGTCAAGGAGTTTTTGCGGGAAGAAGGGCAGTGTTTTCACTTTATTTACCTTCCTCCCTATTCGCCACAGCTGAACCCGATCGAACGCTTATGGAAATGGCTGAAAGATACGGTGATTGCCAATGTATTTCACAAGGATCGCAACGATATCATTCAAGCCATTACTCGGTTTGTCAACTACATCCACGAACGTCCGGAGGAAGTGCTGCAGCGCTTAGGGTGTGCAGGATGACTGAGAAGTTAACTCTTCATGTTGCATGTATATAGTTATAAGAGAGAATGAACTACCCGTTTCAGATCTTCGGAATAGGTGTTAAAAGTTTGTCCTTTCTTGAATATAAAAAATCCCCTCTCAAATAGAACTCTTAAGAACATCATATTGAATGTTCTCTCTACCTGTAGGGGATAATACCAAAGTAGCTGCATAAGTTCAGATATTTCCCTCTGTTTAACGTGTCCATTTTCTTGACATAACACCAACTAGTGGATTCTCAAAAAATAGATAATTTACCAACGGATAATTGATGCAAACCAGGCAGTTTATTTTAAGGGAAATTATGGTATAATTACTAAAGTACCTGAATCCGTGATAAAAACGCGTTCAAACTGCTGAGAAAGCTTGATAAATCAACAAATATCACACTTTTTGCTTTTCACTCAATAAGTGAACATCCGAAACTGGGCTAAACCCTTGATATGATTACGTTTTCCGGTGCTTTTGATGAGCTGCTGTCACGGATTCAGGTAAAGTAATTCAAGAAGAAGGGAAATTTTAATGTATAACAAAAAATTAACTATTCAGTTGTGAAAAGCAGAGTTATTTTGGGAAAATGAGAATATGAGTGAGTTAAACCGTAATTTATTGAAGGAGAGAGGTATAATGTTTGAGACTGACCGACTTCTCATAAAACCGATTGAATCTATTCATGTAAATGCGCTCTATGAGATTTATATGTCTAATCCAGATTACGTTAATTTGACGGAAGGTACAACTGACGGGGAAGGCTCCTATACGAAAGAACAAATGTTGCGGGATTTACATATTGCAGAACTAACAGGCAGACAAGTTATGGGGATATTTAAAAAGATGGATCAGGAAATGATAGGTTTTCTTGAATATTGGGAGAAGGCCGATGTAGATCAGATGCCTTGGTTGGGATTGCTGATAATTCATAAAAAGTATCAAGGAAAAGGTTATGGCACCGAAGTTACAAAGGGTTTTCTTCAATGGGCAACTTCAGTGGGGTGGCCGGAGGTTCGAATTGCCGTTGTCAAAGATCTTAAGGATGTTGTATCTTTTTGGCAATCATTCGGTTTCCTCCCTTTTGCAGAAAAGGATAAACGTTTTCCATCTGGTATGAAACAGCTTGTTTGTATGAAATATCAATGTAAATAGGTGTAAAAAATAATTCCACAGTCACTCACTGACGATTTATATACTGTGTGCGACTTTAATAAAGGAGCTAGAGATCCCCAATCCGTGATCCGCAAAAAACGGACTTTCTACGGACAAAGAGGATTCGTGGTAAGTTATTGCGAGGGAATTATCTGAAAAAAATGATCTTGAATTGGTAGAGAATACACTGAAACAACTGAATGGGAAGCCGTTGGGTTAGAACGCTCTTCCTCATTCCAATCAATGATTCCAGTATATGATCAAATCCTATGAGAACAAGATCAAAGAACTTAACATTCAAGGAAGCCATCCTCGAAAAGTAAATTGCCATGACAACGCATGTATCGATGTTTCTCCTCACATTTAAAGATATAGAAGTTGTACTTAGTGTGCCCAAAAAGATCGAGCAAGCTTATCAAGCGATTCAAGAGATATTCATTTTTACAATCACCCATCATTTTCAAGAAAAACTAAACGACCTTTCCACGATTGATACCGAGAAAAGGCCGCTGCTTAATATAATCTTTTTTTCATTGTCCACTTGACAGATTTATGTGCAAACCTTAGGTGTTCAGCATGTCTTTTTTTCTTGGAATGTTTGCTTAGATGGGTCTGTAACCAATAGGATTCCCACTAACGCTCCTACAATAGTAATAAGAATACCGCCCAAAAAGCCCAATACACGAGGTTGTATCCATTCTAACAGCAAACCTGCGACAAACATGCTAATTCCCAGAATGCTGTTCCTCAGTGTAGCTAACGTACCAAAGACTTTACCTTGTTCATCGATGCTGACAGCTTCCATTACTAGTGTATTGGTACTTGCGATACCTATGCTGGAACCTACTGTACCCAGAAACAGCATTAATGAAGCTAAAGAGAAGTATGGAGATACACTCACAATTGAAAGAGATATTCCTTCTAAAATAAATCCCGCTGCTGCCATCTTTTTAAGATTTTGTGAAATGTAGTCCGCAAAAATGCCGCCTATTACAAACCCCAAACCAAGTGAACCGTAAAATATTCCTACACCTTGTTGCCCCATATCAAAGACTTGAAAAGAGTAAACGCTTAACAATACATTGATTGCCCCACCTCCTACGGGCCAAAGGGCAGACAAAACAATAATAGCTCGAAGCAAACGCGATTTTTTACATAAAGACAAAAATGATTTAATCTGCTCTTTATATGTGATTTTATTGGATTTAGTTCCGGTACGTGGAAAAGTAATCCCCATAGTAAGAAGAGCAGAAACAAGAAATGAAACGGAATTGAAAGTAAAAGCAAACTGCAATCCCCATATAGCTGTGAAAAACGCACCGAAAACGGAACCGATGATCATTACAATTCCAAAACTGGTTTGATCCAAAGCGTTTGCCGTCAATAAATTTTCCTTTCTTACCAAAGTTGGTATAGAAGCCGCCCGAGCTGGTATATAGAAGGTAGATAAGATAACTAGTCCGAAAGTAACCACATATACAATCCAGATTTGATCTTTAGAATTGACAAACAAAAAAGATAAAGCTAACACAGACCTAGTCAAGTCCATAGTTACAAGTATGATTTTTCTAGGGATTCTATCAGCAACCATTCCACCCAATGGTCCAAATACTAAATACGGGAGAACTCGTAGGGCAAGAGTAATTCCTACAGCCAAACTAGAACCAGTTAAAGTTAATATAATACTCAATACAGCTACATTGTTGAACCAATCCCCTACTCCACTGATGAATCCGGAAATAAATAAGCGCCGATATGATCTCTCATGACGCAAAAATTTAATGCTCTTGATCATTAAAGAGTCCCCCCTAATTTTTATCACTTAAAAACTATATTGAAAACTACGATTTGGTCTTAAATGATATGAATTCTCCTTGGTAGGTCTAAAAATCTTTTCCAATGCCAAGAGAAAGAAAAAGTAGCCTAAGCTACCTTCTTATGATGACAATATTTTTTGAAAAGTTATTGCCAATTACCCCTTCTATAAAAACGTATTCGTAACAGCTGAATGCCCGTAGAGACGCCCTTAACTTGTATAGTCCTCGATTACCTTAGGTGCTTGCTGACTTAAGATCGGCTTTTTGAAAAGTTGATCTGACACGTTTGTTATTTCAGAGCGGGATATATAATCATTCAAATACAAGAATAATCCACGCTTTTTCAACCATAAGAAAATAAATCGTATCTTACTTTGTTTATAGAACTAAATTATATAATAATTGAAAAATAGTTTCAAATATTGTAATAATAATAATAAATATTTGTTAAAATAAATGGCTCTTCACCACAAAATGTACTTGACAATCAGGTTGTTTTCTGATCAAGGGTACAAAAAATGCGAAATTTCCTGTATGGTAAAGGTGACCAAACCATCAACCATGGAGGAAATTTCGCATGCAATCTCAGTTTATCAAAGATTTGATCACTTTACCAGGCTTTCTTATTCATGGAGAACGAAAAGAGGGAGAACGATGGATTTTTGAACTTTCCCTCCCTCCTCATTGTCTGATCTGCCCGACTTGCTTCGGACGGACAACCAAAATATCATCGAAACGAAAACAATGGATTCATGGCTATACCAATACGGTCGGTTTATTTTGGATTGAACTTCCCATAGAAAGACGGCGTTGCCAAGCCTGTTTTCTGACGTTCACCGTTTCTTATCCGGGACTTCCGTCTCACAGTATCGCGACGGAATCGTTTCAACATTGGGTCGCCCAGTTATGCATCGGAAAAACGATTCAAGAAGTCGCTCGCTTGTTACAACTCGCCTATACGACAGTAGAACGCTGGTTTTATCAATATGCCCCGGCTCTTTTACCAACATCGAATCCTACAGTAGTATGTGTGGATGAATTCGCTTTCCGAAAGGGACATGATTACGGAGTAGCGGTGATGGACATACAGACTCGGAATGTCCTTTCCATTGCTTCTGGAAAAAATGAAGAAGCCATTGTGGAGGCGCTTCAACCCGTCGCCTCCAAAGTGAAGTATGTTGTCAGCGACTTGGCTCCTGCCATGAGAAAAGCCATTGAAAAGGTATGTCCAAAAGCCATCCATGTTCTTGACCACTTCCATGTGATTCAGTTATTCACCGATGCACTGGAACGTTGTCGCAAATACCTTGCCAAAGGCGGAACCAAACATGGAAGCGTTCGCCGCGTGTGCCGATGGTTAAGCCAACGTCCAGAAAAATTAACAGAAGAAGAGAGATAGGAAGTTCGACAATGGTGCCAAGAAAGTGCTTATTGACGTGATGTCTATCAAGCACTTCACATTTCCGTTACGTATCCAAAAGCCAAACAAGAAAGCAAGCCGAAACTCGTTTGACCCAATGGTTTGACCGGTACCTTTTTAGCGACTGTGCCGCCGTACGCAGTATTGCCAAGGCACTCATCACCCGAAGAGACGCAGTGCTTTCTTGCATCGTTTTTTCTTACTCAAATGGTCCAATGGAAGGAATCAACAACAAAATAAAATTGATCAAAAGGCTAGGATATGGGTATCGAAATATCCAGCGTTTTACTTTGCGTGTCCGTCTAGAGACCTCTATCACATTTTAACATAAAAATCAAGTGCATCTTTTGGTGATGAACCAAATAAATTACAAATATAACAAAAAATGAGGTGATCAGGAATTGCAACTTGTTCTTAATAAGCCAATAAAGTTAACAATCCAAATAACAAATACTTGTAATTTGGAGTGCAAACATTGTTATGGGAATTGTACAAAAAGTCCGTCTAGTCAAGAACTTACAAAAGAAGAGTGGCTAGATTTTATCGATGAGTTGGTAAAGAATGAAGTTATTCAAGTCTTTTTTGAGGGTGGAGAAGTTTTACATAGGCCTGACTTTTTAGAAATTTTGGAGTATTGTTGTCCAAAAATGTTAACTTGGGTTCGTACAAACGGAACATTGATCACCGAAAAAATAGCTAAGGAATTTAAACGAATTGGTGTTGGGACCGTCTGTGTAGATTTAATGGGAGCTACCGAGGATACACATGATGATTTGGTCGGGGTAAAAGGGAGCTACCAACGTGCTGTAAAAGGAATCAAATACATGGTGAAACATGGGGTCCCGACCTTAATGTGTCTAATTCTCAACCGTAAAAATGCGAACGAGCTCCAACAATATGTCGATTTAGCTGCGGAATTAGGGGTTAACCGAGTGGGATTTCTTCGACTTTACCCTTTGGGACGAGCAAAACACAATTGGAATGAACTTTCCTTATCACTTGATGAGATGATGGAAGCCATCCAGAGTGTCAGGGTACCTAATAATGTAACAATCATGCAATCTTGGCATCCTAATGACGGAAACTGTTGTTGGCAAATGGCAACTGTAAATTACAAAGGAGATTCTATCGGCTGTCCATATCTAAGAGAATATGTCAACTTCGGTAATATCCGAAAAATGTCTTTTTTGGAAACTTGGGATGATCCGCTTTACAAAAGATTAAGGTCTGGAAATGTAGTTGATTATTGCCAAGACTGCAATGAATCTCAAGGATCTCGTGGTGGTTGCCGTTCAACGGCATATGCTTTCACAGGACGGTGGGATGCACCCGATCCATACTGCGTGAATACAAACAAAGGAGTTGATCTTCGTGAGTTGCCCGAATGGATACTACAAGAAACACCCAAATCTCCGTACGAGGGCTGTTGAGGAATGGAATACAATTCTAATATATACTCCTCACAAACCCAATATTCACTATCTGAATCCTACTGCATGGTTAATATTCGAGTTATGTGATAACAGAACCTACGATGAGATAACTAAACTTTATCAAGAAATTGTTCCTTCCGATTCATCTGTGACCTTAAAGGAATTGGAAGAAAGCCTAAATATGTTACTCGATGCGGAAATTGTTATTTGTGAAACTTTGAAAGGAGGTGAAAAGGATGAGCAACAACGAGCGAATCTTGAAGTTGGGAAAGCTCATTCGTGAGAAAAACATGGTAGATCCACCTTATATTAATAAAATCGAACCTGAGATTCGCACAGGTGTTCAGTACGCGTTACCTCCGGCTATGAGAAAAAAACTGAACCCCGAATTAAAAGAGAACTGATTGAGACTTTGACTGAGAATATCCAGGGGTTTTACTCCTGGATGTTCTTTCTTAACAAGGAGTTGTGGTTAGGTTATGAGTAAACCCAAAATATTACTAATCAACCCTCCGTTATGGAATACATATGCACCACATCTGGCTATTCCCTTACTTGCAGGATCTTTAAAGGCACGAGGATGGGATGTCAGATGCTTGGATTTAAGTATTGAATCAGTAGACTGGCTTGTATCAAGGAAAGGACTACTATCACTTGAAAGCTTGTTCGAAAAGAGGTATCGTGATTCCGACTCCAATTTACTCCCAGAACTTGAAAGAGCTAGGCTAATTTACCCTGAAACGATAAAAAATATTGACAATGCTAAGCAAACATTGCGGTCATTCTCTGGTCTTCAAAATCACGAAGAGTTTCTGAAAGCCAAAATCACTCTACGCAACGCACTTCATTTTATCTCTGCATCGTTTCCGGGATTGAAATTTGATTTGTTTGCCAATGATTTATACTATTCGGCTCGTTCAAGCCAAGCAGTACTTAAAGCGGCAGATGATCCTGAAAAAAATATTTATCGATGGCTGTTTCAAAAAATGCTTCCTCCTCACTTAGAGGACCCAAATCTAGGATTAGTAGGAATTTCTGTTTCTGCAGATACCCAATTGGTTGCAGCAATTACAATCGCCAAATTGATCAAAGAAATTCGTCCAGATATTCACATTACCATGGGAGGCAATTATACAACTCGGATTGTTCATAAATGGAAGGAGCCTCATCCGTTATGCCAGCTTATTGATTCCTTTATTCTATATGAGGGAGAAGAATCTCTTCCGAAGCTTTGCCAATCTTTATTCAATGGTGGAGTTGAATCTATACCAGGACATGTATATAAGAAAGGAGATAAATTACATCATACTCCACCTCAGGATGTCCAGCTGGATGAAGTACCGTTTGCCGACTTCTCTGACTACCCTTTAGAAAAATATTTTGCTCCTGGTCCTGTTCTGCCGACTTATGCATCAAGGAGCTGCATTTTTAATTGTGCATTTTGCTCCATTCCTTTTGCTAGTAACAGATTTCGTATGCGCAATCCCGAAAGAATAGTCGATGAGATGGAATACCAAAAAGAAAAACATGGTTCCAGGCATTTTATGTTTGTGGATGAGCTACTAACTCTGCCCACTCTTCAAGGTGTTAGCGATGAATTAATTAAACGCGACAGTAAATTGTTCTGGTACGGAGAGACGAGATTTGCTCCGGGTTTAAATGAGAAAATTGCAAATCGCTTATATCAGTCTGGGTGCCGTAGAATGAACTTTGGACTAGAATCATTTAACCAGCGTATTTTGGATTTGATGAACAAAGAAACTAGAGTTGATTATATCCCTAAGAATCTACATGCATTTTTGGAATCAGGTATTCCTGTACATCTTTTTGTAATTCTTGGATTTCCAGGGGAGAATAAACAAGAAACAACAAGAACCATTTTCTTTGCCGAAGAAATTATGAGGAAATCTGATGAACAGTACGGTGTTCCTTATTCAACATGGGGAGCTAGCCCCTTTGTTCTTGATTTAAATTCTCCTATCGGTCTAAATCCGGATAAATTTGGAATCGAAATTATTCCACCAAAAGATGATGAGGATCTCGCTTTAAGCACTAATTACATCACCAGAGAAGGAATAAGCGAGACTGAAACATCCGAACTAATGGAAGCAACTGCTAGACGAAGCCCTTATCGACCAAGACGAGATGCAAATTGGTTTCATCGTTCATCCTCACGCGAAGTAGAAGAGGAAATGTTTTTGCGTGCTTGTTATGATACCGGTCTTCCCAAACCCTTGACCTGCAAACCAAAATTATTTATTGAATCGATTGACAATCAATATACATGGCTGGAAGATGATGTCACCGTCCTTCAATCAAATTACTCATTTGTTGACCAAAAACCTAAAAAGTGTACATTGCTTTACAAATCGAACCGAGATTACTTAGTTGAAATTCCAGGTTCGTTATATAAATGGGAGCATTGGTTAAAAAACCCAACCCCCTTCAAAGAGCAAAGAGATATACTCGCCAAAACACTGAAATGGACCAAAAGACAGTCTCAAGAATTGTTGGAAATGTTACTGCGTTTTGAACTGCTCATATGCAATAAGATACCTGTTTCTGTTGAGGATATTGATAGTGAAGAACTGATCTTCTATCAAGAAAAAGGGGTCTATGAGGAATTTATTGAGGAGGAGCAACAAGCAATATTAATCAGTACAATTACAGGGAAAAGCGTTACGATGAATTTAGAGGCTTACGCTTTATGGAGTTTATGTTCTGAAGGATTTAGCCTTATACAAAACGATAAATTACAGTTTGTAGGACTAGATCATCTGCCTTTAAAGGAAATAAAAAATGTTCTCTTTCAACTTGCTGAATCAGGATTTGTATACCTTAAAAAATCAAAAAGAAACAGATAAGGAGTAAAATATTATGAACGAGAACTACGTGTTCCAAGTGGAAAAAGAAATGTCTCTTCATCCTTTGTATTGTAAATATACATTTATAAACGATTTAGTCTTTCACACCTATACATTTATTACAGAGTTGTTAGCTGAAGAAAATAGTGACTTTAGAAGGCTGTATGATCGGTTTCAAAAATCCGAACGTACAATCACACACAGGGTTATTCAAGATCCAGTAATGAGAGATGTGCTAAATAAAGCTTTTGGCCTTTTGAAAAAAGGTAAGACTGAGAAAATTAGACTTTATAATAAAATATTAGATTACACAATCTCAATACTGGATGAAGGCAAACAAATAGGTCCTTTAAAAAGTCGAATGGAAAAAATTATTTACCTTGGAAGTACTGATTCGTCACCTTGGATTTGGTTTATTAATGAATCCAACAATGATATTATTGAAAAACATTTCAAAACACTCTTTCAAAACGAACTAGCAGCAGGGACTGACCCTGAACCAATATTGGTCATGCCTGATGAAAAGACACAAAAAACTTTACAATATAGCTTTGAACTTTTAACCTTATTATTGCCTGATTTATCAAAGAATGTCTTACCCCATGTTCAAATGATCGCAATCGTAGATACACTAGGTAATCGTGAAAACTTATTTGAAAGTGCTTCTACCAACGACATTCCAAGTACTATATTCCTCTCACGTTTAGTTGTAGATAATCCTATTAAGACTGCTGAGGCTATACTTCACGAATCCTTACACAAAAAATATGCCGACCTATTACTAATCAAACCTATATTAAGGCCAGGATATTCAGCTCAAACGTCACGTCCTATATATATCACTTGGCGGGATACCTATTGGCCGGTGGACCGTGTTTTAGCCGCTTTTCATGTATACACTTATCTAGGATTGTACTATTTACAAACTATTAGGAAGCATGAGTTTCTCTCTCCTGAGCTGCGAAAAGAGAACGAAAAAGCCACATTATATAAACATTTGTTTCAAGCGCTTGATAAAGGTTTCTATTTAGGTGATCAGTTAATTCGAGAGGGTAAGGAAGAGCTGGGATCAGAGGGTAAAAACTTTGTTCGGTGGTTATATGAGCAACTTGACAAAATAAATAAGTTAAGCAGAAGTGCAGCATTCACTGAATGATGACTAAAATTCATAGGTAGATTATAAAAACTGCCTCGACTGAGTCCCAACCTATGAATGGATTAGCTAGATTATGGAAGATTTGTGTGGCTATAAGTCCATCTTTACGAATAGCTGAAAAAAGATTTTGAATTTAATAAAACCTTTAAGCAACCATTCCAAATAGTTGGTGGATAAACTTCACTTGATTTTGGACAGTCTGATCCCGTTAAACAAGTTGCCGTTTTTTTACTATATGCATAGCTTCTATTCGAGAAATAATGGATTTAGCTGTGCGAAAGGATTTCAATTCTAACATTGAACGAACTCGCTTTTTAATAAATCGATGATCTTGTTCGACGATGTTATTAAAATATTTTACTTACCCGTGGTGCTAGATAAACTTGAGCAAGCATAAAAATAGCCCTTGCTGGCGGATCTCCTGTAGAATGAAAGTGCGACCTGCCATTCGAAAGGAGAATCCCCATGCAAGAGCACTTTCATTTTACTACAGATCGAGCCAAGATTCAAAAGCAATATGCCGCCATTTTCGTTTTTGTTTCTGCTCAACTTTCATGCATTCAGGTGCATCTTCATCGTCGAAATCGCCATTTGGTCAAGCAAGAGGACGCTGTCATCATCGCCATTCATCTTTTAGGAAAGCTGCTCGGTTTTACTTCTGAACGGGCGTGGCATCGTTTTGTCACGGGAAATTTGTTCACAAACGGCTCGTTTCTTGAACGCTCCCGATACAACCGCCGTTGCCGGGCGCTTGGCTTCGCTATCAAATGGATCGCCGTCGTGAGCAAAACGCGGCCAACATCATGCCTATGCCGTCGTGGACAGCTTGCCGCTCCCATTGTGCCATACGGCAAGAATGCATCGCGTCAAACGGTTTCAAGAGATCGCCGACATCGGGTATTGCGCTTCCAAAAAACAATGGTACTACGGGTTGAAGCTGCACCTTCAAGTGACCGATCAAGGGCTGCCAATGGGGTATGTGGTGACGGAAGCATCTTGCCACGATCGAATCGCAGCCGAAAGCGTGATGACCCAAATTCCCCGCCCGTATAACTTTGGGGACAAAGGATTCATTAGCCGTGACTTGCAAAAAAGGCTGTACGAAGAATACCAAATGGCGCTTTGGACTCCGTCTCGAAAAAACCAGAAACATCGTGCGTCTGAGACATGGGAGCAGTGGATCCAACAAAAACGCAAAGTGATCGAGACGGTGTTCTCGGTTCTGGTTGACCACTATCGCATCACGGGGATCCGAGCCAATTCGATTATCGGATTTGAAGTGGCACTAGACGGTATATTGTTAGCTTATTCCCTGGTTACACTTGGGCTAGTTGAGCGCTAAAGCTCAACTAGCACCACGGGTTAAAAATAAGATGGCAATGCTGAACGTGAGCGCCACTTCCTGATCGAACCATCCAAACAATTGTTTTAACGGATTGGTGAAATTGCTCCACGCATAAACAGACCCAATCGAAATATGAATGCCGACAGCCGATAACGCAATGAGCCAACGGTTTTTCACAGCCTCTTCTCCCCTTTTACCCGATGATGATCCGACTCTCATGCGTATACACGTTAAACGCCTGCCCGCGCAAAAAGCCAACGACGGTTATGCCGAGTTCATCCGCCAAATCCAAGGCCAGCGTCGTCGGCGCCGATTTCGAGAGCAGGACGCTCACTCCCATTTTCGCCGCCTTTAACAGCACTTCCGATGAAACGCGGCCGCTGAATACAATGAGCTTGTCTTTCATCGCAACTTGATGACGCAGGCAATAGCCATACAGCTTATCGAGCGCGTTGTGACGCCCGATGTCAGAGCGAATCACGACCATCTCATCCGGTGTGGCGAGCGCGGCGTTGTGAAGACCGCCCGTCGCCGCAAAGTCCGTCGACCGCTCGTGCAGCGCTTTCATGAGGCGAATGCAGTCATCCGCCTTCACCGTGATGCCGCCGACGATCGTTTTCGCCGTTTTCGCATCGTTGTAAAAATAAAACTGCCGACTTTTTCCGCAACAAGAGCCGATGAACCGCTTGGCATAAAACTGTTTGGCCGGCAGTCCGCACGCGGCGAGTTCGACATAAGCAAAGCCCCGCTCCCCATCAATGGTCATCCCTTTGATGTCACTGCACGTCCGAATGACTCCTTCCGAGGCTAAAAATCCGATTACCAATTCATCTAGATGCGCCGGCGTGCAAACGATGGTGGCGAACTCCTCGCCATTGACCATGACCGTCAACGGAAACTCAAGCGCAATCTCATCTTCCTCCTCAGCCAACTGGCCGCCATCATATCGAACGATCAGCCGCCGTTTCGACGCAAACCCGCTCACCTTGCCATTCCCCCTTTCCATGCAAAATAAAACCGCCGCCTTCCGGACAAGAGGACACACTCGCCCCCTGTCAGCGAAAAGCAGCGGTAGTTTGCGCCCAGCACTTCTGCAGCGAAACCAACGCACATCCGTTTCCGAAACCTGCCTGCCAAGCGGCAAAACCGTTTAGCCGGCGAGGCTTCCACTATTTTCATCGTGCTAACTATTCATAAGCATATCACGAACAGCAACGAAAAACAATTGTTTTTGTTCACAAAATCGTCACAATTCAATCGGTTTTTCAAATACAAAAACGGAAACAGCCATATCCTCTTCCACTTTTAATATCACTGAACAAATAAAGAAGCTTCGAACCGAAAAGCTCTTCCATGCCGTCCGGCACATGTTGGGCGTACACATCTTGGATCATTTTCGTTCTCGCCGCGTGCACCATCTCTCGGCCTTCCGGGGTGCGGGCGATAAATTTCTCCGTCGGCGTCAAATTGCCGTGCAAAATCGTAATCGCCAAATTGTCGACGAAATACGTTTTAATCCGTTCCGGCCCTTTGCCAAACAGCTGTTTGCGCACTTTGCGCACAATATCGTTGAAAGCGGTTTCTTTTTTGGACATTTTTCTTCCCCCTTTCCGAAAGCCACCAGAAAAAGTTCCAGCCCATCCGTTGTGTTCTTCGTTTTGCCGTACTATAATAAACTATAGCAAATGTATACATAGTGGAAAAATAATAAGGCAAGAAGCGGCCTTGTTATTTTTCTACTAAATATAAAAAGTTTGGATTGGTTGTTTAGTATCGTTATGCTAAAGAACTACTCCACCCACGATGAAGCATTCGTCTCGTCGCTGGTGGAGTTTTTTATTTTGACAAAGGAGGAGCGACGATGGAAGCGCAAATGGTGACGGTAACCATCAACGGGCGTGCCTACCGCGCCAAGCCCGGGATGACGATTTTGGAAGTCGTCAATGAGCACGGTCTGCCGCATCCGCAAGTTTGTTATACGCCGGAGCTTGGCGCCATTCAGACATGCGACACGTGCATCGCTGAAGTCAACGGAACGCTGCTTCGCGCCTGTGCGACGCCGGTTGAGGACGGCATGGTCGTCGAACTCGGCTCGCCGCGGGCAAAGGCAGCGCAAAAAGAAGCGATGGACCGCCTGTTGGAAAATCATCTCTTGTACTGTACGGTGTGCGACAACAACAACGGCAACTGCAAGCTGCACAACACGGCGGAAATGATGCAAATTGAACATCAAACATACCCGTACCGGCCGAAAGTCGATCCGTCCGAAGTCGACATGTCCCATCCGTTTTACCGGTATGACCCGAACCAATGCATCGCCTGCGGGCAATGCGTAGAAGCGTGCCAAAACTTGCAAGTGAACGAGACGCTGTCCATTGACTGGAGCGCCGAGCGGCCGCGCGTCGTCTGGGACGGGGGCGTGCCGATCAACGAGTCGTCGTGCGTCAGCTGCGGGCATTGCGTCACCGTCTGTCCGTGCAACGCCTTAATGGAAAAATCGATGCTCGGCGAAGCCGGATTTATGACGGGGCTGGACAAAGACGTGCTCAATCCGATGATCGATTTCGTCAAAGAAGTGGAGCCGAATTACACCGCCATTTTCGCCGTTTCCGAAATTGAAGCCGCCATGCGCGAACAACGGATCAAAAAGACGAAAACGGTTTGCACGTTCTGCGGTGTCGGCTGTTCGTTTGAAGTGTGGACGAAAGGGCGGAAAATTTTAAAAATCCAGCCGGTTTCTGAAGCGCCGGTCAACGCCATTTCGACATGCGTCAAAGGGAAATTCGGCTGGGATTTCGTCAACAGCGAAGAGCGCCTGACGAAACCGCTCATCCGCAAAGGCGACGTCTTCGTCGAGTCGACATGGGACGAAGCGCTCGACCTCGTTGCCGAAAAATTGGGCGCGATCAAGCGGCAATACGGCGGCAACGCCATCGGGTTTATTTCGTCATCAAAAATTTCCAACGAAGAAAACTATTTAATGCAAAAACTGGCGCGGCAAGTATTTGAAACGAACAATGTCGACAACTGTTCGCGCTACTGCCAATCGCCGGCAACCGACGGCCTGTTCCGCACGGTCGGCATGGGCGGCGACTCCGGCACGATTCATGACATCGCTTCTGCAGGTCTAGTCATCATCATCGGCGCCAACCCGGCGGAAGGGCATCCGGTCATTGCCACCCGCGTCAAACGGGCGCATAAACTGTTTGGCCAAAAACTCATTGTTGCGGACTTGCGCCGCAATGAAATGGCCGAGCGGGCTGATTTGTTCATCCGCCCCAAACAAGGCACCGACCAAGTATGGCTGATGGCCGTGACGAAATACATCATCGACCAAGGCTGGCACGATGAGGCGTTCATTCGCGAACGCGTCCATTTCTTTGAAGAGTTTAAACAATTGCTGGAAAAATATACGCTTGATTATGCCGAACAAGTCACCGGCGTCGCCAAAGCCGATCTCATCCGCATCGCCGAAATGATCCATGAAGCGGACGGCACGTGCGTCCTCTGGGGCATGGGGGTCACGCAAAACACAGGCGGCAGCGACACATCGGCGGCGATTTCCAACTTGCTTTTGGCAACCGGCAACTATGGCCGTCCAGGGGCGGGCGCGTTCCCATTGCGTGGTCATAACAACGTCCAAGGGGCGTGCGACATGGGGTCGCTTCCAGCTTGGCTGCCGGGCTACCAACATGTGACCGATGATGCGGCGCGAGCAAAATTTGAAAAAGCGTACGGCGTCCGCATTGATGCGAAACCAGGCCTTGACAACATCCAAATGCTCGAAGCGGCCGAGCGCGGCGAACTGAAAGCGATGTACATCGTCGGCGAAGACATGGCGCTCGTCGACTGCAACGCCAACCACGTGCAAGAGACGTTGGCGAAACTTGATTTTGTCGTCGTCCAAGACATTTTCTTATCCAAAACAGCGCAATTTGCTGATGTCATCTTGCCAGCGGCGCCGAACTTGGAGAAAGAAGGAACATTCACGAATACCGAGCGCCGCATCCAACGGTTTTATCAAGCGCTCGAACCGCTCGGCGATTCAAAACCGGACTGGTGGATCATTCAAGAAATCGCGAAGCGGCTTGGCGCCGATTGGAATTACGCTGGCCCGAAAGAAATCATGGATGAAATCGCCAGCCTCGCCCCACTGTACTCACAAGCGCATTACGACCGGCTCGAAGGCTGGAACAGCTTATGCTGGGGCAGCTATGATGGCGCCGATACGCCGCTGTTGTACAAAGAGCGGTTCAATTTCCCGGACGGCAAGGCCCGCTTTGCGTTAGCCGATTGGGTCGAACCGGTGCAATATCCGGAAGAGTACGATTTGCTCGTCAACAATGGCCGATTGCTCGAACATTTCCATGAAGGAAACTTGACGTACAAATCCAAAGGCATCGAGCATAAATTCCCAGAAGTGTTTGTCGAAGTATCCCCTGAACTCGCCAAAGAACGCGGCATTGAAGATGGGGCGCTCGTTCGGCTCATCTCGCCGTACGGCCGCGTCAAAGTGCGCGTGCTCGTCACCGATCGAGTCAGAGGCAATGAACTGTTCTTGCCGATGCATTCAATGGCCAATGAGAGCGCGATTAACATTTTGACCGGACCGCAAACCGACCATCGCACGAATACGCCGGCCTACAAACAAACGCGGGTGCGCATGGAAGTGATCGAACGCTCGGGAGACACGCCGTTGCCGCGCACGAATCCGCGCTTTAAACAGCGCCATCCGCAAAACGGCGTTGAAGTCGAGCGGAAATGGCAGCGCCGCGACTACGTGCCGCTCACAGACGAGGAAAAAGGGGTGAAAGTCGGTGGCTAAACCGATTGCCACGATTCAGAAACGCCAGATGAACGAAGAAGAAAAGCGGTCCGAAGCGCTCGCAAAGCTAAAAGCAGCGGTCGGCGACAGCGAAGAAGCAGTCCGCGAACTATTGGACGTCATCGAACAGCTCCACGAAAGCGGCTTGCTTGAAGCAGCCAGCGCTTTGTTAAAGTCGCGCGAAAAGGTGGCCAAAATCGTGGTCGGCCAACTCAATCAAAAACCGGTGACGACGATGATCAACCACGCGTTCGCCTTGGCTGGCCTCGCCTCTTCGCTCGATCCAGAAAAAACGGCCAAATTGCTTGAGCATATCGCCGAAGGCGCCATGGAGGCGTACGAACAGACAGCTGTTGAGACGAAAAAGATCGGGCTGTTTGACCTGTTGAAGGCGCTGAACGATCCTGATGTCAACCGCGCCATTCGCTTTTTCCTGTCCGCGCTTAAAGCGATTGGCCAGCGGCTTGGAGCTGACAACTGAAACCTCTTCTTCCAAAACTAACAGCGTCCTGTGCAAAAGCAGGGCGCTGTTTTGTTTACCAAAACACCATCCGTTGCCGGCTTGCGTCGGCAATGAATTTTAGTGATTCCGCCCCTCCCAGCTGTCGGCGTCGTATGATACAATAGCCATACCGTTGTTTGCCCCAACTGGACAAGAGAACGGTTATTGGCCCGACCCCGGGCGGGATATACTAACAAACGACGCTGACAAAGGAGGCGCCTTCACGTTGGATACAGGCACACATGTTTTGATGGGAGTGGCGCTCGGCAGCTTAGCATCGCTCGACCCCGCCATTGCCCATGACCCGTTTTTATCCCATGCCGTATTGATTGGCACGCTCGCCGGATCACAGGCACCCGATATCGATACAATTTTAAAGTTGCGCAATAACGCCAAATATATTCGCAACCATCGCGGCATCACCCATTCGATTCCCGCCGTTGTCATTTGGCCGCTGTTGATCGTCGGCATCATGGCCGCCGTCTATCCGGAAACGGACTGGCTCCGCGTTTGGCTTTGGACGTTTGTGGCTGTTGCCTTTCACGTGTTTGTCGATATTTTTAACGCTTACGGGACGCAAGCGCTGCGCCCGTTCACAAAAAAATGGATCGCCCTTGGCGTCGTTCATACGTTTGACCCAGTTATTTTTGCGCTTCATTTACTCGGCGTCGGCGCCCTGTTTCTCAACGTCCACCCCGGTTATGCGTTTCTCGTCGTTTATGTGCTCGTGGCCGCGTATTATGTGTTCCGCTTCCGCGAGCAAGCCAACATTAAACAGCTCGTGCACGCCTCTATACAAGGAGTGACGGACATCATTACTGTGCCGACGTGGCGGCCGCGCGAATGGCATTTAGCCATTTCAACCTGCGACGAATTTTACGTTGCCCGCGTCAAACACGGCGAGCTCATCATCCTCGACCGCTTCCAAAAACGGCCGCTTCCCGACCACCCGGTGATCAACGCCGCCAAGCGCGATGAAAACGCCGCCGCCTTTTTGTCGTTTTCCCCGGTGTACCGTTGGGAAATGAACGAATACGACGACTATTATGAAGTGCGCTTTACTGATTTGCGCTACCGGAGCAAAGGATACTATCCATTCGTGGCCGTCGTTCAGCTAGACCGCAACCTCAACATTGTCAGCTCATACACGGGCTGGATGTTCAGTGAAGGAAGGCTGCGGAAAAAGCTCGAGGTGACGCCAAACTGACAGAGCGGCTTGTTTTGATCCCAACAATTTGCACACATAAGCGCCCCCCTTCGTTTCATAATAAGAATACGTGTTGGCCATCCAACACGAGCTCGCCTCAAAAGGGGGAATGGGCCGTGCGAAATAAGGAGCGCAACTTCCCGAACCAAAACAACAACAAGCTCGAAGGCGAGCCGCGCGCCAAAGCGGAATACGCGTCCAAGCGGGCTGACGGGACGACCAACACTCACCCACAAGAGCGGATGCGCGCTTCAGGCAAGCGCAGCGACTTCTTCTAAAGAGAGAAAAACCGGGGAGCATGGACACATTCGCCTGCTCCCCGGCACATTCAGCAGCGAGGTGAACGGTCATGGGTCACCATCGGCGCAAAAAATTTTATGACAACTTTTACTCGAATCCGTTCCAGCAGCCGTGGGCCAATCCGAAACACGCTCATTCGCAGGTGAACGGTGAAACGCAGCAAACGCTCGACCTCATCATTTTAGAGCGGCAGACGCGCAAGCAGTCGTAGCGAAAAAACTTAGGGGTTGTTCCCCCTAAGTTTTTTTCTTTCGACTCGCTTTCCGTCTGGTTGCAAACTGAGCCCGCCTGTCATGAGGAGGGCAAATTCGGCTTGCGGAGCAGCGAAATCGGCAACGCTTCTTCCTCCCCGTTTCCTTTCAGCCGCCAGCCCCAGGCAAATACTCCTTTTAAATAGCGAACTTTGAAATATTCCCCAGGTGCTCCTTCAATTTCATAAATCTCTCCCGGGGGAAAATCAGCAGGGTTAAGCATATACGCTTTCGCCATGGCCATTTTTCGCTCATAGACAGCATATTCATTCACCATGCCCATCTGCTCCGCCTTGCGCGCTTTCTCAGCCAACACGGCGATTTCCCGCTGCAACTCCTCTTTCGTCATCTCGCTATACCGTTTTTGGTCCTCTCTCATGGTCACGATCCCCCTTTTTGGTTTTCACCGCTGCCTTGCCCGCGCAGCCATTCATCGATCAAGTCGAGTGAAAACCCTTTCCGATAAAGGGCTTGGCGCATCTTTTGCTCATAAAGCGGCCGCGGGTGGTGCGCATAACGGCGGTGCGCTTTCTCCGCCTGAACACTGAGCGCCTCCCGTTCTTCTTGTTCAGTATGAGCGCCGCCATCCGCCAAAACGGCGGCAATCACCTCATGCGGAAACCCTTTGCGCATCAGCTGCTGCCGCACCCGTTCCAAAAACGCGCGAGCCGATTCAGCCCGGCGCTGTTTTTTCGCTTTTTCGTAAAGCGAGCGGGCGATGGCCATCTGTTCATCCAACGTATACTCCGCCAAACTCTGCTCGATCAAGCAGCCCAAAACACCGAGCCGTTCCAGTTCGGCGCGCACAAGAAGCGGCCCTTTCGCCGCCGTCTTTTTTTGCGTGCGCACGTAGGCGGCCGCAAACGCCCCGTCATCAACATACCGCTCGGCGCGAAGCTTTTTGAGCACTTCATCAATCACCGAATCCGGAGCGCCTTTTTTTCGCAAATGTGCGGCGACCTCATGCTCCGAACGCATCCGGTGCGCCAAAAAGTAAAGCGCCTGTTGATACGCCTTTTTCACCTCATCGGCATACACAATATGTTGAAGCAGGTCGTCGCTGATCTCCAGCCCTTTTTTCAAGCGGAATTGAAGCAATACATCTTGATCAACTGTCAATCTCAACGACGGTGCGCCGTCACGGTGCACGACAATCCAAAATCGTTCAGCATTTTGTTCGGTTGCGACAATGTCGGCAATCGTTCCCATTGTTTGTCCCCCTTATCTTTTATGGTATCATAAGCAGGAACTTCTGACACCAAAAGCGAAGTCGTAAAATAAACCAATGGAAGGGGAATCAAGATGCGCATCGCCATCAATGGCGGAACCGGGCTGATCGGCCAGGCGCTCGCCCGCCATTTTTCCAAGCAAGGACATGAGATCTACATTTTCACCCGCTCTCCGAAACCTTCAGAAGACCAGATTCACTACCTTTCCTTCGACGATAACCGGAAGCCGGCCGCCATCGACGTGGCCGTGAATTTGGCTGGGGAGCCGCTCAACCGAAAACGTTGGACGGCAAAGCAAAAAGAGGTGATTGTTAACAGCCGCCTCCGGGCAACGGAGGCAATGGTGAACTACATTCGCTCGCTGTCCGAACGGCCTATCTTATTCATCAATGCCAGCGCCGTCGGCATTTACGGCATCTCGGACTCCGCGACATTTACGGAACAAACAGCCGATTACGGCAGCGATTTTCTCGCCAAGACCGTTCAGGCGTGGGAAGCAGCAGCGAGCCCCATCGAACAACTCGGCATCCGCACCGTCTACGCCCGGTTTGGCGTCGTCTTCGCCCGCCACGGCGGCGCCTTGCCGATGATGATCAAGCCGTACCGGCTGTTTGTCGGCGGCCCAATCGGCAGCGGACGGCAATGGCTATCGTGGATTCATCTTGAAGACGTCGTGCGCGCAGTCTCGTACATCATCGAACACGAGGAATTGTCCGGCCCGATCAATTTCACCGCGCCCCATCCAGTGCAAATGGACGAGTTCGGCCGCACAGTCTCCCGCCTGCTTCGCCGTCCGCATTGGCTTCCGGTTCCCGCTTGGGCGCTTCGTCTTCTCCTTGGCGAAATGAGCATGCTCGTTGCTGATGGGCAGCGCGTCATCCCGGAAAAGCTGTTGCAGGCCGGTTTTCGCTTTTCGTTTCCGACGTTGGAAGACTGTCTCACGGACCTGTTTTTTTCAGACGCTCGACAAAAAATATCCAAAAAAAATTAACAAAAAAGCAATTCCCTTTTTACATCTAATCGTGTATGATAAAGAAGACCTCAGGGCAGTTGTTGTTTATAACCGCATACGGATAGGAATAAAGGGAAGGCAAATGGTGCGCCACCAGCGCTCGCGCTGGTTCTAGTGGGTTCGATTCCCACCCCGAAATTTTTTTTAACGATGTTTTTATAAAAAAATTTCGAGGGTGGTTTCCCGCTAGGAGGCTGCCCTCGGCATCCAAAGGAGGGATTGGCCATGTTGAAAAAACGCGAGCTGCAAGACTGCCATGCGCTGTACGAGCTGATGGTGCATCCGGACGTCTTCCCTTTCGTGCGCCAAAAAGCCGGCTCGTATGAGGAGTTTTTGTTCATGACGAAACAGCTCATCGAAGCGGAAGAACGAGGCGAGCTCATTTCGCGCACGATTTTGGACGAATGGGGAAACCCGATCGGCACGATCAGCCTCTTTGACATTCAAGACGGCGCCGGCTTTTTAGGAACGTGGCTTGGCAAACCGTACCACGGGCGCGGCTACAATCAGCGCGCCAAGGAAGCGTTTTTCCACGAACTGTTTTATGAGCTTTCCATCGAAACGGTGTTTTTGCGCATCCGCAAAGTCAATGTGCGCTCGATCAAAGCGGCGGAAAAACTGCCGTACGTCACGCCGGCCAATGAAACGCGGCGGGCGCTGCTCGAGCAAATCGGCGCGGATGTATACAATTTGTACGAAATTACAAAAGACAACTACACGCTTTATACGATGCGCCATCCCTCCTTTACGCTGGAAGAGGAACAACGAAAAGAAGCGTAAGCGCGGAAGGACGCACGACGATCGAAAAAGAGGCTGTCCGTTCGGACATCCTCTTTTATTTATGCATAAAAACAGCTGGCCTCGTCCAAAATGGAACTAAAGGCATATCATGCAAAGCGAGGGAACGAGCGATGGCGGAAAAACGAAAACGTGAAAAAGTGAAGCATACGTTGACAAGCGCCCAAGAAGTAAGCTATGCCCGCGATTTTAAAATGGCGGACCAAGCGGGCGGTTACACTGCCAAAAAAGCGCGCCATTAGAAATGATTGCTATTTATATGGCGGCGCCGTCCATGCCATGCTAATGAATGAATCGTACGATTCACACTTCTTTATAGGGGGCATGGACGATGGGCCGATCTCGCGGACAACGGACGCGCGACAAAAACAAGGCGACTTTGCCGCAAGTGCCGAAACAGCTGAAATCTGACGGCATCGATGTGGAATACTCGGCAGAATTTGCCGACCATGAAGACCTCGAGGCGCAGGCGCGCGCTGCGGCAGCCGGCATCCGCCGGCAAGAGCGCAAACAGTAATCGAACATGGCGCCCGCTTTGATGGGGCGCCTTTTTCCTGTGAACCGCTTCCACTTCGCTTTGCTTGGAGTGAGAGACTTTCTTTGTGAAACACGTCTCTCAAGCCGCGCTACACCGTCGCCTCGCCCTCGAGCTCCAACACTTGGCTGTACCGTTTGTAAAACCGCCCCAACTCCCCTTTGTAATTGTCTTTCCACGGTTTTTCCTTGCCGCAATAATGAATAAAGACGGTGTTTTCTTCGATCCACGCCAAATTATGTTTTGGGTTGGGCAACAGCTGCAAAAAATCGTAATAACGGGCATCATAGTTGTAACGGTAGCCATCGACCGGTTTGATTTTGTCCCAATACAGCCCGTTGAGCACATCTTGGTCAGGAAGGACAAGCTTAAACCGGTTGTCGCGGATAAACTGGTAAATGTCCGCGAGCCGGACGTGTTCGCGCATCGCCGCGATGTTCATCATCATGACGCCCGTGTTGAAATAGCCTTTCGCGTTCGGCGTTTTTAACCGCAACTTGTTGAACAAGTTTGCCACCTTCGTCGAATGGGTATGCTCAGCCGCAATGAACAAGTTCCCTTCAAAATCCATGTCATACAGCTCATCCATCGGGTTGATCGCCACAATATCCGGATCAAGGTACAAGACACGGTCGACGTCTGGCGGCAAAAACAAATGCGCCGCCAGACGGTAATACATCTCCACCGTATAGTGGCGGAAAACAGGCGCATCATGAAACAGTTGCGGATCAACGTAAATCGGCACCAGCTCATGCCCCTGCCGGCGAACAAACTCGCCAAGCGCCTGAATCTCTTCCTCGGCAATGCGCGAGTAAAGCAAGTAAAACGTAAACGGGCGCCGGTTGTTGCAAAACAGCGAATGCATCAAGACTCTCAGCGGCGGAAGATAATTAGCGTCTGTCGTGACTAACACTTGAAACATGCACCATCACTTCCTTTTTTGCGTCATCGATTCCCCTTTCTCTACAATTATATCTGAACGCAGGCAAATGTTGCCCCCCTTTTGGCTTTGGACAGCAATGTTTTCCTATCATCCTTTTCGTTGGATCATATTTCCTGTCCATGATATAGTGGAAAGAGAACAGAAAAAGGGGGATTGGAAACATATGGGGAATGTTCGTTGGGTGTTGGCTCTCATTTCGTTTTTAGCAATCACACTTTTCTCCTGCAGCAAACCGCCATCGCCGCACGATGCATTAAAAACGTACACCTCCTACTGGACGAAACAGCAATTTGCGAAAATGTACGACATGCTCTCAGAAGAAACGAAAAAAACAGTCGGCAAAGAGCAATTTGTTGACCGCTATAAAAAAATTTACGGCGACATCCAGGTGTCTCACTTATCCGTTGCCCCAGTCCCTGTTCAAACTGATAAAAAAGACAGTGACAAAACGGAAATCTCCTTGCCGTTTTCCGTAAAAATGGACACAGTCGCCGGGCCCGTGCAGTTTCGCCACGAGGCAAAGCTTGTCAAAGAACAATCCAATGACAAAGAACAATGGCGCATAAAGTGGGATCCGTCTTATATTTTCCCACAGCTGGGCCCCAATGACAAAGTGCGGCTGAACATCACGCCGGGAAAACGGGGAGAAATTATCGACCGCAACGGCCAGCCGCTTGCCATGAACGGTACGGCATATGAGATCGGAGTAATTCCAGGGCAAATGGGCGACAATGCGGAAACCATCAAACAGAAGCTTGCCTCGCTGCTTGGCGTTTCGCCCGAAATAATTACAGAAAAGCTAAACGCGCCTTGGGTGCGTCCCGATTATTTCGTACCGATTCAAAAGGTGTCGAAAACTGATAAGCGGGTTGAGGAAGCTCGCCGCATCCAAGCCGTCGCCGTTAAAGAAACGCCCGAACGGGAATATCCGCTTGGCGCAGCAGCCGCTCATTTAGTCGGGTATGTGGGCACGATCACGAAAGAAGAATGGGAGGCAAAGAAAGATGAAGGCTACTCGCCAACCTCCCGGATTGGGAAACGCGGTCTTGAGGAGCTTTGGGAAGGGCGACTGCGCGCCCATGACGGAGCCCGCCTTTATATCGAAAAAGCGGACGGATCGACCGTGACCATCGCAGAAACAAAGCCGAGAGACGGCGAAACGATTGCGGTAACGATTGACGCCAAAGTCCAGCAGGCCATTTACCGCGAAATGAAAGGTCGCGCCGGCACAGCGGCGGCCATCCATCCGCAAACGGGAGAAATTTTGGCACTTGTCAGTTCCCCGTCGTTTGATCCAAACCGGTTCGTGCTCGGCCTTTCATCATCGGAATACGCAAAATGGCAAAATGACCCGCTCCGCCCGCTCGTTAACCGCTTTGCTGCGACCTATGCACCGGGATCAGCCATCAAACCAATTATTGCCGCCATCGCTCTTGAACAAGGCGCCATCACGCCAAAAGAAACAAAAACGATTCACGGCCGACGTTGGCAGCCGGATCGTTCATGGGGCAACTATTTCATCACCCGCGTCCACGATGGACCGGAGCGCGTCGACCTGACCAAAGCCCTTGTTTACTCTGATAATATCTACTTTGCCATGGCCGGCCTCGAGCTCGGCCCGGAACGGATGGAGTCCGGCCTTCGCTCATTCGGGTTTGGAGAAAAGCCACCATTTCCGTACCCAATTCCGGCGTCGCGTTTTTCCAATAGCGGGAGCTTGAAAACGGGACCACAACTGGCCGATACTGCCTATGGACAAGGGGAAATGCAAATGAGCATTCTTCACCTTGCCGCTGCCTACACCCCGTTTGTAACGGGAGGTGATTTGCTTCAACCGGTGCTCGAAAAAGGCCAACCGAAAACCGTCTGGAAACAAGGCGTCATCTCCAGCCAGACAGCCGCCATCGTCGCCGGCGATTTAGTCCGTGTTGTCGCTGATCCGAACGGAACGGCTCATGATGCTTACATCAAATCTATTCCGCTTGCCGGCAAAACCGGGACCGCCGAGCTGAAGCAGGAAAAAGGAACACAAGGAAAGGAAAATGGTTTGTTCGTTGCCTACCCGGCCGACCGCCGTGATCTGTTGCTTGCCCTGTTGATCGAAGGGGTGGAAAACGACGGCGGCAGCCGCTACGCCGTCAACGCAGCGAAGCGCATCTTTACTTCCCTCCGCTAGCCGATTAAGGCTGGCGGATGTTTTTTATACAAGTTAGATTATTTACAATTATCAAACAATATTTTATAATAAATGTATCGAGTCGTCTCCTGCCCGCTTCACCGCCCGGCAGATCAGACGGCTGGCATCACTGTTCATTGACTTCGCTACCCGTCACGGCAGCATTCATCGCTATGTTTGCCTTCCATATTATTGAAAAAGAACTGTGCGGCCTGACGGCATTTCCGCGCCGGAATGCCTTCTCAGTCCGTTCAAGCCGGTTCCTGTCTTTACCTTGCCTGGGAACCGGCTTTTTGCATGTCAGGAAAGGGGGGAAACGAATGGCGGGAGCGCTTGATGGCGTGCGCGTCCTTGACTTGTCGCGCGTATTGGCGGGCCCGTATGCGACGATGATTTTAGGCGATTTAGGGGCCGATGTCATCAAAATCGAAGCGCCGGGCGGGTCGGACGACACCCGGTTTTGGGGGCCGCCGTTCCAAAATGGGATGAGCGCCTACTACACGGCCGTCAACCGCAACAAGCGAAGTGTAACCGTCGATCTAAAAACAGAACAAGGGCGGGAAACCGTTCGCCGTCTGGCGGAGACAGCCGATGTCGTCATCCACAATTTCAAAACCGGGACGATGGACAAATGGGGGCTTGACTATGAAGCGCTGTCCCGCCTCAACCCGCGCCTCATCTACTGCTCGATCACCGGGTTCGGCGAAACCGGTCCGCTCGCTTCGCTTCCCGGCTACGACTACATCATTCAGGCGATGAGCGGCTGGATGAGCATCAACGGCACCGCGGACACCGGCCCGCTCAAAGTGGGAGTGGCCGTCACCGACGTGTTTACAGGGTTGTATGCGGCCATCGCCGTCGAAGCGGCGCTTTTGGCTCGTGAAAAAACGGGGCGCGGACAAAAAATTGATTTATCGCTCTTTGACTGCGCTGTCAGTGCATTGGTGAATGTGGCGGCGAACTACTTAATGTCAGGTGACATTCCGCAGCCGCTTGGCAATGAGCATCCGAACATCGTTCCGTATTCAACGTACGAGGCAAGCGACGGTCCGATCGTCATCGCCGTCGGCAATGACCGGCAATTTCAGGCGCTTTGCTCGCTATTGTCCGACCGCTCGATCGGGTCTGACCCGCGTTTTCAGACAAACCCAGGCCGCGTCGCCCATCGGGACGAACTAAACCGGCGGCTGAATGAAGAAATCAAGCGGCGGACGCGCGCCGAATGGCAGCGCCTTCTCGCTGAAAAAGGGATCCCGTGCGGCCCGGTGCAAACGATGGACGAACTGTTTCGCCATCCGCAAACCGACGCGCGTCATATGACGGTCACCATGCACCACCCAACCGTCGGTCCGCTGAAACTTGTCGCCAGCCCGCTCAAGCTGTCTGGGACACCGGTCTCCTACCGGCTGCCGCCGCCGCTCGCCGGCGAACATAACAACGAAGCCGAAACCAGGTGGCAAAACGATCCAGAAGCCGAAGGCAACGATAACGAATCGCCATAACCAACGCGAAGACAAAGTTTCTGGAAACGGCCGGCTGAACGCCCGCCAGTGCACTGGCATGCAATGGCAACCGCCTTTACACAACAACGGATGCATAGGGGGATGGAAACGATGATGAACTTCGACTTTACACCGGAACAAGAAATGCTCCGGCAAACGGTGCGCAAATTCGTCGACAAAGAGATCATGCCGTATATCAAAGAATGGGACGAACGCGGCGAATTCGACCGCAACATTTTCAAACGGCTCGCCGAGCTCAATTTAATGGGAGTGTGCATCCCGGAAGAATACGGCGGCATGGGCATGGACTACAACTCGCTCGCCATCGTCTGCGAAGAGCTTGAGCGCGGCGATACGGCGTTTCGCACCGCCGTGTCGGTCCACACCGGACTCAATAGCCTCACTCTTTTGCAATGGGGAACTGAGGAACAAAAACAAAAATACCTTATCCCGCAAGCCCGCGGGGAAAAAATCGGCGCGTTCGGCCTCACTGAACCAAACGCCGGCTCGGACGTCGCTTCGATCCAGACGACCGCTGTCCGCGATGGCGATGACTATATTTTAAACGGACAAAAAACGTGGATTTCCCTCTCTGATATCGCTGACCACTTCCTTGTGTTCGCCTATACGGACAAATCGAAAAAACATCGCGGTATTTCCGCCTTTATCGTCGAACGGACGATGCCCGGCTTTTCGTCGCGCCCGATCAAAGGGAAGCTTGGCATTCGTTCCGGAAACACTGGCGAGCTGTTTTTCGACAACGTCCGCGTCCCGAAAGAAAACTTGCTCGGGGAAGAAGGCGAAGGATTCAAAATCGCCATGTCCGCGCTTGACAACGGCCGTTTCACCGTCGCCGCCGGCGCCGTCGGCCTCATTATGGCGTGCTTGGAAGCCAGCGTCAAATACTGCCATGAACGAAAAACGTTCGGCAAAGAAATCGGCCGCCATCAGCTCATCCAGCAAATGATCGCCCGTATGGAAGCCGGCCTGCAAATCAGCCGCCTGCTCGTGTACAAAGTCGGCTTTTTGAAAAACGAAGGCCGCCGCTGCACGCGGGAAACATCGCTCGCCAAATGGATCGCCTGCGATTACGCCAACAAAGCGGCTGACGATGCGGTCCAAATCCACGGCGCCTACGGCTACTCGAACGAATATCCGGTCGAGCGCTACTTGCGCAATTCGAAAGCGCCGGTCATTTACGAAGGAACACGGGAAATTCATACGATCATGCAGGCCGAATATGTGCTCGGTTACCGCCAAGACAAACCGTTGCGCAAAACGCTGCCGGCATGGCGGCCAGCTGAAAACTGAATCACGAACGAAATCATGGGGGGCCAAACCGCTGACCCGCACCAAAACGCCGCTGCCCCCCATCAACCGATGAGGGGGCAGCGGCTTATGGCTCTTTCTCCTCCATTTTGCAATATTGTTTGTACAAATCTTTCAGCGCCGCGCACAGAGCAGAATGGGCTTTCCCTAAATACCCTTCGTCAAGCTCCGCCAACAGCTCGTCAATGCCGTCGCGCAGTGAATGGCCGCGCAGCAGCCGGGCGACATAATCGCGCCCGTGTTCAGTAGCCAGTGTGCATGATGCCTCCACGATCACCCCGTACTTTTTATCAATTTCCGCCGTAATCGTCAGCGTATCGTAAAGGCTTTTGGCCGCCATTCCGGCCGGCAGCCGCGCATGTCCGGCGATAAACTGCGTTTTCATCCGCTTTCCCTCTTTCCTCGTCTTTCTTGTTGCTGTTATACCAACTATTATCTTGTTTCGCGGCGTACATCCATTTTCCCTGCCTCGTTTGGCAGGCAGCAAAAAAAGCCGCCCGCCAAGCAAACTCGGCAAGCGGCAAATCGTTGCTTTTTAGTGTTGCTGCATTGACGCAAGACGGCCTGCCTCCCAGTTTACCCACGCCCCGCTGTCTGGGTCAATCGAGGCGAGACGGAGCCAACCGTTTTGCACTTTGCGACGAAACTCTTCATTTCTGTCGAGCAGCTGCTCGATATAATAGGACGGCGCTTCGATGATGACAAGCAACCGAAGCGGAGCATGAAACAGTTCGCGATCGGACGCGGCGACCGACTGCCATGGCAAGCCGGCTAACAAGTCGCTCCCGTTCCCTTGCATGACGCCGATGCCGCCGGTCACCGTCTGGGTCGTTTTATCGCCGCTCCCGTAGTAGTGCGGTGCGACTGTTGAAGCGTAATATTGCAAGTTAATCCATTGTCCGACGGTCGCCGGCCCGGCGATAATGCCGGCGAGCGCCTCACCGGTCGGATCTTCGCGCCAATCGTAGCTATGCAAAAACACCCGGCCGTTTAAGTCCTTTCCTTTTGTCAACTTGCGGCGGCCGATCAAGAACGCAGCGTTCCGGGCCAATCCCCATTCTGGACGGATCTCGCTCCAATCAACGGCGCGCCGTTGCGCTTCCGCCACCGGATCGCGCGGCGTCTGTCCGACATGGGGGAGCTTTGCCATCCGCTCAGCGTTCGCACGGCGGCTCGCTTCGCCAAGCGCCTGCTTCAGCTGTCGAAACGCCGCCTCAGCCGCTGCGGGCAACGGCGGCACATCAAGCCAGCGGACTTCATCGACGGTCGTAATATGTTCCGCAGCGACAAACACCGTTTCATCCGGAATGTTGATCCCTTCAGCCGCCAGTCCAGCGCGCACTTCCGGCAAGTTGGCCAACGCGGCGAATACGCGGGCGTTGAACGCCCCGGCCGCACCGCCGCACGCCCCGCAATCGAGCGCCGAAGCGTACGGGTTGTTGGCCGTCTCGCTTTCATGGCCGCAAACAACCACAAGCGGAGCGAACGAAGACGTCAAGCCAATGTTGACGAGCAGCTGCTTCACGTATTGCACTTGTTCCTCGGTTGTAAAGCCGATCGGCAGTCCAGACGATTCATCCTTTCCATGGCGGTGGAGCGACAAGTCCGTCTTCGGCTTATGTTCGGCTGCCGCTTCCGCCTGGCGGACGACCCGGCCAGCCCAAGCCGGCGCGGCGCTGCGGGCGAAGGTATGAAGGCCGAGCCATGGTCCGCTCATTTCCGGAAGCAATAAGCCGGCCAACATATGCTGTTTGATCTTTTTAAACGTCTGGCCGACAAAGCGGAATGCATCGCGCCGGCGACGGTACGGACGCGCCGCTTCCAAAGCGGCGGTTTCGTTGATTTCATGTTGCGGCGCGACGATCGCCGGGCATGACGGGTGAGCGTCATCGCTGTCAAGTGCGCGCGTTTGGATCGGCAAGCCGAAAAAGCCAGCGCAACCGTACGTTTCAAACGGGCCGACCGCCTCTACATGACGGCGGAACGGCTCGGAGCGCACATCAATGCAAAACAATAGCTGCGCTGCCGCCTTCTTCGTCTCATCCATCGGCTGATGCGCCAATACCGCTTCTTTCAATTTCGCTTCATACGTATCTTCCCACGCTTCAAGCCAAAGATGACACCGGTCAATTCGCCAAAACCGATCGATAAACGCCAACCGGGCGCGCTGCTCTTTGCCGGACAGGTTCCGCCAGTCTTCCAGCGTCATCCCTCCCCAATGCAGCCAAGCGGCCAACAGTGAAAGAGCAGCGCCGATGTCCGCATGATCCTCCCGTTCAAGCGGCAAATATGGCGCCACAAGCGTCCATTCAAGCGACAGACGGACCGCCAAATAGTCAATCAATCCCCGCAATTCGTCGCCCGTCCGGCGCGACTGCCATACAACCATGCCAGCCCAGCCGGGCAACGCCAACAAATGCGCCTCCAAGTAAGCGGCGGTCTCTTCCTCCTGTACGCCAAGCTTCATCAACGCTTGACGCAGCGCCTCTTCCCCGTCGTGCGGCCAATCGGCAAGCCGCTTCCGTTCCTCTTTCGAGAGCGCCGGGTCGGCGGCGATGAGCCGGCGCCATGATCCGTAAAACCCCAGCTCACGATGTGGAAGCGCCCATGGCGCCGTGTTCGAACCATAAAACAGTTTGCACCATTTGACGGTTTGTTGGTCAAGGCGTTGGCTTACGCCGTGCAACGCGGCGCCCGCCGTCCGAACAGCCGCCGGACGCCATGCCGCCGCATGCGCCAGCTCCGCCAGTTCCGGCAGACGAAGCGCCTCGTTGGGCACCGTCTCATTCCAAAGGAGGGCGCGGCACATTCGCTCTGCTTCTTGGCGCCGCACCGGGAGCGGCTTGTTGTCAAGCCAACGCTGCAGCCGCCGCTCGACGAATACAAGGTCAATCTCCCCTTTTGCCATCGCCGCATGGAAAACCGCCATCGGCGGATACAAATCAATTCCATGCGCCTGCTGCAGGCGGTCGGCTGCGTCGGCAAACGTCTGCTCTTCAAGCCCCATCCACGGATGGCGGGCGATAAAGGCGGAAATCGGCCAAAGCGGCGCAACCGCCTTTGCCGCTTCGCTGACAAGCATAGCAAGCGGGCGGGCTTCTGCGCCGGTGGGCTTCGATTCCCCCGTTAGCCGTTCAAGCGGCATTGCACTTTTACTCATGAGCCATTCCCTCCTTCAGATAGGATGCCAAATAACGGGGATGCGCCTCCATAGCCGCTGGGCGCGGCTCCCCGAGATGAACGAGATGCATATACACCCGAACGGCAAGCGCCGATGTGCGCCGGTTTGCCAGCCAGGCAGCGGTCAATGCCGCCATCGCAAACAAGACGCCTACTGTCCATTCAAACGCGGCAGGCGGCACAAAAACCGTCGCTTCCCCCTGGCCGAGCAGCGTCAAAAACTGATGGCGCACCGTTTCCGAACCAAACGCCAACACAGCCACCGCCGCCAGGCCCATCCAGCGGCCTTCGCGGAAATCGGCTAGCCGTCCCCAAGCGACCGCCGCCGAGGCCCCAAGCAAAAGCGCGCTCAGCAGGCGGGCCGGTTCGTGCGGAGCCGCCTGCCAAAACGCCCACCCAAGCAGCACGCCGAGGATGATGCCGCCCGGCCACGAACTGCCTGTTTTTCGCAATCCTGCCCGACCGACTCGCGGCACGACGGACCCGGACTGCAAAAAGAGCGTCGCTTTAAACAACCCGTGCAGCACTAAATGCACTACTGCGGCCCCGTAAGCGCCCAGGGCGCATTGCACAAGCATGACACCCATTTGCGCCATCGTCGAACCGACAAGCTGGCGCTTATAGTCGACGTGAACTAAGCTGATGCCCGTGCCAATCAAAATCGAGGCAAAAGCGATCAGAAACAGCGCCACATGCGCCCATGTTTCGTGAAAAAGCGGGGAAAAGCGCCAAAGCAACAGCCCGCCGGCATTGACGAGCCCCGCATGCATCACCGCCGACACCGGCGTAGGCGTCACCGCCGATTCCATCAGCCAACGATGGAACGGCCATTGTCCAGCCGGGATAATGGCGGCCAAAATAAGCAGTCCGTTCATCACCGCCTTCTCCCAGGCGTCTAGGCGGGCAAGGCGCTCCGCCGACAGCGCAGAAGCAAGCTGCCATTCGCCGGCCGCCGTTCCGAGCCAGACGGCAGCGATGACGACGGCCAGCCAACTCAGGCTGAACACGACCGCCATTTGCCGGGCGACAAACTGCGCCGGCCTCCATTCTTTTTTCAATGCCGTTAACGCCACAAGGCCCATCAATGGAAGACCCCAGCAGACGGCAACGAGGCGCATGTCGCCGCTTGCCCATGTCAGAGAAGCGGCCGACACCGTCCACGTCAACAAGGAAAAATAGCGCCGGTAAGCGCGGTCGCCATGCAAATAGCGAACGGCAAACCGTTGAATCGCCCAACTGAGAAGTGAAATATAGGCGGCCACCAACCAACTGACCGCATCAAACCGCCACGGCCCGGCCTCTGCGTTGCCGGCGCCGATCCATCCGGCGGCAGCCGCCGCTCCCGGAAGAAGCAACAGCCAGACGTGCACATGCACATACCGCTCCGGCATGCGCGGATGCAGCCATGCGGCTGCGCTGATGAAAACGATGGCCACTGCGGCGAGCCATCCCCATATGAACCATTGTGCCATCACATTCTCCTCCCCTCGTCCTTTGTCTTCGTTCGGGAGAAAAAAGAAAAAACCGGCTATGTCAATCAGGCAACGCGACCAAAAAGTCCGCACCATTGCCTATCGATTGC
Organism: [Flavobacterium] thermophilum; assembly: GCA_900450595.1. Lineage (GTDB taxonomy): Bacteria > Bacillota > Bacilli > Bacillales > Anoxybacillaceae > Geobacillus > Geobacillus thermophilus. The sequence continues at coordinate 868,259 of UGGS01000002.1, forward strand.
CATAGCCGGTTTACCTTCAACCAATCGTGAGGCGATTGTTTGAAGATCTCCCGCTGTGCAACAGACACCGGTCGGTTTCCCTTCAACGAACTTACACTGGCGTAAGTTTTTTGAAGGGCTCCCGACATGCTGTCCTTTATGTTTATCCTATACTTACTATACAAAAGTTGTTTCAATTATACAATAACTTTATAAAAAATGCCTTCTTCGTCCGGAGCGCCGTTTTATGGCGATGCGGGCGAACATTTAGCCCGTCAGCTGCTTTTCTAAATCGTTGAACAGCTTGAAGACGATAATCCGCTCGCCCGTCCGGGTGCTTAAATCCGTATGGAAGCTCTTCACCTTCTCGCCGGTGATTTCAAAAATCATTTCTTTCAAGTCATCGGCTCCAGACTCCACTAAACTCGTCCGCGACCGCTTCACCGATAACATTCCTTCTTTTGATTCGCAAAGCGCGTACTCGGCGGGCGTCAGGATGCCGTGCAACGAAACGATGATCATATCGCGCAAAATATCGGTTTTCACCGATACCGAACCGCGGCCAAGAAAATCTTTTTCCCATTTTGTCAATGCTTTGCTGATTTCCGATTCAATCGAACCTTTTGATTTGCCCATGCCTCGATCCCCCTTCAGCCAAACCGCGGCCTCTCCGCCGCCAGCCGTTTCATTGCACTGATAAACATAATTATAACGATAATCGAAAGAGGACGCTAGACAAAATCAACGGAAACGAAAAGCGAAAGCGGGTTCAATCCGCTTCCGCCCGCAATGGTTCAGCGTTGGCGGCAACGGAGCGTCCGCAGCCGATTGAGCGCCGCCGCCAGCTCGAATCGGCGCGGGCGGGCAAGTTCACCCGGATGCCCTTTTCGGAACGAAACGGAGCCCAAGCCTTGGCGATCCCATTGTTCTTCGATCGCATCGAGCAGTTGGCGGACGGTTTTCTTTCCGTCGAACCATCCTTTTCGTTCCATATACAGCAGCGCCGCGACAATCGCCCGCGTTTGGCTGTCATCGACCAGCTGCTCAAGCGCATAAAGCAATAGATCGGTTTGCCCGTATTGAATGACGTGCCGTCCGCGCGCGACCGCTTTTTCTTTTTTTCCTTTTTGGCTGTTTAAACTCCCAGGCAGCGGAATGCGCTCATGAATGCAGCCGAACGACTCGCCGCCTTCCGCTTTCCGTCCCGACGGCATCTGCAAGGCGATTTGTTTTGCCTCTGCCGTCACATCAAACGGGACGTACTGCTCCATTTTGATCACGCAATCCGCGATATCCAAGTAATCCCCCAATCCGCCGACGACAAGAACGGTCGAAATGCCGTAATCGCGAAATAGTTGACGCGCCTTGTCGATATACGGCGTGATTGGTTCGGCATCTTTCGCCACAAGCGCCTGCATGCGTGCATCGCGGACGAGCAAATTCGTCGCGCTCGTATCTTCATCAATCAAAAACGCCGATGCCCCCGCTTCAATCATTTCGATCATGCTCGCGGCCTGTGAGGTGCTGCCGCTCGCGTTTTCCGTCGAAAACTGTTTCGTCTCTTTTCCATACGGCAGCGTGCCAATGAGCGGGGAAATGTCAACACTGGCGACGCTCCGGCCGTCTTCGGCGCGAATTTTCACCGCCCCGCTGTCCGTGATGACAAACTCCCGCCCGTCGCCGGCGACATGATCATACACGCCGTGCTCCAGCGCCTGCAGCAGCGTCGATTTGCCGTGGTAGCCGCCGCCGACAATCAGCGTAATGCCTTTTCGGATGCCCATGCCTTTGATCGGTTCAGCGCGATGCGGAACGGGGATCGCAATCTCCAGCTCTGGCGGACTTTGAAACGGCACCGCTCCACGTTGCAGCGGCTTGTCGCTCACTCCGCTCTCCCGCGGCAAAACCGCACCGTTCGCGACAAACGCCACCAATCCGTGTTCACGCAAATAGCGGCGAATGGCGTGCTGCTGATCGGCAAGCTCGACTGCCGCACGAATATCCTCCTCCCGAAGGCCGTACACCGCCCGCTCGATGACGGATGGAATTTGCTCGAAAAAGATGGCCTCGGCTTCTTTCGCCAAAATGCGCCGCCCGTTCGCCGGCAACCCGACCGACAAACAGACAGTGACCGTCTCGTCCGTCACTTGCACTGCTGTCCGCTCGAGCACCTTCTGCTCCGGTGCATCGATCAAGACGAGCCCGCTTTTTCCCGATCCACGCGCCCGCAGCGGCCATTGCCGCAATTCATGATAGACGCGGCGCGCCAGCACATCTTCACAGCGGATGCGCCGCGGTTTCGTATTCGTCCACTCCGCTGCCAACGCCGTTTTCGCCCGCGGCATGATCACCCGCACCTTGGACGGTTCGGCAAACGGATCACCTTGCACATGGTCGATCGTGAGCGTAAAGGTTGGGAACTGATGCGTGCCTTCGATCGCTTTATACGCCTTATAGCTTTTTTGGTCTATGGATCGCAACCGTTGTCTGAGCGTTTCCATCCAGTCAACTCCTTTCCCCATCTTTCATTCGTTTTTCCGCTATACCGGTGCATGGCGAAACAACTTATATGGCTGTTTTGAACGATTCACTCAGCGCCATGCAACAATAATTCAATCTCCGTTTCCGATATAGGCGGACTCCAAAAATACCCTTGCCCTCCTTTACATCCCATTTCTTTCAATAGTTGAATTTGTGTTTCATTCTCAATTCCTTCCGCAATGATATCAATCGCCAATTGACGAGCCATCGTGATCACAGCAGCCACAATGGCTTGGTCATCAGCGGATTGCGGTAAGTTTTTGATAAACGAACGATCGATTTTTAAACGGTCCACTTTTAACTTCTTTATATATCCTAATGAACTATATCCTACGCCAAAATCATCAATCGCCAGTTTAACGCCTGCCTCTTTTAACTGGCTTATGTTTTCGTACACGACCGCACTATCTTGCATCATAATATGTTCAGTCACTTCAAATTCCCATCGACATGGATCATCTCCATTGCTTTCAATAATGGAAAGGAGCCGTTTAGCCATGCCTGGTATTTGGAAATGGGAAGCAGACAGGTTGATGGATAAATCCGCTTCGACCCCCCCTCTTTGTTTCCACATTTTCCTGTGCCGGCATGCCGTAGACAGCACCCACTCATCGAGTTTTGGCATCAATCCTATTTTTTCAGCTAAAGGAATAAACTGATCCGGGCGGATCCATCCAAGCTCTGAATTATACCAACGAATCAGCGCTTCTAGGCGAATCAGTTCCCCAGTGAACAAATCGTACTGCGGCTGATAATACAGAATAAATTCATCTCTTTCGATAGCACGATGCAAATGGCTTTCTAATATCGTTTCCCTAATTAAGCGCTGATTGATCGTTCGATGATAAAATTGATAAAATTTTCCTTCCTCTTTCGCATGATACAGGGCCATGTCCGCATGGCTGAGCAACGTGTCTAAATCTTCTCCATCAAAAGGAAAAACGCTGATTCCGATATTGGCGGAGAGAATAAACTCTCTTCCTTCAATCTCCAATGGTCGGGCCAACATTTGTTGGATTGTCCGCACATACGCAAGGATAGACTGATAATTCACCCGCGGCGCCACAGCGACAAACTCATCACCGCCCACGCGAGTCAAAAACAGCTTTTGATCTAATACTGTTCGAAAACGAGCAGCCATTTGTTTCAACACTTCGTCTCCCACCGAATGCCCCAATGAATCATTAATGTTTTTAAACCGCGCTAAATCAATAAAATAAACGGCCAGCAGTCGTTCCTCCTCTTTCGTCTCTTTCAGCAATTTAGAAAACTGCTCTCTTAAAAAACGGCGATTGGGAAGGCCCGTCAAATCATCATGGTTGGCCATATATTTGATTTGCTCTTCATACTGTTTCAAACGGGTAATATCCGTTCGAATCGACACGTATTGATACGGCTTTCCTCGTTCATCCAAAAAGGGGACAATGGTAGACTGAACCCAGTAGTAACTCCCGTCTTTCGCTTTATTTTTGATCTCTCCCCTCCATATCTTCCCTGTCCCGATGGTTTTCCACATATGTTTAAAAAATTCTCGGCTATGGTATCCTGAATTAACAATGCGATGGGTGTTTCCAATCAGTTCCTCACGGCTATATTGTGAGATGCGGCAGAAAGCCTCATTCACATATGTAATTTTTCCCGTCTGGTCGGTAATCACAACAATCGTCGATTCATCCAACGCTTTTTGAATTGACTCTAATTTTCTTAATGTATGTTGCAGTTTGGATTCTAGATCTTTCAACTCTTCCGGAAGAGAAGGCATACCATTCACCTCATTGTACTTTGAATTCTTATGCTCCAAATTTTAATGATAACGTATGACCATTTCAATGGCATAGCGCTGAAATACATCATCGTCCTAAATTGTGTTGCATGAAACGCTTCTGTTTGAAAACATTGCTTTCCAATCGCTGACGCGATGCCGCACAGAAAGGATTCGATTGTGCACTGGGGAATAGGCAACATCATCAAAGGCAGACATCCATCGAGTAGGAGAGGGCGGCTAACCATAGCCATCAAGTTAAGAAATTGATCTTTTTTCAGCGCCAAAAACATGGTATCCTTTCTAACGAAAATCAGCGTTGGAAAGGATTATTTTTTGGGGATATGGTAGTGTGGGTTATGGATATAAATGCCAAACAACCCTCTTCTTGAGGGTTGTTTGGCATGCCCAGCATTTGGTTTTCTCTTCATCCTTTGATTGATTTTTCGAACATGCGTATCATCCTAAAAAATTTTATACCGCTAACTTGACGGGTATGGCCGTAAAGCCCTCCTTCATCACGTCCCGCAAAACGTCCGATACGGGCGGTCGGACGGCGGCGGCAGTTCCGCGTATTTCTCTTGCTCCGGCGAGTAGGCGTACGGGTCGGAAAGAGCTTGAAGGAGACGATTCATCACGCTGTAATCGCCGCCGTTGACCGCGGCGGCCAACGCCTCTTCAACCCGATGGTTGCGCGGAATGACCGCCGGATTATGGCGGCGCATCCGCTCATACGCTTCTTCCCTTGACGCCGATTCTTGGCTGAGCCTTGTTTGCCAGCGCTCATGCCACTCGCGGAACTCCGAAGCGTCAAAGAGCGTCATTCCCGTATACTCGCCTAACGTCAACGCCCGGAACGTGTTCGTATAATCAGCGCGATGCAGCTCCATCAGCCGCAATAAATCCGCAATCAGCTCCTGATCCCCTTCCTGCTCCTCGGCAAGGCCGAGCTTCGCCCGCATTCCGGAAAGCCAATGGCGATGGTACTGCTTCGGATACTCATCAAGCGCCTCTTGAGCAAGCGCAATCGCTTTGTCTTCATCGGCATCGAACAGCGGCAACAAGCTTTCCGCAAACCTTGCTAAATTCCAGCCCCCGATATACGGCTGGTTTCCGTATGCATACCGTCCTTGCGTATCAATCGAGCTGAACACCGTCGCGGGGTCATACGTATCCATGAATGCACACGGCCCGTAGTCGATCGTTTCCCCGCTGATCGTCATATTGTCGGTGTTCATCACCCCGTGGACGAACCCGACAAGCTGCCATTTCGCGATCAATGCCGCTTGCCGTGCGATGACTTGTTCGAGCAAAAACAAATAGCGGTTCTCCGTCTCCTCACCCCCGGGAAAATGCCGCTCAAGCGCATAATCGGCCAACGCGCGCAGCTCCTCGGCCGTTCCCCATTGCACCGCGTATTGGAACGTCCCGACGCGCAAATGGCTTGAGGCGACGCGGGCCAACACCGCCCCAGGCAATTCCGTCTCCCTCACAATCGTCTCTCCCGTTGTGACGACCGCCAGACTTCGCGTCGTCGGGATGCCAAGCGCGTGCATCGCCTCGCTCACGATGTACTCCCGCAGCATCGGCCCAAGCGCCGCCCGTCCGTCGCCGCCGCGCGAATACGGCGTCCGGCCCGAACCTTTCAGCTGAATGTCCACCCGCTCCCCGCTTGGCGTGATGTGCTCGCCAAGCAGCACCGCCCGTCCATCGCCAAGCATCGTAAAGTACCCGAACTGATGCCCCGCATACGCCTGCGCCAGCGGCTCCGCCCCGTTCGGAATTTGGTTTCCGGCGAACACCGCCACTCCCTCTTCGCTTCGCAACGCTTCCTCATTCAACCCAAGCTCCGCGGCCAGCGGACGATTCAACACCGCGAGCTTCGGCGCGCGCACCGGCGTGGGGAGAACACGGCTGAAAAAGCGCTCCGGCAGCCTTGCATAACTGTTGTCGAACTTCCATCCTGCGTCCAACATCGTCATCTCCTTTGCGGCCAACGCCTGTTCTTTTACGTTTTATTGTACAGCAAGACAGCCGGCATCATAAATCGAAAACGTGCTGTCTTCAACCAAAACCGCTTGCCTTCCTTCGACGAAAACCACCATCTTTTCTCTTTCCTTCCCGTTCCGTTTCTCCTATAATGGCCATAAGGAGGTGAAACAAATGGAAGAGAACACGATCATTCAAGCCGTGCTCCACGCGCTCGAACAACATTCCGACAAAATCAGCTCGAAAATGCAGGAAATGGAGCAACGACTGCATCATGAAATGCAAACGATGGAACAGCGACTTCACCATGAAATGCAAACAATGGAGCAACGACTCCGCGGCGAGATGCAGGAAATGGGACAACAGCTGCGCAATGAGATGCAAGAAATGGGGCAACAACTCCGCAGCGAGATGCAAGAAATGGGGCAGCAGCTGCGGTCGGAAATCCACGCTGTTGAAACTCGGCTTGAGGCCAAAATCGACGCCCTTCGCGAAGAAATGCATCAGATAAACCAACAACTGAATGAGCGAATCGACCGCTTAGAAGAAGAACTGACAGACACGCAAACCTCGGTCGAAGTGTTGACCACGAAGGTGCTCCATCACGACCGAAAACTTCGCCAATTGGCCAAGCAAGCGTAACTCCTCTTTCGCCGATCAACCCAAATGTCCCGATCCACCGCAAACGAAAACCGCTCCCGTTTTATCATTCTTCTTGGTCTTCGCTTTACGCCGAGCAAACGGAGCGGTTTTCACGTTCACAGAGCAGCTATTCCTGATCCAAAAATGAATCGCGTTCGACCTCGCACATTCTCCATGCACCGCGCTTGCGCCGCCACCTCCGCCTGCTTGCTTCGTTTTTCCGCCATCTGTTCGGCTTCGCGATGTTCGCGGGCAAATTGCTCTTTCAGCGCATACTGGCGCTCAAGCAGCTGCCGCACCCGCTCGACTTCCTGTTCACATTGGCGCAAATAGTGATTGAGAAGCGCGATCGGGTTTTTCTTTTCTTTTTCGTCAAGCCATTCATGAACATCGGCTTCAATGATCGTTTTCAAGCGAGAGAATACACTCACCGTTGATCCGCTCCCTTTCCATCATTTAATAATGCTTCTGCAGCTCCGCCCATTGTTTTTCAAAGTTGACAAACGGGTCGTCTGCTTCTGGAACGATGCGCTCATCTTTCACTCCGTTCCATTTCCGATACACAACATACAGCACATACGCCGCGACAAGCGCGATAAGCGCCGGCACATTCCAAGCGCTGGCCACCAACGCCGCACAGCCAATGAGCGCCCACACCACTTTCCCCAATGTCGACGGGGCTTTCAACCATTTCTTGAACGCATAGTACAATACCGCCAGCGTGATCGCGAGCCCGACAAGCGGCCCAAGATGAAACAGCAAAACAAGCAGCGCCACCGCGCCGGCAACGAACAGTCCAATCTTTTTTGCCATCCTTTCGCCTCCCTTCGCTTTCTATCGTACCGCACATTCCCTTCCTTCCATCATGTTCCGAAGATATATTTTGGCTACAACTCGAGGCGTATTTTTTGTTTGATAAGGTTGTAAAAACATTCATGAGCAAGCCTTCCCCACCCCGACACGAAAATGATGGATCAAGGCGACGCATGTTCACAGAAAGATCCATGGGCTCCGTTTTGCCCTCGACCCGGGCATGAAAATCACCACTCACCAACGTAGAATTGTCATGGAAAGTTGATAACATTGATAAAAAAACTGACAATCATCAGGAAAATGACTGTCAGTTTGACCAAATCATTTATTCATTCGGAATACAAAATAAAAATGTCCATCATCTCTTGTCGTCGGACTGCTAATCGGATTGTCAGTTTCCGGAATGGCGTCATCTAGCGCCGGATCAATCCCACGAATGGCGCGGTCGACCATGGATTTAAACACTTCGTAAAACGGCGTTATAACCGCTAGTCTACTGTTCAGATCTCCGCTCTTGATAAGGCAGGGTGTCCCAAAAAGAAACATCTTTTTCATGAATCGAGCCGTCAGCGATTGCCCTAACTGCCGCATCCAAAGCGACAACCGTTTGTCGAATTAAATAACCGTTGCTTTTTTGTCCAATAACATAGCTACCAATGTAATGGTCTGACATCCCACGCATCTCAAATAGCAATGTCGAAATTCCATATTCAACTGCAATGCCATTTCGGCCAATGGCCTCTGATGAGCCGCCAACATATTTTCCAAGATGCCCCCATCCTGTCGGCTCGATGGCATCAAAAATTACAGCCCCTAATTGTTTGGAACGGTAAACAACTTCTTCATCTGCATTAGGAGAAGTTGGATAAAGAATAGAGCCGGATACTAACTTGCCGTCCCGTTCACTGTTTGCCCCTTGATGGTGCAAGTCGATCATATAATCGATGTGATATTTGCGGAGCACGTTGTTATGTAGCGCCTTTGTCTCCGGATATTGTTTATTTACATGATCGCGATTCAAATCAGCGCCAACGGCATTATACCTCGTCAAATGGCGGTCTCCGCTTGCGATATAATCATCGAGCTTTCTTTCCCTTTCACCTACAATATGCGGCAAACCTCCGCCTTTCCCACCAGCAAACAGAAAAAACGCCTTTCCTTGACAGGAAAAGGCGCTTTGCTACGTGCGTTTTTTACAATAAGCCATCAGTTTCAATCGGTTCAAAAAATATATGACTTTCTTGTCTGCTGTGAATCATTCCTAAGGAGCGGAACAAGTTTACTTCATGTTTACATTTCCAACACCAGCTTCGCCACCGCCTCAACGTGCGCCGTATGCGGAAACATGTCGACCGGCTGGATGTAGTCGACGCGGTATTGTGCCGCCAAGGCGTCGAGGTCGCGGGCGAGGCTGGATGGGTTGCACGAGACGTAAACGACCTTCTGCGGGCGGAAGCGCAGAATCGTTTCAAGCAGCGCCCGGTCGCAGCCGACGCGGGGCGGGTCGACGATGATGACGTCCGGTCTCCAGCCTTCGTTCACCCATTTGGGCAGCCAGTATTCCGCTTTGCCGACGACGTAGTGCGTGTTCGTAAAGCCATGTTTGTCCGCGTTTTTCTTGGCGTCTTCAATCGCTTCGGGGATCGTGTCCATGCCGCGCACTTCTTTCGCATCGCGGGCGAGCCACAGCCCGATCGTGCCGACGCCGCAGTAGGCGTCAACGAGCCGCTCCGTTCCGGTGAGGGCGGCCGCTTTTTTCACTTCGTCGTACAGCTTGACCGTTTGGATCGGGTTGAGCTGGAAAAAGGCGCGCGCCGACAGTTCAAATGACAAGTCGCCGAGCGTTTCTTGAATGTATTCGTCGCCGGCGAGCACTTCGGTTTCGTTGCCAAAAATGAGCGACGTTTTTTCACCGTTGATGTTTTGCACGATTGATTTCACTTCCGGAAGGCGGCGGTGGATTTCCTCGATCAACAACTCTTTGCGCGGAATGTCTTTTGTCGCCGTCACCAGCACAAGCTGAATGTCGCCCGTATGGAAGCCGACGCGGACGACGATCGTCCGCACGACGCCCGTTCTCGTCCGCTCGTTGTAAATCGGGATGCGCAAGTCTTGCAAAATCGTCTTCACGATGTTCGTCACGCGCGTCGTTTGCGGATGCTGGATGCGGCATTCCGATAGGTCGACGAGCCGGTGGGAGTTGAGGCCGTACAGCCCGGCGAGCACCTTCCCTTCCTTCATTCCAACTTGAAACTGGCTTTTGTTTCGGTAATGCCACGGGTCGGCCATGCCGATCGTCGGGCGGATGTCGAGTTTGTCGACATCGAGGCGGCGGGCGTGGCGGCGCAATGCTTGGATGACGATGTCGCGTTTGGCTTCAAGCTGCGCTTCGTACGATAAGTGCTGGAGCTGGCAGCCGCCGCACTGATCATAGAGCGGGCATGGCGGCGCCACCCGGCTGGGTGAACGCTTGCGGATTCGTTTGATTTTCGCCTCGGCGTAGGTTGGGTGAATGTTCGTCGCTTCGACGACGACTTCTTCCCCCGGCAACGCGCCGGGGACGAAGACGACTTGTTTTTGGAAATAGCCGACCCCTTCGCCGTTAATGCCGATCCGTTGAATCGTCACGGGAAATTGGTCGCCTTTTTTGATTTTGATGTTCGTTTGTTGCTTTGCCATATCGGTCCCTCTCATTCAATGCTTCGCCATAAATAAAGCGCCGCATAGCTAGCGTACGGCTTCCACCGCTCGCCGAGCGCCGCCATCTCTTTTGCGGTCGGCCGCTTTTGGAGCCCGAATTGTTTTTCAACCGCCCGCTGCAAGCCGATATCCGCCGGCGGGAAGACGTTTGGACGGCCGAGGCCGAAGAGGAGGAAATTTTGCACCGTCCACGGGCCGATGCCGCGCACGGCCGTCAGCCGCTCCATCACCTCGCCGTCTTCCATCTGCTTAAGTTCATCAAGCCGCAGCTTTCCGTCAGCGATGAGACGCGACACATCGACGATATATTCCGCTTTCCGCCCGCTCAGCTGCAAGGCGCGCACATCCTCGTACGAACGGGCGGCCACTTCTTCCGGGCGCGGGTAAAACCAAACGCCATCCACTTCTGTTCCGAACGTTTTCACAAACCGCTCCGTCAGCCGATAGCCGACTTTGAGATGAAGTTGCTGATGGATCAAACATTTGATGAGGCAAAAATATAGATCAAAATCGAGCACAAGCGGCATTCCTTCATACTCGGCAAACAGCGGCGCCAGGTCAGTGCGGCGGAAATGCTCGTAAATGGGCCCGAGCGGCGTCCGCCATTGAAACAGATGCGAAATCCGCTCCATCACCTCGTCTTGCCGCTCGGGAAAAGGAGCTGAAACGACAAATCTCGGGTCATCTTTTGTGCCGACGCCTTCCACCGTTACGGGCACGAAACAGCCGTCGAGGGCGAGCGGCACGGTGATGCGCTGCCGTTCCCGATCCACGGCCAACAGCGGGTCGAGCGAAAGCCGCTCAAGGGCGTGTGCGAAATCGTACGGCGCCGGCACAGTGATCGTTCGTTTCCACATCGTTCTCACCTTTCTCATTTGTCCGTGCCCCTATTATAACGAAAAACGCCCCGTCGAACCAACTTGTTGGCAGGACGAGGCAGCGGCATATGGTTCAGTTGACAGAACGAGGCGGGTTTTCGAATGGTCCAACACACAACGTTTCGTACCGCTTTTGTGCTCAAGTGATGAAAGCGGCTTATGGGCGAAACAGCCACGGATGGAGTCCCATCTTTTTCGCCATCAATTCATCTAAGCTGGCAAACGTATACCCTTGTTTGCGCAAGTCGTCGATCACGTTCGGCAGCGCGTCGGCGTTGTCTTTGGACACGGAGTGCAGCAGCAAAATCGCCCCCGGATGGATTTGTTTCATGATTTGGTCGTAAGCATATTGCCAGCCGCGCTGGCGGTCGGTTTGCCAGTCAACGAACGCCAGCGACCAAAAGACGTGGTAATAGCCGAGCTCGCGGGCGAGAGATAACGTCCGTTCGCTGAAAATGCCGCGCGGCGGGCGAAGGTACATCATCCCTTTTTGTCCGGTCAACTCTTCTGTCTTTTCCTTGACTTTTTCCAGCTCTTCGCGCACCTGCTCATCGCTTTCAGTTGTTAAATCGGGATGATGCCACGAATGGTTGCCGATGATATGCCCTTCCGCCGCCATCCGTTTGACTAAATCGGGCGCTGTTTGCAAATAATGGCCGGTGACAAAAAAGGCGGCCGGCACATGTTTTTCTTTCAAGATGTCCAAAATTTGCGCCGTATAGCCGTTTTCATAGCCGTTGTCAAACGTCAAGTAAATCGTTTTTTCACTCGTATCGCCTAAATAAAACGCGTCATATTTGGCAAGCAGCTCATCGAGCTCTTTTCCCGCCGACGGGGGCTCGTGGTTTTCGCTCCGCTTGAATCCCCAATGGATCGCTTGATTGCTTGCGGCAAACGCAGAGGCGGGAAAAAGCGCGATCGCTAAAACGAGAGAAATGAGCCATCTCATGCCTGGTTCCTCCTTGGCCGCCGTCTTTTCCTCTTTTTTATTGTTTTCGCCCTCAGCTGCTTTACGCGCGCCATTTTTTGCAAAAAAAGACCCCAAAAGCGGATGCTTTTGGGGAGTCACGCTGCCAATCGTTTCTTCACGTTTATTTGAACACCGGTTCTTTGAATTGGGCCAGTTTTTCCAACGATGATTTTTCTACATCTTCATGCAAGCTGTTGCCGTGCGAGTCCATCGTAACGACGGCGGTGAAGTTTTCAACACGCAAATGCCACATGGCTTCTGGAATGCCAAATTCCATGAGATCCACGCCTTCGACTGATTTGATACAGTCCGCATAATATTGGGCCGCGCCGCCGATGGCGTTTAAGTACACGCCGCCGTGTTCTTTTAACGCTTGCAGCGTCTTTGCGCCCATGCCGCCTTTGCCGATGACAGCGCGGACGCCGAATTTTTTCATAATGTCGCCTTGATACGGCTCTTCGCGGATGCTGGTCGTCGGGCCGGCGGCTTTGGCGTGCCAGCGGCCGTCTTCGTCTTTTAGCATGACCGGGCCGCAATGGTAAATGATTTGCCCGTTCAAATCGACGGGGGCATCGTGATCCATCAAATATTTATGAATGGCGTCGCGGCCGGTGTAAATGACGCCGCTGATGCGGACGACGTCGCCGACGCGGAGCTTCCGCACTTGTTCTTCCGACAGCGGCGGAACGAGATCGATGACGCGCGCCTCTCCTTGTTCAAGCGCCGCGGCCGCTTCCGCTTTTTCCAACTCTTTTGCAAAATCGACGTCTTCGCCGTCTTGGTACAGCCATTCGATGATCTCACCGGTGGCCGGATCGATTTTCACGCCCATGCGGCGAAACGCCCAGCAGTTGTAGGCGACGGAGACGAAGAAGCTCGCCGGGATGCGATGCATGACGCCGATTTTACAGCCAAGCAGCGTCGATTCGCCGCCAAAGCCCATCGTGCCGATGCCGAGCTTGTTGGCGTTTTCCATAATGTATTCTTCCAGCTGGCGCAATTCTTCAATCGGGTTGACGTCATCAACCGGACGGAACAGCTGTTCTTTGGCGAGCTCATAGCCGGATGAGCGGTCGCCGCCGATGCCGACGCCGATGAAGCCGGCGCTGCACCCTTGCCCTTGCGCCTGATACACCGCATGCAAAATGCATTTGCGGATGCCGTCCAAATCGCGGCCGGCGCGGCCGAGCCCTTCGAGTTCACACGGCAGGCTGTATTGGATGTTTTTGTTTTCACAGCCGCCGCCTTTTAAAATAAGGCGAACGTCAATGTAATCGTTTTCCCACTGTTCAAATTTAATGACCGGCACGCCTTCCCCTAAGTTATCGCCGCTGTTTTTGCCGGTGAGCGAATCGACCGAGTTCGGGCGCAGTTTGCCATTTTTCGTCGCTTCGACAATGGCAGCCCGGATCGCTTTTTTCATTTCGATTTGGTTGACGCCGACCGGCACTTTGATTTTAAACGTCGGCAAGCCCGTATCTTGGCAAATCGGCGATACGTTTTCGTCCGCCATTTGAATGTTGCCAACGATTGTATCCAATGCCATCGCCGCCCGCGTGCCGGCGTTTTCGCGCGCTTTCGCCCGAGCGATCGCTCGACGGACGTCCTTCGGCAGCTTCGTCGACGTCTCGACGATCAAGTCGTACATGCTTTGCTGGAACTTTTCCATTTGTCTAAACGCCCCTTCCCCTGTTCATCGTGCATAGGCAGTTGTCCTTATCTTTTTCTATTATACTCCGTTTCTCGCTGTTGTGTAAAAAATCTTTCTTTTCCATCTCATGATGGCTCCTTTCTCATCATACGAATGGGGTAGAGGCAAAACAGCTAAAACGATTGACAAGGGCTGCTAAGGCGGCTAATAATGAACGATGGAACTTTTTTATAGAGAGAGGAGAAAGCGATGCGTTCATCCGCCATGCCGGCCATTACGCCGGCGTACGATCCGTGGGAGGCGTACGTTGATCTAGAAGAGTATGGAAAGTTGGAACTGACGAACGTCGAGTTTACGACAACGACGCTTTGCAATATGCGCTGTGAACATTGCGCCGTCGGCTATACGTTGACAGCGAAAGATCCCGAGGCGCTGCCGCTTGAGTTGTTGCTCCGCCGGCTTGAAGAAATTCCGCATTTACGCTCATTAAGCATCACCGGCGGCGAGCCGATGCTGTCATTAAAATCGGTTGAACAATACGTCGTTCCGCTTCTCCGCTATGCACATGAGCGCGGGGTGCGAACGCAGCTGAATTCGAATTTGACGCTTGACTTGTCCCGCTACGAAAAAGTGATTCCGTATTTGGATGTGCTCCATATCTCCCACAACTGGGGGACAATCGACGATTTCATCGACGGTGGATTCGCTATGATGGAGCGGAAACCGACGCGCGCCCAACGCGAGAAATACTTCCAGCGCATGCTTGACAATGCAAAAGCGCTGGCCAATGCCGGCGTGATGGTATCGGCGGAAACGATGTTAAACAAACGGACCGTCCGCCATTTGGAAACGATCCATCGCCAAGTCGTTGAGGAAATGGGCTGCCGGCGCCATGAAATTCACCCGATGTACCCAAGCGATTTTGCCAGCGCCTTAGAGACGCTAAGTCTCGATGAGCTGCGCGCGGCGATCCACCATTTGCTTGACATTCGCGATGAAAACGTCTGGATGTTGTTTGGCACGCTGCCATTTTACCCGTGCAGCGACAATGAAGACGATCTTCGCCTATTAAAGCGGCTGTATGAAAGCAAAAACGTCACCGTCCGCAACGACCCTGACGGCCGTTCGCGGCTTAATGTCAACATTTTCACCGGCGATGTCATCGTCACCGATTTCGGCGATGAACCGCCGCTTGGCAACATCGTCCGCGATTCATTGCCGGATGTGTATAACCGATGGCGGCGCTCGAAACTCGCCAATGAACTTCTTTGCCACTGCCCGGCCGCGCGCTGCTTAGGGCCCAATGTGCTCGTCAAGCAGACGTATTACCGCGGCGTCGATTTTACAAAACGGGCGGCGCGCATCGCCCGATAAACAGCAACGCCGCAGAGGCAAGCGCATCATCGGCCATGCGCATAAAAAAGAGGAGGCCCAAAACGCGCCTGCTTTTTGGGCCCGACTCTTTTATCGCGGCTGCTCGCTGACGACATAGGACATATACAGCCGGTCTTGCACCGGAATCCATGCCCCGACCCCTCTTGTCGTCACGTTTTTGACGACGATTTTCTTTTTGTTTCCTTTCAAGACGATATACACTTCCCCGTACGTCACTTTCCCTTTTTCATTCACAGCCGGAGCATACGCATACAAATAGCCCATTTTTTTCGCCGGCACGTTGTACGGCTGATCCTTTTTCGTGCCAAGACCGACAACGGTGCTGAAAGCGAGCGGTAAATTTGTTTTTTCCATGGCCTTGTTCAACATCATCCGTTTGACGGCGTCTTCATTCGGCACTTTCACCGTCAAGCCGCCACGGACGTATTTTTGCATTTCCTGTTTGTAATACAGTTTTTGTGCTGTGTCGCCGCCGCGGTTGTCGAGAAAATTCGTATTGACCTTTTGATACTCCCAATTTGTTGATGTTTCGAGCGATTGGTAATTGAGCGGCCATTGGCCTAAATAAATCGTCGCCCGGTAGCCGATGGCCCACGGCGCGTTCGTTGCCGAAGATTCATTAAAGAGATGAACCAATTCAGGATTCTCAATGTTCACATTGGCCGATTTCAGCAGCTGTTTCGTAAACGAGCTTGGCTCTAGATGCGGCAAGTCTTGCGTTGGATTCGGGTATGTGTTCTCTTTCGAGATATCGATCACCGCACCGGGCGCCGGCTTTCCGGAAGCCGCCAATGCCGGGAACGCTGCCGCATAAAGAAGAAGCACGCTCCCAAACAGCGAAACAGTCCACTTTTTCATCGTCTTCACTCCTTTCTTCCCACGTTATTCACTGTTAGTTTCCTTCAAAATGCACCGTTTATCCGCGGCGGCGAAAATTTTCCCCGTTTGGCGCCCCACTTCCCAAACCCGCAAAAAAACACCCAGGCGGCGAACGCCCGGATGCAGTCACTTACAGCAAATAAAAACCGATGCCCATGATCGTATAGGCAGCGAGCAATGTTGCCCCTTCAAACCAGTTCGTATCGCCGTCGTTGGACAATACGACAGCGATGTAAAGCAAAATCATAATAATCGAAATGCCGACGCTCAACGCAAGCCGTTCGCCGCCGTCCATTTGCATTGTAAACACTTCCGGAATGACAAACGCGACGAAAATGGCAAACGTCAGCAGCCCGGCGTTATGGCGGGCGTCATAAATATTGAATTCTTGCCGTTTATATTTCAAACCGCCGACAAAAAACGATAACCCGGCAACCAACAGCAAATTTCCCAGCACCGAGCCGGTCAAGGAGGCGAGCACGACATCCACGAGTCCGGCTTGCAAGGCAAAAATCGAGATGATCAACTCGACCGCATTGCCGAAGGTGGCGTTTAACAGCCCGCCGATGCGCGGTCCGGCGACGATGGCCAAACTCTCTGTCGCCCGCCCCATATAGCTGGCAAGCGCAATGATCGTCAAACAATACAGCCCAAACATCAAGACGGTCGGCCAGTGAAGAAAGCCGCCGATTACTGACACCGGCACGCCGATCCATGCCATCCAGGCAAACAACCTGTTCATTTGTGTTTCTTCCACCTTTCTCGTCAACATTTTTTCGTTGCGTTGATCGTCGCTTGTATGTACGATGAATACGGGCCAGCCGTTCCGCCGTGAAAAGCCGGATTCCGTTTGTTCGCGGGCTGGCCAATTTCAAGAAGTGAGGATGTGACGATGCGTTTCGCCATTTTAACTGCGGTCGTGGCCATCTCTGGCTTGTCCCAAGGAATGTTGCTTCCGCTGTTAGCCATGTTGCTTGATGAACACGGCGTCCCTTCGTCCGTCAACGGGGTGCATGCTGCTGCGCTATATATCGGCGTGCTGGCCATTTCGCCGTTTCTGGAGCGGCCGTTGGTGAAGTATGGGTATCGACCCCTCATTCTCCTTGGTGGTTCTATTGTAATATGTTCGCTTACTCTTTTTCCACTTTTTTCTTCATTTTTTATTTGGCTGGCTCTCCGTTTTTTGATCGGCGTCGGCGACCATATGCTTCATTTCGCGACGCAGACATGGATCACCGACTTTTCGCCGCCGGCTAAGCGCGGTCGGCGTCTGTCGCTGTATGGTTTGGCGTTCGGCCTTGGTTTTACAGCCGGCCCGCTTCTCGCTTCACTCGCCTCGATCAACGAAGCGTGGCCGTTTTATTTGGCCGCTCTCCTCAGTTTCACCGGGTGGGTGGCCGTCTTTTGGCTGCCAAAGGAAAAACCGAAGCCGTTTGAACGCTCTTCCTCAGCCGCCGGCCGGTGGGTCGGTGCATGGAAACATGCATGGCCAGCGCTGTTGCTTCCGCTTGCCTACGGCTTTTTGGAAGCGTCCCTTCATTCCGTGTTCCCGCTGTATGCCTTGCGCAAGCAGATGGGCGCCGAACAAATCGCCTTCATTTTGCCGTTTTTCTCGTTGGGCGGCATCGTCTTTCAGCTCCCGCTCGGGGCGCTCAGCGACCGGTTCGGGCGGCGGACCGTCATCACTTGCGCCTTGCTGGCCGGCGCCAGCTGTTTTTTGGCCGCGCTCACGGTCGGCGCGTCCACTGTCGGGCTCGCTGCCTGTCTGTTTGCCGCCGGCATGTTTACTGGCTCCCTTTTCTCCCTCGGCATTGCCTATATGACCGACTTGTTGCCGAAAGCGCTCCTCCCGGCCGGCAACTTGTTGTGCGGAATGCTGTACAGCCTCGGCAGCATGGTGGGCCCGCCCCTTGCCGGAAGCGCCGTCGATACGGCAACGAACGCCTTTTTTCTGGCGGTCAGCGCTGTTCTTCTCATCCCCGCCGTCTGTCTTGCCGGACGGCGGGAACAGGAAAAAGCGGCTTGACCGCTTTTTTATTTTTTTGTTTTTTTGAAAAAATCATTGACCATTTTGTTCCCTCTGTTATATAATAAAACCAAGATAACAAGTTACTGTTTTAAAACAGGAAAAGGAGTGGCGATGATGAGCAGAGCAGAACGGAAAAACATGATCGAGTTTATCGAAAAAGTGCGGGGGTTGTCGCGGGAAGAACTCGCCTGCATGACTGACGCCGAGATCGAGTACATTTACGAGCGGTATTACCACCATCATGAAGAAATTGTGGAGTAAAGCGCCGTTCGCTGACCGCCCCAGCGAAAAAGGTGTCCCGCATTGGGACACCTTTTCTAATGATAGCCGTTTTGGCCGTTGGCGCTGCCGCTCGTTTTATGTTTCGGCCTGTTTTTCCCTTTTTGCTTCGTACCCCCGTCTTTTTTCGTGTGCTTCGTCATCGCAATCCCCCCTGTATCAAAATCCCCCGCATCGTTACGTTATCCGGTTTGCGGAGCATTTATGCACATCAACGGAGCCGCTTTCTTCCTTCGCGTTCACAATCGAAAATGGCGTTCATTTCCCCTCCTAACACGAGAATCATGCCCGATAAATAAAACCAAATCATCAGCACAATCATCCCGCCGAGACTTCCGTACATGGCTGTATAGTCGGCAAAATGGTTGACATAATAGGCAAACGCCCATGATGTCGCAATCCAGCCGGCGGTGGCGAACAAAGCGCCGCGCACAACATTGACGCAACGCAGCTGTTTGTTCGGGGCAAAATAATAAAGGGCGGTAAAAACAACAAACAAGATGATCACGCTCGTCACCCAGCGAAATGTGTTCCATATCGTCAAAAACGGCTGCGACAACCCGAGGGTGGAAAACAAAAACAACCCGATCATCCGCCCGAATACCGGCAATACAAGCATAACGATAATGACCGCGATCATCCCGAGCGTCAGCACAATCGACAGGCCCCGCACAACCCAAAACGGACGGTCCTCTTGTACGTCATATGCGCGGTTGAACGCCCGCATAATGGCGCTCATGCCGTTCGATGCCGACCAAATGGCGCCGATAATGCTTAACGACAGCAGCTTTCCGTTTTGCTCATCCATCAGACGGTGGACATTCGTCTCGATCAGATGAAGCGCTTCTTTCGGCGCATACTGCCGCACAAGCATAAGCACATCTTCGTGCGGGATCGGCAAGTAAGCCAGCAGCGTCATTAAAAACAATAAAAACGGGAACAACGACAACAGAAAGTAATACGCCAATTCCGCCGACAGCCGCGGAACTTCATCCTCCGTAAAGCGCCGGGCCAACTCGCGGATGAACGTCATATCCACCAACACGGGTCGCCCTCCTTTTCCGTTTTTTCATCATTTTCTTTCCCTAGGGGCCAGCCGATGATCGCGGACGATCGCGTCAAGCAAATGCTCGCAGCCGGAGCGAATCAGGCGGTACACTTCGGCAAAATTCCCGGTATAATACGGATCCGGCACATCGTCTTTTTCCCGATCCGGGACAAAATCAAGCAGCCGGGCGATCACCGCCGGCGAATTCGGCCCGGCGAGCCGGCGCAAATCGCTCAAATTGGCGGCGTCCATGGCGATGATGTAATCAAATTCCTCCAAGTCGCGGCGCCCGACTTGCCGGGCGCGGATGCCGGAATAGTCAATGTCGTTTTCACTCAAAATCCGCCTTGTCCCCTCATGCGGCGGCTCCCCGACATGCCAGCTGCCCGTTCCCGCTGAATCAACGACAATCTGTCCGTCAAGCCCCCGTTCGTTCACCAAATGACGGAATACCGCTTCCGCCATCGGCGAACGGCAAATGTTGCCGAGGCAAACAAACAACACTTTGACCATCGAAGCAGCCACTCCTTTCCATCCCGTTTTCTTGGCATTAGTTTTCCCTTTTCATCCAAGCGCTTGATAGCCGCTTTCTAGCAGCTCGTGCACATGCACCTATATTTTACCACCTAACGCTGGCGCGGACTATATTGCCTCTCCCCTTTTTCACCGCCGGTGTGGTACAATACATGATAACCTGCCACGAAAGGAGCGAAACCATGGATTTATCGAAACCGTCGGCAGAAAACGTCGAATATATCGTTGAACAGCTGAAGAAAAAATTAAAAGTGCTCAATTTTGATGCGATTAAGCCGGCCCATTTTTCCGAGGCATGGTATGACGAACTGAAAGACATTTACGACATGGTCATGAAGCGTGAAACGTTCAGTCCAAGCGAAATACAGGCCATTGTTGAGGAGCTCGGAAGCCTGCGCAAGCGGTAATCCTCTCCTTCCGTCACCGGATGGAAGCATCGCGAAGCTGCCTATGTATATAAAAAAATTCCTATCGAAAAACTAGGATTGACATTAGCGCCAATTGTGTTAAAATTTTAATCAATTAAATTACATACGCTTATCAAGAGCGGGGGAGGGACTGGCCCGATGAACTCCGGCAACCTGCCGCGTTTGGCAAGGTGCTAATTCCAGCAAAATGGGATCCATTTTGGAAGATAAGGCGTCTCCCGTTCTTCCGCTCTTTCCGAAATGGAAGGGGCGTTTTTATCGCCAGACTGCCCGTTGCCGGATGAATATCCGACTAATTACGTTGATTTTCTTTGATTTTAAGGAGGGGGAAACGATGCTCACATATGACCAATGGGAAACGGCCGAAAAACCGTCTTTTCCGTCCGACGATGAAACAAAAGGGGCGCTGGCTGTCCTCGCTTGGGCGTACCGCGAATACGGCGATGACATTGTCTATGCGTGCAGTTTCGGCATTGAAGGGATTGTGCTCATTGATTTGATTTCCCAAGTCAAGCCGGATGCGGAAATCGTCTTTTTGGATACAGGGCTGCATTTCCAAGAGACGTACGACACGATCGCGAACGTACAGGAAAAATACCCGTCGCTCCGCATCGTGATGAAACAGCCGCACTTGACGCTGGAGGAGCAGGCTGCACAGTTCGGCGATGAACTATGGAAACGCGATCCGAACAAATGCTGTGAGTTGCGCAAAGTCATTCCGCTGCGGGAAGTCTTGACCGGCGTCACCGCCTGGATTTCCGGCTTGCGCCGCGAACAGTCGCCGACGCGGCGCCATGTCGAGTACATCAATAAAGACGACAAATTCCGCTCCATTAAAGTGTGCCCGCTCATTCATTGGACGTGGAAAGACGTTTGGAATTACGTATATAAACACGGTCTTCCGTACAACGTGCTCCATGACCGGGGCTACCCGAGCATCGGCTGCGCCCCTTGCACAGCGCCGGCATCGGATCCGAACGATTTGCGCTCCGGGCGCTGGGCCGGCCAGGGGAAAACGGAGTGCGGGCTCCATCTCACATAAGGGGAGAACAACGATATGCTCCTTGCCGTTGCCTTTATTGTGTCCTTTTTCTTCGCCATGAACATCGGGGCGAGCGGCGCGGCCGCCTCGATGGGCGTCGCGTACGGGTCGGGCGCCATTCCGAAAAAGTCGATGGCCCTCCTTCTTTGCGGCATCGGCGTGTTTCTCGGCAGCCTCGGCGGCGGAGAAGTAGTGAAAACGATCGGGTCGGGCATTATTCCGTCTTCGATCCTCACCGTCAAAATCGTCGTCATCATTTTAACGGCGGCGGCCATTTCACTTTTTGCGGCGAACATCATGGGCATTCCGCTCTCGACGAGCGAGATCACCGTCGGATCAGTCGTCGGCGTTGGCATCGCCTATCAGGCGGTGTACTTTCATAAGCTGCTGTTTATCGTGTCGGTATGGATCGTGATCCCGATCGTCGCCTTTTCGTTTACGCTGGCTGTCGGCAAATGGTTTTTGGCGCTCAAGCGAAAATATCCGCAGCTTGAACAAGGGCGCTGGCAAAAAACATTCATGGCCTTGCTCGTTGTCACCGGCTTTCTCGAGGCGTTTTCCGCCGGCATGAACAATGTGGCCAATGCCGTCGGGCCGCTCGTCGGCGCCGGGCTGATGGCGGTCGGGCCGGCAACTATCTTCGGCGGCTTGTTTGTCGCTGCCGGCGCCCTGTTGCTTGGGCATCGCGTGTTAGAAACAAACGGAAAGAAAATTACAAACTTCTCCCCGTTTGAAGGAAGCGCCATTTCCGGCACGGGAGCCGTGCTCGTCATCATTTCGTCGCTGTTTGGTTTGCCTGTTCCGCTTACGCAGATTACGACATCGGCGATCATCGGCATCGGCACGGCGAAAAGCGGGATGTCGATTTGGCAAAAGCGGATTGTCGTGCAACTGTTGAAAGTGTGGTTTGTTTCGCCAATATTTTCCCTTGTCATTTCGTACAGCCTTGTGAAACTGTTGCTTGACAGCGATGTTTACACGGTGATTGCCATCTTCAGCGTCTGCCTGGCGACGCTTGGCGTCATCAGCTTAAAAAAAACAGTCGCCGAAGAAGAGCGTTCGCTTCATGAACATGGCGGCGGCATTTAATGAACATCTATCAATCTAGGAGGTTATGAACATGAGTTTGAGCATTCCGCATGGCGGCACATTGATCAACCGTTGGAATCCGGATTACCCAATCGATGAAGCAACGAAAACGATCGAGCTGTCCAAAGCCGAACTAAGCGACCTTGAGCTGATCGGCACAGGCGCCTACAGCCCGCTCACCGGGTTTTTAACGAAAGCCGATTACGATGCGGTCGTAGAAACGATGCGCCTCGCTGATGGCACTGTCTGGAGCATTCCGATCACGCTGGCGGTGACGGAAGAAAAAGCGAGTGAACTCGCTGTCGGCGACAAAGCGAAACTCGTTTATGGCGGCGACGTCTACGGCGTCATTGAAATCGCCGATATTTACCGCCCGGATAAAACGAAAGAAGCCAAGCTCGTCTATAAAACCGATGAACTCGCTCACCCGGGCGTGCGCAAGCTGTTTGAAAAACCAGATGTGTACGTCGGCGGAGCGGTTACGCTCGTCAAACGGACCGACAAAGGCCAGTTTGCTCCGTTTTATTTCGATCCGGCCGAAACGCGGAAACGATTTGCCGAACTCGGCTGGAATACCGTCGTCGGCTTCCAAACGCGCAACCCGGTTCACCGCGCCCATGAATACATTCAAAAATGCGCGCTTGAAATCGTGGACGGCTTGTTTTTAAACCCGCTCGTCGGCGAAACGAAAGCGGACGATATTCCGGCCGACATCCGGATGGAAAGCTATCAAGTGCTGCTGGAAAACTATTATCCGAAAGACCGCGTTTTCTTGGGCGTCTTCCAAGCTGCGATGCGCTATGCCGGTCCGCGCGAAGCGATTTTCCATGCCATGGTGCGGAAAAACTTCGGCTGCACGCACTTCATCGTCGGCCGCGACCATGCGGGCGTCGGCAACTATTACGGCACGTATGATGCGCAAAAAATCTTCTCGAACTTTACGGCCGAAGAGCTTGGCATTACACCGCTCTTTTTCGAACACAGCTTTTATTGCACGAAATGCGAAGGCATGGCATCGACGAAAACATGCCAGCACGACGCGCAATATCACGTTGTCCTTTCTGGCACGAAAGTCCGTGAAATGTTGCGTAACGGCCAAGTGCCGCCGAGCACATTCAGCCGTCCGGAAGTGGCCGCCGTTTTGATCAAAGGGCTGCAACAACGCGAAACGGTCACCCCGTCGACACGCTAAAGGAGGAGCGAGATGAGCACGAATATCGTTTGGCATCATACATCGGTGACAAAAGAAGATCGCCGCCAACGCAACGGCCATCATAGCGCCGTCCTTTGGTTCACGGGGCTGTCCGGCTCCGGCAAATCGACGGTGGCGAACGCCGTCTCCAGACGGCTGTTTGAGCTTGGCATTCAAAATTACGTTCTCGATGGCGACAATATCCGCCACGGGCTCAATAAAGACCTCGGCTTTTCCGCCGCCGATCGGACAGAAAACATCCGCCGCATCGGCGAAGTCGCCAAACTGTTTGTCGACAGCGGCCAGTTCGTGTTAACGGCATTCATTTCGCCGTTTGCCGAAGACCGGGCGCTCGTCCGCCGCTTAGTCGAAGAAGACGAGTTTATCGAAATTTACGTCAATTGCCCGCTTGAAGAATGCGAAAAGCGCGATCCGAAAGGGCTGTATCAAAAAGCGCGCCGCGGGGAAATCCGCGAATTCACCGGCATCGATTCGCCGTATGAAGCGCCGGAAGCGCCGGAGCTGACCATCGAAACGCATCGTTATTCGGTGGACGAATGTGTCGAGCAAGTGCTCGCGTATTTGCGGGAGCGCGGATTCATCCCCGCATCGGAAACCCATTAACGATACCGTGTCTCCCACTCGAAAAAAGAGTGAGAGACGATTTTACAAAGTCGTTTTCATGCCACGGCCAGGCCGTTTACAATGAAATTCAACGGAACACGAGTGTTGATTATCCATTACTTTACTTAAAAACACAGAATCATATGGCTGAACACAAGCTTTTCTGCCTCTTCCCACGAACAAGAACGCCGGCGGGCAAATGTCATTTGCCTGCAAAGCGTTCATTGTTCGAGGAGGGCATGCTGTACGCATGCCCAGTCGGCACGGCAAGCGAACTGCTTGCCGACTACGGCAGAAAAGCTAGGAATAGAGCGATATCAACTGGTTTTTAATGGTTAATCAACACGCCCGTCAACGGAACGTTTGCACTGCTGCCGGCAGCTGACGGGATCACGACAGAAAGGGCTGAAACAACGATGGGGAAAGTATATTTGGTCGGGGCCGGCCCCGGCGATCCGGAACTCATTACCGTCAAAGGGTTGAAATGCATTCAACAAGCCGACGTCATTTTGTACGACCGCCTCATTAATGAAGACTTGCTGGCATATGCCAAGCCAGACGCTGAACTCATTTTTTGCGGCAAGCTGCCCGGCTACCATGCTATGCAGCAGGAAACGATCAACCGTTCACTCGTTCTGCATGCAAAAAAAGGAAAAACAGTTGTCCGTTTAAAAGGCGGCGATCCGTTTGTGTTCGGGCGCGGCGGTGAAGAGGCGGAAGCGCTCGTTCAGCACGGGATCGAGTTTGAGATCGTCCCTGGCGTCACATCGGCCATCGCGGCGGCCGCTTACGCCGGTATTCCTGTCACCCATCGCGAGTTCAGCTCCAGCGTCGCCTTTGTCACGGGGCATCGCCGCGACGGAACCCGCGAAGACATTAAGTGGGAAAGCCTCGCCAAAGGCATTGATACGATCGCCATTTACATGGGCGTCCACAATTTGCCATACATTTGCGGCCAGCTGATGAAATACGGCAAGGCGCCGGATACGCCGACGGCGATCATTCAGTGGGGAACGACCTCCATCCAGCGCACGGTCACCGGCACGCTGGCGACAATCGCCGCTATTGCCGCCAAAGAACGCATCGAAAATCCAAGCATGGTCATCATCGGGGATGTCGTCCGGCTGCGCGCCAACATTCAATGGTTTGAGCGGTTGCTGTCATCATCGGCAGCCGCCGGCGCCACCTCGTGAGGCAATGGCGATGGAAGCCATTTTGTACGTCAGCCACGGCAGCCGGGTTCCGGCTGCGCGCCGAGAAGCAGCCCGCTTCGTTGAACAATGCAAGGCGGCCATCGACATCCCGATTCAAGAACTGTGCTTCGTTGAGCTGGCTGAGCCGGATATTGCGACCGGCGTTGACCGTTGCGCCGCCCAAGGGGCAACCCGTGTGATCGTCATCCCGTTGCTGCTTCTATCCGCCGGACATGCCAAACAGGACATTCCGGCTGCGCTTAAAGCAGCGAAACAGCGCCATCCGTCTTTGGAGATCGTCTGCGGAGCGCCGTTTGGCGTCCACGATGCAATGATTGACATCATCATCGACCGCATCGGCGAGCAGCCGGCGCCGCTTGATCATGAATCAATGGTTCTGCTGATTGGCCGCGGCAGCAGCGACCCGGATACGAAGCGCGACATCGCCGCCATCGCCCGGCGCTTGCAAGAAAAAACGAGCGTGCCGCACGTTGACGTTTGTTTTCTCGCCGCCATCCGCCCGACGCTTGACGAAGGGTTCAAGCGGGCGCAGGCATCCATATACCGGCGCGTCTTTATCGTGCCGTATTTGCTGTTTACCGGCGTTTTAATGAAAACAGTCGAACGGAAGCTGCAAGCGATGCCTGTTTCCGATCAACAGTGGCATTTATGCTCATACTTAGGGTATCATCCGCGGCTTGTAACGCTCATTCAACAACAGGTGCAGGCGCTGTCGGCAGCGAAAAAAGGAGCTTGAGCAGACAAGCTCCTTTTTTCATGGTATGATGGAAGCGAAGCGACCGCAGCGAAGGAGGGCTTCATCATGATGAAACGGGTTCATGTCATGGTCGAAGGGCGCGTGCAAGGCGTCGGGTTTCGCTATTTCGTCCAACACGAAGCGCTCAAACGCCAGCTGACCGGCTGGGTGAAAAACAACGATGACGGGACGGTGGAGATGGAAGCCCAAGGGCATGAAAGCGCGCTCCAACTGTTTTTGGATACGATTGAAGCCGGCACGATGTTTGCCAAAGTTTCCCGCATGCACGTTGAGCCGCGCCCCGTCCGCCCTGACGAAACTAAGTTCCGCATTGTGTACGGAAGCGGCATTTGACTGTTGCACCGCTTGGATCTATTCCCAGCGCAGACGTTGTCCGTCTGCCGCCAAGCGCTCTTTCCACCAATGAAAAAGCGGGATCACCATCCGTCCTGCTTAAGCCGGCCGCAAATGCGGCGCCGCATATTGAAAACACGTCTCCAAAATGGCCGTATTCGCACGCTCATTTTTTTGCTGCGCTTCACGGCAAAACGGATGGAATACATCGACAGCCGCTTGCGGGTACTCCCCGCATATGTCCACGCCGAGCACTTTTTTATAGAATAGCAGAAGGCGCAAACAAGCGAGCAGCCGGGAAAGCGGCATCATCCCCTGATCCCAGTTCGTCACGGCGTCTTCGCGGCGCAGCGCATCTTTATCAATGCTGATATAGACGCTCCCGGTCG
Source organism: [Flavobacterium] thermophilum (assembly GCA_900450595.1). GTDB lineage: Bacteria > Bacillota > Bacilli > Bacillales > Anoxybacillaceae > Geobacillus > Geobacillus thermophilus. The sequence goes on from UGGS01000002.1 coordinate 895,416, forward strand.
GAATAGCGTCCAAAAGCGCCGTCGGCCATTCATCGTGATCATCGAAAGGAAGAACTGTAATCTTTGGAGATAAACGAAGATGGCTTGGAGAACATGACGGACCAACAATGATGACTTTTTGCAGCTGCGGATGTCCGAGTGCGTAAGCGACCCACGAGCCGCATGAAATGAGGCGGTCGCTCCCCCCTTCGGCATCGGTATGATGGTCAAACAAGACGAGCGTAAACGGCTCTTTCATCTCCTTTATGAGCAAATAGCTTACATAATGGAAGTTGCCGTTCCCGATTAAAACCGCTCCGCGCATCCGCCGACGGCGCAGCCGCCGTTCGATTTCGGCGAGAGCCTCCCCGCTGCAATACAAATTCGTCTCCGGCACATCCGACAGATCGATCCATTCGTGCGGAAAGCGGAACAATCGCTTTTGCGGCCGGTAAGTGCCGTCAAAATTGAGCATCGTGACACCATTGCCTTGAAACCCCATTTCTCCTCACCTTTCCTTTCGCTGAATCGTTGTTCAACGCCTCTCAGGTGCGGATGAGTCCAAGATGTGTCCGTTCTTCATTATACAATGAAAGACGAAATATTTCCGTTCCTATGCCTTGGTCATGTACAATAATAGAAAACAGCTAAAGGAGGGACCCCGCGTGCAGCCGATTGACGCCGCCGCTGTTCAAGAGGCGTTGGATCGCTTCGCCAATCGCGACGTATACATCCATTTGGAAACGACGAACGGGGCGTACGCCTCTCATCATAACGAACGATTCTTTTCCGCCGGCGCTTACATCCGCAACGCCCGCATCCGCTTCACCCGCGGCAAAATCACCGGCCCGGGGCCGTATCGCGTCGGGCTGAAGCTTCAAATCGGCTGGGTGTACGCCGAAGGGCTGACCCATTGGGAATGGACGAACGAAGGACAATTGTTGTTGGCCGGACACGATTACGAAGGGAAACTGGCTGTCGCCCTTGAGCTGAGCGACACGCCGTTCGCATAAGGAGGGGCTTGCGATGAAGGAACGACACGTACTTGTTGTGTTTCCCCACCCGGATGATGAGGCGTTTGGCGTTTCGGGCACCATCGCCCAGCATGTGCAAAGCGGCACACCGGTGACGTACGCCTGCCTGACCCTTGGGGAAATGGGGCGAAACATGGGCGTGCCCCCGTTTGCCAACCGCGAAACGCTTCCGCTCATCCGCAAGCAGGAGCTGGAAGAAGCGTGCCGCGTTCTCGGCATTCGCGATTTGCGCCTGCTCGGTTATCGCGACAAAACGGTCGAATTTGAGGATGAAAACGAACTCGCTGACCGGATTGCCGCCATCGTGGCGGAAACGAACCCGTCGCTCGTCATCACGTTTTACCCCGGCTACAGCGTCCACCCTGACCATGATGCATGCGGCGCTGCGGTCATCCGCGCCCTAAAACGCCGGCCAAAAAACGAGCGGCCGACCGTCCATTGTGTGGCCTTTGCAAAAAACTGCGAACAAGATCTTGGCCAACCGGACGTCATCCGCGATGTCAGCTCGGTGATCGAGACGAAGCTGGCTGCCATCCGCGCCCACCGTTCGCAAACCGAAGGGCTGATGCAGGCGGCCTCCAAGCGCGGCGATGCGCTTGCCTGGCTGAAAACGGAGCGGTTTTGGACGTATCGGTGGGATGATTGACCTGCCTAACCCGCCTTGAACAAGGTGTCCATCCCGATGAGGACACCTTGTTTCCGCGTTCACCGAAACCCCGCCAAGCGGCAACAAGCAGACAGCCGCCGGGTTGCCGGTAAACGGCCGGTCAGTGAACGCATCGACAATATACATCGGAATGTTCATGGCTCTTTCCCTCTTTCCCCGTTTCGTTCTTTTTCGTTCACCAATAGCTGGGCCAACTCTTCATCCCATCGGCCCCGCTGCCGGAAAGACTCAGCAGCGAGCGCCCGAAACAGCCGCTTTCGTGCGGCATCGTCCGCCACCTCACGCAAAATGATATCGCGGGCCTTCTGCAAAAACTGAAGATACGGCTCATACTCTTCACCATACTTCTCCTCAAGCTCGCGGCGGATGCGGCGGGCAAGCGCCGGACTTGCCCCCCCGGTCGACACGGCAATGGTGAGCGGACCGCGGCGGATGACAGCGGGAACGTGAAAATCACACCGTTTCGGGTCATCCACGACATTTACGAGTTGGCCGGGCGCTGCTGCTTGCGCCACCGCTTCGTTCACATTCCGGTCGTTTGTCGCCGCAATGACAAGAAACGCTCCTGCCAAGTCGTCTTCAGCGAACGTTTTCTTACGCCAAACGATCTCTCCTTTGGCCGCGAGCGCTTCAATGTCCGGCACCGCCTCCGGGGCGATTACCACAACGTCCGCTTCTGCTTCGAGCAAACCGTAAACTTTCCGCGCCGCCACCTTCCCGCCGCCAACGACGACCGCGCGGCGGCCGCGCACATGAAGAACAATCGGATACCCCACGGCGCAACCCCCCCATTCCGGCATCCATCAGGCAGACTGAGTCGGTTTCTGCGCACAAACAGGCGCAATCTTCCCCGACCGCCTGCCTTGGCTGACAACAAAAAGTAAAAAAAGAAGCCGTGCATCGAACACGGCCTTTTTCTTCATTATATCATCCTTGTTTCACTTCTTGAAGCCATTTCGCCAACCGTTCATTTTTCTTTTTCATATGCTCAAGCCATTGCGGGAGCAGTTTTTTCATGGCCTCCTGATCATTGTTCTCCATCGCTTGCCTCGTTTGTTCATGAAGCTGATGAAGCTGTTGTTTTTCTTCTTTCGTCATCCACCGTTTCATTTTATGCAACTGTTTCAGCTCTTGTTTAAAAAAAACGTTTAGCGAAATTTCTCTTCAATACGCCGCCCATAGTCGCGCAGCGCCTTCGAGTTTGCCGGTTGCCGTTTTTTCATCAGTTCGGCAAAACGAAGCTGTTTTTCCGTCCATTTTTTCGTAAGTTCCTGCTTTTTCTCGTCATCCTCGCAGCAACGAAGCAAGTCCTCGAGCGTCAAAAGCTCTTTGCGCAACTCCGCTTCTTCCCTCACATAGCCGGCGTTTTTCAGCAACAAATACCCGAGCCGCAGCTCCTCTGGAATGCGGGAAAGGTCTTCAATCTCAAGCGGTTTGCCGAAGCCGGGCAAGTTGTCAAACTCGCCGTTTTTCATCGCCTCGTGAATTTTCTCCTCGGCGATGCGACAAAATCCGTCCATTTCACGTCAACTCCTGCGCCCGCCGCCTCGCATGCTGCTCTTTCAAAAAGCGGACAAACTCATCATACGGAAGCGGCGGGGAAAAGTAGTATCCTTGCGCCTCATCGCACCGTTTTCCTTGCAAATAGGCCGCTTCGGTTTCCGTTTCGACCCCTTCGGCCAACACTTTGACACCTATATTATGCCCGAGGCGGATAATGGACGGCAAGATGACATCTTTTTTTCCTTGAATATGTTGGACAAATGAACGGTCAATTTTCAACCGGTCGATCGGCAAGTCGGTTAAGTAGCTGAGCGAGCTGTAGCCGGTGCCGAAATCGTCCATGCTGATCGTCACACCGAGCGCCTTCAGGTTCGAGAGAATATCAAGCGCACGTTCTGTATCCATGGTCATCCGCTCCGTGATTTCCAGATCTAAATGGTGCGGGGGCAGCCCGGTGTCAGCGAGCAGGCCGGCGAGCTTATCCACAAATCGGCGGCTTTCAAACTCGTATGGCGACAAGTTTACCGAGACAGACAAGTGCGGAAACCGGTCAAGCAGCTGTTTCGTTTGCAGGCAGGCGGTGCGGATGACCCATTCGTTGATCGGAATAATCATCCCCGTTTGTTCGGCAACCGGGATAAACAATGATGGAGGAACCATCCCTTTTTCCGGGTGGCGCCAACGGATGAGCGCTTCCATGCCAATGACTTGCCGGTCGTAAAGCCGAATCTGCGGCTGGTAATAGAGCTCGAACTCCCCGTTTTCGAGCGCGCGCCGCAAATCGCGTTCCATGGCCATCTTTTCATGCAGCCGGTCGGCCATCGGTTCAGTGAAAAAGAGGAAATCGCTCGCCGCCTTGTTCCGCGCCTCGTAGCGGGCAATGTCCGCCTTGCGGATTAACGTTTTCACTTCCTCCCCGTCTTTCGGATAGACGCTGATGCCGACGTTTACCGTCACATACAGCTCAAGCCCGTTGATGACAATCGGTTCGTCAGCTGCTTCAATAAGCCGCTTGGCCGCCTCCTCCGCTTTTTCATGTGCGCCGTCCGGCAGCACGGCGATAAATTCGTTCCCGCTCCAACGCCCGACCACGATCCCTTTCTGTTCTCTCCAAACGCGCGCCAGATGGAGCAACACCTTATCTCCAACGGCATAGCCGTAAAAATCGTTGATCATCTTAATGCCGCTCACTTCAAAAAACATGACAGCCGCTTCTTGGCCATTCCGTTTGGCGTCGGTGAGGCATTGTTCAATCTGCTTATACATGGCTTCTTTGTTCGGGAGACCGGTCAGTTCATCATGGCTGGCAATGTATTGCAGCCGCCTTTCGTTTTGCTTCTGCTCGGTCAAGTCGCGGACGGCGGCGACCATCACGTTTTGCCCCTCATAATCGTAACGGCGCTGCAACACTTCCGCCGGAAACACCGTCCCATCCTTTCGCCGCAGCTCGATTTCAAACCGCTTCGGCTCCCCATCCGAGCGGGCTTCCTTCATCGATCCTTCGACTACAAGATCGTCCACCGGCAAATGAATCAGTTCGCTTTCCGTATAGCCGAGCAAGCGGCACGCCGCCTCGTTGACTTCGATAATTTTGCCGCCCGCGTAGACGATCAAGCCTTCCGTCGTCATTTCCGCCAACCGCCGCAGCCGATGTTCGCTGGCCGCGAGCATTTTTCTGTACGCGGCAAACGCCTTCTGCTCCATGCGCTGATGGAGCGCCAGCAAGTATATCGCCGCCCCGATCCAAAACAGCATCGCCATCGCCCACATCGCCTTTTGCCGCTCCTTTTGCAGCCGGAGATCGTACACGTCCGCATCGTAATCAATGCCTACAATAGCATCAACGGATCCATCGGCGGCGCGAATCGGCATGAAAGCGCTGATGCTTCCCCCCCATTTGCCGCTAGTCGGAGCCTTCTCCATCACAAACCGGCCGTGAAACGCCCGCTCTATTTCCGGAAGGTGATGGCGGTACACCGTCCCCGGCGGCACGGCGCGCTCCTTTGGGCCGTCAATGCGGCCGTTCCGGTTGTAATCAACGGCCGGGGCAACGACGAAATACACCTGGCCGCGCCCGTTTTTCTTCATCGTGTATACACTCAAAAGACGGCCGTGGCTTTGCCAGCGCTCAAGCGCCTGAAGCGCGGATTGATACACCGGAGAGGAAGCGGCCTTTTCATCGAGCCGTTCATGGCCCATGGCGGCCAAATCGCCGGCGATCATGCCGGCGATTTGGTTCGCAGCTTCTTCATATTCACGATGTTCATGCTGTTCCGCATAGCTGATATACGCGATGCCTGCGCCGAGAAAAAGCACGACGAACAACGCAAAGGCGGCGACAAGCTTCGGAGCGAACCGCCACGGCGGCGGCGTCCGATGCCGCTTCGCCATCCAATGGCCGTACGCATAAACAGCAACAGCGGTTGTGAGAATCCCTGCCACATATAAGATATATTCCGGTTTATTCGACATCATTCATCACCATGATAGCTTTTTCGACCTTTCCCTATTTTTCATTATAAAATGGGGAACTTCGCCATGCTTCCCACCGCCATTCCTATTCATTCGACAACATCCGACATACACCAACAGCCTATAGGACCGGAGTATTAGAAAAACCCGTGCCGCCGACGACTTAAATGCGGCTGTCTTCGCATAAAGCCATAGGATTGGATTACTATAAACCGTTAGGACTAGGTGCTATATTTGTAATCACACTGTAACATTATTTAATTCAACTGTAAAAAACAAGACCGTTTTCCTCTGTTATACTGTAATCAAACAACGTCGAATGGAAAAAGATTTTGTCGGGGGTTCGGGAAAATGAAAAAATGGCTTACGCTTGTTTCTGCAGCATTCATCGTTCTTTTTTCCTCCTTATTTGTAAGCACTTCCAGTTCTGACGCAGCCGCCAACAAGACGAGGCTGATCGCCGAGGCCAAAAAACTGGTCGGCACTCCGTATCGGTATGGCGGCACAACGCCAAAAGGATTTGACTGCTCGGGATTTGTTTACTATGCCCATAAGAAAGTCGGCGTCACGCTGCCGCGCGCGTCCAAAGAAATGTATAAAAAAGGAAAATACGTACATAAATCAAAATTGCAGCCAGGGGATTTGGTGTTTTTTGACACTTCGAAACAGACAAAAGGCGTCTCCCACGTTGCCATCTATATTGGGAACAATCAAGTCATTCACGCCGTTTCCCGCGGTGTCAAAATCGACAGCTTAAACAGCAGCTATTGGAAAACAAGATATGTCGGAGCCAAGCGTCTGTAGCGGTTCATTGCAAAAGCTCTCTGTCATATTAAGCGCGCTTAATAGGCAGGGGGTTTTTATTATGCCAAAAAAGCGGCCCTCCGAAACCGGAGGGCCCAATATATATTCATAGGGGATCGGGGGAATACTTGGAAACGTTACGCTATTATTCATTTCCTCCCTTTTCGTCTTTTATACATGAAAACAAAAAAATTTTTTATGATCCCCAGCCGCAACGGCTGCCCCCTCCCGTTTCGACAATGTGGACATAAAGCCGCGGCTCTTGTCGAATGGTATAGATGATGACTGGTTGTCCGTTCATCGATTTTTGACAAAGGCAGGTGTTTCCGTTGTTCGCTTCCTCACAGCTGGGCGTTGATTTAGGGACGATGAATGTCAGGCTGTTCAGCCAGACGAAAGGGCTTCTTTTTGACGAACCAGCGGCGGTCGCCTATAACCGCCAGGCGGACAAGCTCATGGCGGTCGGCCAAAAGGCAAAACAAATGATCGGCAAAACTCCGCCCCATGTTGAAGTGACGTATCCATTGCGAAACGGCGTGATCGCTGATTTTGACCGCGCCAAGGCGCTGTTGCAGCAAGTCTTTAAACAATCAAGCAAACAGCTCGGCCTCGCTTTCAAAAAACCAGACATCGTCATGAGCGTCCCATTCCACGCCACCTCCGTCGAGCGCCGCTCTTTTTACGAAATCGCCAAACATTGCGGAGCAAAGCATATTCATTTTATTGAGGAACCCGTCGCAGCCGCCATTGGCGCGGATTTGCCGGTCGGCGAGCCGGTCGCGAATGTCGTCGTTCATCTTGGAGCCGGCAAAACGGAAGCGGCGATCATCTCGTTGGGCGGCGTCGTCGCCTGCCGCTCGCTCCGCATCGGCGGCAACCAGCTTGACGAAGACATTATGCAATATGTCCGCCAGCACTACAGTTTGCTAATCGGCGAACAGACGGCCGAACAAGTGAAAATCGAAATCGGCAGCGCCCCAGGAACGATCGTGGATCAGTCGGTAACGATCCATGGCCGCGATTTTGTCACCGGCTTCCTCAAAGCGGTGTCCTTGGACCCAACCGAAGTGCAAACGGCCATCAAAGAATCGCTTTGGCAAATTGCCGAAGCCGTTCGCGCTGTTCTTGAAGAATGCCCGGCCGAACTGAGCGGCGACATCATCGACCGCGGCATCGTGCTCACCGGCGGAGGCGCCTTGCTGCATGGCATCGAGCAATGGCTGAGCACGGAACTGCACGTGCCGGTGCATGTCGCGCCCAATCCGGCTGAAGCGGTTGCGATCGGAACGGGGAAAGCGCTGCGGGCAATGCCGAAACAGCTCAGCGTAGCACTTTAGCCTCTGCTGGGCGCCCGCTGGACATTTGGCACGCCTCGAATCGGCATCGCCGCGCCACCTTAAAAGACTAATGCAACATCCAAACAGTCGTTTTCCCCAAACAAGTCATAATGGAAAAGGTGTCCCGCTGCTTTCGGGACACCTTCTTTTTTGCTTCAAACAACCGACATTCGGCAAAAACGCCAGACTGCCGCGTTATGACGTTTTCCGAATTCGCTCTTCCTTCTTCGCCGCCTGTGCTCCTTCGACCGCTTCGATCAACAAATCGACAATACTCGTCCCCCTTCGCTGCCGTTACGGAATCATCCACGACAATACCGTCGATTGCAGGTACACGAGAATACCAACCAAGATAATTAAGAATATGCTATGTTTGACCGTAAAGCGGAACAAGTCGGACTCTTTGCCGGTCAAGCCGACGGCCGCGCAGGCGACCGCGATCGACTGTGGCGAAACCATTTTCCCGACGACGCCGCCTGATGAGTTGGCCGCCAACGCCAGCACCGGATCCATGCCGATCGATGTTGCCGTCACTTTTTGCAAGTTGCCAAACAATAAGTTCGACGACGTATCCGAACCGGTGATGAACACGCCAAGCCAGCCCAAAATCGGCGAGAAGAACGGGAACAACGGGCCTGTTTTGGCCAACGCCATCCCAAGCGTCGTGCTCATGCCTGACGAGTTGGCGATGTAGGCAAAGCCGACGACCGAAGCGATCGTCACAATCGGATATTTCAGCTCGTTAAGCGTTTCCACAAACGTGCGTCCCCAATCTTTCCACGAGATGCCGATGATGAACTTGGTGACGACCGCCGCCAACAAAATCGCCGTCCCAGCCGTGCCGAGCAGCTCAAGCTTATACACCGCCGCAATCGGCTGACCGCTTGGGTTCAAAATTTGGTTATTGAGCCCCGGCACCGGCGGCATAAACGTCAAATGGGCTCCGATGGCATTGACAAGCTTGAGCAAACCGTTTGTTCCTTCATAATGGCCGGTGAGCGCCGCTTTCACCTGCGGGATGCCCCAAAGCGAGATCAACGCCGTCAGCACGAGAAACGGCGACCAAGCGCGGAACACTTCCCCGCCGCGTTGCGTCGCGCGAGCAACTTGCCCAGCAGCCGCCACTTCCGACTCCGTTGCAAAGCGGAATGTGCTTTTCGGCTTCCAATATTTCAAAAAGACAGCCAATGCGACGATCGAAACGAGCGAGGACAAAATGTCCGGCAGCTCCGGTCCTAAAAAGTTCGATGTCAAATATTGCGTGAGCGCGAACGAAACGCCGGAGACGATAATGGCCGGCAACACTTCGACTGTCTTTTTCCATCCTGCCATAATCAAAACGAGATAGAACGGAATGAACACCGATAAAAACGGCAGCTGCCGCCCGACCATTTTCGAAATTTCCATCGCCGGCACACCGGTCGGCCCTTCCATCGAGATGATCGGAATCCCGACCGCCCCGAACGCCACCGGCGCTGTGTTGGCGATCAAACAGATGCCTGCGGCGTACAGCGGGTTAAACCCCAATCCGGCCAGAAGCGCCGCTGAAATCGCCACCGGCGCGCCAAACCCGGCCGCCCCTTCCAAAAACGCCCCGAACGAAAAGGCAATGAGCAGCGCCTGCAGCCGCCGGTCTTCGGTGAGGGAAACGACGGAGTTGCGAATGATGTCAAAATGGCCGGTCTTCACCGTCAGCTTATATAAAAAGACGGACGTAATGATGATCCAGCCGATCGGGAGCAGCCCGTACACCGCCCCTTGCGTCACCGACATGACCGCTTTGCCGGCCGGCATCCTGTAAGCGATTACAGCCAACACCAAAGCAAGCAGCAACGTCGTCAGCCCGGTGACATGCCCTTTCATCCGCTTGACGGCCAAAGCCCAAAAGAAATACAAAATCGGAATGAGTGCGACAATGGCCGATAACCAAAGCTGGTCGGCGATTGGCGTAAAATCTTGCTTCCACTGCATGCGGTTTTCTCCTCCCCTTTATGTCCGACTTATCGGCGTTTGCAAATGATCGCCCACTGATCTTTCTGTTTCACTCTTCCAGTCATCAGATGACCGGATAAGAAACACCGTCTGTCTCAAATTATAAAAGCGTTTTCCCCAAAAGACAATAGGTGTTTTTTTATTTTTTTGAACTTTCCACTCACCGCTTCCTCTCCCCAGCTGCAAAAAGCGCTTGTCTCTTCCCATGATGCTGTATCATAATAGACATTGCAGGAGATTTCCCCTACAATCGGAAATCTACTTTATCGTATTGAGGTGGATCCATTGGCATTTAAACGGATCAAAACGAAAAAAATTTACGAAGAAGTGGCCGAAGCGATTTTTGATATGATCAAAAACGGCGAGCTGAAACCCGGCGATAAACTTGATTCCGTCCAACAGCTCGCTGAGCAATTTCAAGTTGGGCGCGCCGCCATCCGCGAAGCGCTCACCGCGTTAAAAGCGATGGGGCTGATTGAATTGAAGCAAGGCGAAGGGACGTACGTGCGTGAGTTCGATCCGACGATGATGACATTTCCGCTTTCGATCGCCGTCTTAATGAACAAAGAAGATATTTGGCACTTGCTTGAGGTGCGCAAACTGCTCGAAGCAGGCGCCGCCTCGCTCGCTGCTGCCAAACGGACAGAGCGCGATCTTGAAGCCATGGCGGAAGCGCTCCGACAAATGAAAGAAGGCATCGGCAGCGATGAGCTTGGCGAAAAAGCCGATTGGGCGTTTCATATGGCCATCGCCGAAGCATCGCAAAATCCGATGCTCACAAGCATCATGAACAGCGTTTCCGGGATGATCGTTGAAACGATGCGGGAAACGCGCCGCATTTGGCTGTTTTCGAAACACACGACGACCGAAAAACTGCTTGCGGAACACCAGGCCATTTTTGAAGCCATTCGCAAACAAAATCCAGACGCCGCCCGGGCGCGCATGCTCGACCATTTGACAAACGTCGAAAACGTGTTGCGCCGCTACGTTCGCACTCAGCAGCCAAACTGAGTGCGTTTTTTGCAAAAAAGAGCTACGAATCTGAAAAAATCGTTTATAATAGACATATAGTCATCAGATGACCCGCTCATCTAATGGGAAAAACAGGAGGGAAACGAATGAAAGTGTCCTTGTTCGTCACTTGCCTCATCGATCTTTTTTATACGAACGCCGGCAAAGCGACCGTTGAACTGCTCGAACGGCTCGGCTGCGAGGTTGATTTCCCGGAGGCGCAAACGTGCTGTGGACAGCCGGCGTATAACAGCGGTTATGTCAAAGAGGCGAAAGAGGCAATGAAACAGATGATGCGCGCGTTCGCCGATGCCGACTACATCGTTGCTCCGTCCGGTTCGTGCGCGGCGATGCTGAAAGAGTATCCGCACATTTTCCAGGGCGACCCGGAATGGGAAGACAAAGCGAACCGGCTGGCGGCGAAAACGTACGAGCTGACGCAATTTCTCGTTGACGTGCTCAAAGTCGAGGATGTCGGCGCCTCTCTCCACGGGCGGGCAACATACCATACATCCTGTCATATGACAAGGCTTCTTGGCGTCAAAGACGCGCCGTTCCGGCTGTTGGAACATGTCAAAGGGCTTGAGCTCGTTCCGCTGCCTAACGCCCATCAATGCTGCGGATTTGGCGGCACATTTTCCGTCAAAATGGGGCCGATTTCCGAACAAATGGTTGATGAAAAAATCGAGCATATCGAAGAAGTGGAAGCCGACTATTTAATCGGCGCTGACTGCGGCTGTTTAATGAACATCGGTGGACGCATCGGGCGGCTCGGCAAGCCGATCCGCGTCATGCATATTGCCGAAGTGTTGAATGCGCGCAACTAAAGGAGGGAAGCGAACATGCCGATGAAAATCGAAAACGGGCCGTTTTGGAAACGGGTCGGAGAAAACTTGGACAACGACTTTATGCGCGGGGCGGTCGCCGGCATGCAAGACCGCGGCTATGTGCGGCGGCTTGGCGTCATCGAAGAGCTCGGCCATTGGGAGGAGTGGCGCTCGCTTGCCGAACAAATTCGAAAACATACGCTTGAAAACTTGGACTATTATTTAATGCAACTCAGTGAAAACGTTGCCAAACGGGGCGGCCACGTCTTTTTCGCCCGGACGGCCGAAGAGGCGAACGACTATATCCGCCGCATCGCTTTGGAAAAACAAGCGAAAAAAATCGTTAAATCGAAATCAATGGTCACGGAAGAAATCAACTTAAACCCGGTGCTGGAATCCATCGGCTGCCAAGTGATCGAAACGGACCTTGGCGAATACATTTTGCAAATCGATGACCATGACCCACCGTCGCATATCGTCGGTCCGGCGTTGCATAAAAACAAAGAGCAAATTCGCGACGTCTTCCGCCGCAAGCTCGGCTATACGAAGTCGTCCGATCCGGTTGAACTCGCCCGCCATGCCCGCGAGATGCTGCGGCGCGACTATTTGACAGCCGACATCGGCATTACCGGCTGCAACTTCGCCATCGCCGAATCGGGCTCGATTACGCTCGTTACGAACGAAGGCAACGCCGACTTGGTGACAGCGCTGCCGAAAACGCAAATTACGGTCATGGGGATGGAGCGGATCGTTCCGACGTTTGAGGAGATGGAAGTGCTCGTCAGCATGTTGACGCGCAGCGCCGTCGGACAAAAATTGACGAGCTACATCACCGTTCTCACCGGTCCGCGTGACGAAGGCGACGCTGACGGGCCGGAAGAGTTCCATCTCGTCATTGTCGACAACGGGCGCTCATCGATTTTAGGCACGGAGTTCCAGCCGGTGTTGCAATGCATCCGCTGCGCGGCCTGCGTCAACGTCTGCCCGGTGTACCGCCACATCGGCGGCCATTCGTATGGCTCGATTTACTCCGGCCCGATCGGAGCCGTGTTGTCGCCGCTGTTGGGCGGCTACGACGACTACAAGGAGCTTCCGTACGCCTCCTCGCTGTGCGCCGCCTGTACCGAGGCGTGCCCGGTGAAAATCCCGCTTCACGAGCTGCTCATCAAGCATCGCCAAACCATCGTCGAGCGGGAAGGAAAAGCGCCGGTCGCAGAAAAACTGGCGATGAAAGCGTTCCGCCTCGGGACAGCCTCATCGTCGCTCTACCGCTTCGGCACGAAATTCGCACCGAGCGCCTTCGCTCCGTTTGTAGAGGACGGGCGCGTCACAAAAGGACCCGGGCCGCTGAAAGCATGGACGGAAAGCCGCGAATTTCCGGCGCCGAGCAAAGAACGGTTCCGTGACTGGTTCCAAACACGCCAAAAAGGAGGGAATCCATCATGACGCGTGGCACCATTCAAAACCGCGATGCGTTTTTGCAAACCATCGCCGAGCGCCTTGGGAGAAGCCCGCGCCTGTCCGGCGTCTCCCGGCCGCAATGGGATTATGCGCCGCAATGGACGGTGTTTGCCGGCTATAGCCAAGACGACTTGCTGAACGTGCTGCAAAAACAATGCGGATTGATCCATACCGATTACATCGAGACGACAAGCGCCGAACTGGCCGGCGCGCTGAGGCGGCAAGTGGCCGCCTATGGCGGCGGTCCGGTCATCGTGCCGGATGACCCGCGCTTTGCCGAGTACGGGCTGTCCGCCTTGCTTCGCGACGAATGGCCCGCGGAACAAACGACCGTCCATATTTGGAATCCGGCACTTGGACGCCAAAACATTGACGCCGCCGAGCAGGCGAACGTCGGCATCGTCTTCAGCGACATCACGCTCGCGGAATCAGGGACAGTCGTGTTGTTTTCGCGCAATGAACAAGGGCGGGCCATTCACTTTTTGCCGAAAACATATATCGCCATCGTCCCGAAAAGCACGGTCGTGCCGCGCATGACGCAAGCGGCGGCGGTCATTCACGAGCAAATCGAAAAAGGCGGGCTCGTCCCGTCGTGCATCAACTTCATCACCGGCCCGAGCAACTCAGCCGACATTGAAATGAACTTGGTCGTCGGCGTCCACGGGCCGATGAAAGCGGCGTATATCGTCGTCACCGACCGTTGACCAAAACGAAACGGTGCCCCTTCTTGATATCATGGGGCACCTTTTTTCCTTCAATATTGCCGGCTGACATCGACCGCATTGGCAAGCGGTTCGCCGGTTTCGATGCAACGGAGCGTGTCTAAAATGCTTTGGGCGGCGTCTTCGGCTGACGTGAGCGCCGCGATATGCGGAGTGATGATGACATTCGGATGAACCCAAAGCGGCGAGTGCGGCGGAAGCGGCTCTTCTTCAAACACATCAAGCACCGCGAGGCGGACGTTTCGATTTTCGAGCGCGCCGACAAGCGCCGTCTCCTCGACCGTCGCGCCGCGGCCGACATTGATAAAGCCTGCATTGTGCAGGCAGGCAAAAAACGTCTCGTCAAAGAGATGATGCGTTTCCTCGGTGAGCGGAAGGGCCGCGATCACCCAATCAGCGCAGGCAAGCGCTTCCCCCGCCTCTTCATGGCGGTAAACAGCCGAAAACGGCGGCGTGTCTCGGCCGCTTCGCGAGACGCCGATCGGGGAAACCCCAAATAAACGAAGCGTTTCCGCGATGCGCCGGCCGATTTCGCCCGTGCCATAAATGACAACCCGCTGTTCGCCAAGCCGCTTCGGAGCGAACGGCTTCCACTGCCGCTGCTCTTGATGCCATGCATAAACGTCATGGCATTGGGCGTCGCGCAGCAAGTAGCTGAGACAATATTCGGCGATCTGCTCGCCGAACGAGCCGACCGTCCGCGTCAGCAGCACGTCCTTCTTCCATTCCCGCTTCCATAAAAACGCGTCAACGCCCGCGCCAAGCGAATGCACCCAGCGCAAGTTGGCAAGCGAAAACGGCCCGGCCGGCCGAAAGCCGACGTACGCATCCGCCCAGACGAAATCATCGTCCGTCAGTTCTTCCTCCGCCACAAAGCGAAACGCTTTATCGGGCCGCTTGTCCGGAAGAAGGGCGGCAAGCTCGGCATAAAGCCTTCCCGTCACGAGAATGCGTTGGACGTTCATGGACGCACACCACCTCCAGCCGCTCAAATCAACGTCCCTTCTTCACGCGCTGCTTTTTTATTCGCGATGTAACCGGCAGCCAAAACAAAAATCGTCACACCGGCCGCGACGGCATAGACGAACGGACCGTGCGAAAGATGAAGCAAATGGAGCACCCCTTCATCGCCAACGATCATCTTCCCGGCCGTCCACGCCAAAATGCCCGACCCAACATACGCGATCCATCGATGTTTTTCCATCACCCGGACGATCGCTTTGGAGCCGAAAATCATAATCGGGATGCTGATGGCTACCCCGAGCGCCAGCATGCCAAGATGCCCTTCGGCCGCCCCGGCCACAGCAACAACGTTATCAAGGCTCATCACTGCATCAGCAATGATAATCGTCATAATCGCCTTCAGCAACCGGTCTGATGATTGTACGTTCGCTTCCTCTTCCCGCTCAACAAGCACTTTATAGGCGATCCATACGAGCAGCAATCCGCCAACGAAGTGAACGAACGGAATGTTCAGTAAAAACACAATGATGGCTGCAAACAAGATGCGAAGCAACACCGCCCCGGCCGTCCCCCAAAAAATCGCTTTGTTTCGCTGGTCTTTCGGCAGCCGCCGCGTCGCCATCGCAATGACGACCGCATTATCCCCGGACAAAATGATATCAATCGCAATAATCTTCCATAAGGCCAACAACGCCGCGGCCGAAATCGTCAACAGAAGCCACCCTTTCCCCTTTTTCTCTCTTTCTCATCTTACCGCAAATCTGCAAGGGGAACAACTTTGGGAGACTGGTGAAAAATGGCTGATCTCGCCGAATGCGTTCAGTTGACAAAAGAGACGCTGATGCGACAAAGTTTCTCAGCTTGAGAAGGGGCGCTTTTCACCGCTTTTTCATGACATTCTTCGACCCGCTCACCAATGCCCTCGGCCTAACGAGAAAGCAACTGAAAGGAAAGACGGGCAAATTTTGCAAAAAGAATGAAGGGGCAAGCTATATTCACCGAGGGCCTCTTCCCGATCTCTATCGGAACAAGGCGGTTCAAAATCGATCTATATAAGTTGCAATTTTGTTTTCCATGGCATTGCTCGCTCTTCTTGTCACCTTGCCAGCTTATCAAGTGATAAAGACGGGACATGGAGATCGGAAATTCTTTATATATGCGCTTAACCGGGTGTTACATGTTGTCTATGATTTTTTAACATAATTCCGAAAGAAGTCTCCCACTTCAAGCAAAGCGAAGTGGGAGTAGTTCACACGCTCGCTCCACTGTTCGAACAGCTGCTGACCGCCCGCTGCTTCAACCAAGCATCCATTGCCTCAATATCGCGGGAAAACACGCGGTCTGCCACAATGGAAGGAACGATGCGGCGCGCCTCGTGGTAAAACTGCCTCGTTGACGCAGCCAGTCGCTCGATGCCGCGCGCTTCGACAGCCTGCAACGCGCAAATGAGCTCAATCGCCAGCACCTTTCTTGCGTTTTGCACGATCATGTACGCATGGCGGGCGGCGGTCGTCCCCATGCTGACATGATCTTCTTGGTTGGCCGATGACGGAATGGAATCGACGCTGGCTGGATGAGCGAGCGTCTTGTTTTCCGATACGAGCGAAGCCGCGACGTATTGCATAATCATCGCCCCCGACTGCAAACCGGGCTGCGGGCTTAAAAACGGCGGCAAGCCTTCATTAAGCTGCGGGTTGACGAGCCGCTCGATGCGGCGCTCGCTCATGTTGGCCAGCTCCGCCACCGCGATTTTCAACAGATCCATGGCGATCGCCACCGGCTGGCCGTGAAAGTTGCCGCCGGAAAGAACGTCCCCGTTCGCAAAGATCAGCGGATTGTCGGTGGCGGCATTCATTTCGATTTCGAGTGTTTCTTTCACATAGCGGAGCGCTCTGAGCGACGCCCCGTGCACTTGCGGGATGCAGCGGATCGAGTACGCATCTTGCACGCGCCGCTCCCCTTGCCTTGTGGTAAGCTGGCTTCCAGCGAGGTAACGGCGCATGCGTTCCGCCACCTCCGCTTGTTCCGGAAATCCGCGGGCTTCGTGGATGCGGGCGTCAAAGGCATCGGTCACACCATAAAGCGCCTCGATCGTCAATGCGGCGATCCGCTCGCTGTCGTAAGCGAGCTGTTCCGCCGCTAAGCAAGCTAAAATTCCGACGGCCGTCATCGCCTGCGTCCCGTTAATGAGCGCCAGCCCTTCCTTCTCTTTCAGGGAGAGCGGCGGAATTCCCGCTTGCGAAAGCGCTTGGACGGTAGGCATCCGCCGGCCTTGATACACCACTTCCCCTTCGCCGACAAGCGCCAGCGCCACGTGAGCCAGCGGCGCCAAATCGCCGCTCGCACCGAGGGAACCTTGCTGGGGCACGATCGGGTGAATGCCGGTGTTCAAAAACGTAAGCAGCTGCTCAATGACCGCCGGCCGCACGCCGGAATACCCTTTTAACAAAGCATTGGCCCGCAACAGAAGCAGCGCCCGCACCACTTCCTCGGCAAACGGTTCGCCGACAGCACAGGCGTGTGAGCGGAGAAGGTTGATTTGCAGCTGCTCAAGGCTGCTTCCTTCAATGCGCACATCAGCGAGTTTGCCAAAGCCCGTATTCACCCCATAGATCGTTCGTCCGCTCGCAATCGCCTGTTCCACAGCCGCCCGGCTTTTTCGAACCGCTTCCATGCTCTCTAAAGCGGCCGCCACTGGTTCTCTCCCATAAATGACGCGTCTTGCCTCGTCAAGCGTTAACGAATGTCCGTTCAACACGATCATCATTTCATCCCCTTTCGTTCATGTCCAAACACAAAAAGAGGCGCCCCTGCCGTTTCCGGCAAGATTCGCCTCCTCATGACTCATTGCTTTAGGCTGATCCGTCTCTATCGAATGGCCCGAGCCGCCGCGTTATATATGATTGATGCCGAGCCCAACCGCCTCGTGCTCGAGCCCGCGCACCGGAGCCCCGATCGTCCCGTACAAGGCGACGGCGATCCACTCTCCTTCTTTTGGCCCTTCATACGGTGTGCCGCGCACGACGGCGAAACGAAGGCCGGCAGTTCTTAACAAATCTCCTAGCTCCATCTGCCCCCTCGTCACACCGTGCACCGCCTCTAAAATCGCATGATACAAGGCGTGCATATCGCGGTACAAGCCGCCATCAACCACCTCATGCCGTTTCGCCGCCGTCTCGATCGCCGCGACGATTTTTTGCGGCTCCATCGCCCCGACGCGCCCTTGGCAATAGCGCCAAGCGAGCGACTCAAGCTGATGAAGGACCGGGCCTTCCTCTCCTTCGTCAAGCATCGCCAGCAAAAGCGCCTGCCGGCCAATGCGCACCGGTTTTTCTTTTCCCATGGTCGATACTCCTGTTTCCCTCTTTTTTTCTATTGTATGCCGGCGAGAAAAACAGAGTCAATTGTTTTTTCCATATTTTAACACGCTAACTTGTTATCGGAATAAAGGCCTATGGTCAGAAGGTATGACAAGTGAGGTTGTTTTCCAAACCCCGGTGCTTGATAAATGTTTCCCGACAGATCACACATGAGGGAAAGCAGCGAATGGCTAAAAACCACAATAATACTCGATTTACATTTTATTGAATGTATGATATCATAAAAATATCAAGTTAATATGAATTAGGGGGGCAATTAATGAAAGAACAGAAAGCTTGGTATCTCGATGGATTCATCGGTATCGGCGGCATCGCTATGCTTCTCATCGCCGGGTTTCTCCTCCTCGTCCAGCAATTGTTTTTGCCCGCCATTTTGTTTTTCGTCATGGCTGTGCTGCTCGCGACCGGCATCACGATCGTCCAGCCGAATCAAGCAAAAGTGCTCACCTTTTTCGGCCGCTATTTCGGTACGATCCGCGACAGCGGGTTGTTTTTCACCGTGCCGCTCACGGTCCGCACGAAAGTGTCACTGCGCGTACGCAACTTCACGAGCAACAAACTAAAGGTTAATGACACTCAAGGCAACCCGATCGAAATCGCCGCCGTGGTTGTCTTCCGGGTGATTGACTCCGCGAAAGCGGTATTTGACGTCGATGATTACGAACAGTTTGTCGAGATTCAAAGTGAAGCGGCGATCCGCCATGTCGCGACCAAATATCCATACGACACGTTTGAAGACGACAATGAAATTACGTTGCGCGGCAATGCGGATATCATTTCCGATGTGCTTGCTGCGGAACTGCAAGAGCGGCTGCGCGTCGCCGGGGTCGAAGTGATCGAAGCGCGCCTCACCCACTTGGCGTACTCCCCGGAAATTGCGGGCGCCATGCTCCAACGCCAGCAAGCTGCCGCCATTTTGGCGGCGCGGAAAAAGATCGTCGAAGGAGCGGTTTCCATGGCGCAAATGGCAATCGAACAGCTTGACAAAGAAAACATTTTAGAGTTAGATGATGAACGAAAAGCGGCGATGGTCAACAACTTGATGGTGGCAATCGTCTCCGAACGAGCCACCCAGCCCGTGATCAACACGGGCAGTCTATATTAACGGTTGTGGAGTGCGATGACAAAAAAAAAACCATTCCCTTTGCGCATTGACTATGAGTTGTATGCCGTCTTGGAACAGTGGGCGCAAGAGGAATTCCGCAGCGTCAACAGCCATATCGAGTATTTGCTGCGGGAAGCCGCCAAGCGGGCCGGACGGCTCGGGAAAGGAAAAACGGATCAAAAAAGAAGCTAGCTGGCAACAGCTGGCTTCTTTGTTTTTCAGTCATGGGCATTTGTTACAGAAATATAATGATAGCAGAGCCTTTTTTAAAAGGGGGCGAACCGATGCCGCACCCGCTGCCGCCGCTTGCCTTTTGGCAGTTCATCACGCCGCCGTTTCGCGCTGAAACAGGCGTGCCGCCGTCACAGCTTCCCATCTACGCAGCAACGACGCCTATACCTCCCCCGTTTTTGCCGTACCGTTCTATCCACTACACATCTTCGTATCCATCGTACCAGCAGCTGCGAGCGATTATCACCGCCGATCATTTATCCTTCGTAAGGGGATGACATCATGGCTTGGGAGACGCCGCGCGACGATATGAGCGTATATACGCAAGGCGAAATGGGTGTATTCCACTTGCGGAAGGAGGATAAGCATGGAAAGCTACTATGCCGCGCTCGATGCCATGGCCGCCGCGCCGAACGATGGTGTATTCGCCATCACGATTGACGTGGAAGGCTCGGCCTACCAAAAGGAAGGAACATGGATGTGGATCGGAGCAGACGGAAAGACAACCGGCTTATTAAGCGGCGGATGCCTTGAAGAAGCGGTGGCTGCGCATGCGATCGAAGTGCTGTCAAGCCGGCAGGCGGCGGCCCTATCGTTTGACTTGCGCGCAGAAGATGACGGAGGGTGGGGGCAAGGAAGCGGATGCGACGGCGTCATCCATGTTTGGCTTGAGCCGGTCACAAACGAGACGAAACCGGATTGGCTTACGTTGAAACAGCGCCTTGACCGCGGCGAACATGTGCTGATGGCGCGAAGCATCGCTCATCCTAAGGAACCGCCGTTTTTCCAAAGCGAAACAGGGGAACGCTTCGGCGGCTATGTTTCACCGCCGAGGCCGGAATGGCTCAACGCGCTGCATGGCACCCCGTTTTTCCACGGCCGGAACGGGGTGCAGGAAACAGACAGCGGCGCGTTTTACATCCAACATTTTTGGCCGAAACCGCGCCTCGTCATTTTCGGCGCCGGTCCGGACGCCCCGCCGCTCGTTTCGGCGGCCAAAGCCGCCGGGTTTTCCGTCACTATCAGCGACTGGCGCCCGGCGTTTTGCCATCCGTCGCACATACCGGACGCGGACGCTTGGGTTGTCGGCTTTCCGCATGAAACGGTGCCGACGCTGCACCTTACTGAACGCGACTTTGTCATTATAATGACCCACCAGTTCGAGCGTGACCGAGAACTTGTCCAATGGTTAGCCGACATGCCGCTCGCTTACCTTGGCGTGCTCGGGCCGCGGCGGCGCACGGACCGCCTTTTTCCTTCCGGCTCGGCTCCGCCGTTTGTCCGTTCACCGGTTGGACTGCCAATCGGCGCACACAGCCCGCAGGAAATCGCCATTAGTATTCTTGCTGAGCTGATCAGCGTCCTTCGCGCACAGCCGATGGAGGCCGCCCGATGAGCAGGGGCGCAATCGCCGGCATTTATTTAGCCGCCGGGCAGAGCCGGCGGATGGGAACAGATAAGCGCGCCTTGCCTTGGGGAGATGGGACGCTCGGGGCAGCCGGACTCAAGGCAGCGCTTCGTTCCTGCCTTTCACCCGTCATCGTTGTTGTGCCGCCGGCCGATGCGCTCGTTTGGATCCCTGACGCGCTGCTGGGCCATGACAAATGCCGCCTTGTCCGCTGCACCGCCTGTCACCGCGGCCTGGCTCATTCGCTGGCCTGTGGGTTGCGCCGAGCGATGGAGGAAAGAGCGGACGCCGCTGCTGTCTTATTGGCCGACCAGCCGTTCGTCACATCCGACACGATCAATGCGCTGGCCGGCCTTTATCGACGCCATCGTCCCGATTACGCCGCCTTCTCCTGCTCCGGTGTGCCGATGCCCCCAGTTATTTTTGGAAGCCCAATGTTTCCCGCTCTCTTGGCGCTGGACGGCGATGCCGGTGGGCGCACGCTCTTTCGCGATCCCCACTGGCATGGCCTTTTGTACGAAGGTGATGCGTCAACCGGTATTGACATCGACACAAAAGACGATTATGAACGCGCCACCATCTATCGAGAAGAAAAGGAGGGACGCCCCCATGGCCGTCGGTAAAAGCATCATCCGCAAAGAAGCCTGGGATAAGGTGGCTGGCCGTGCGAAGTATACGAACGATTTCAAAAAAGAACAAGGAATGCTTCACGCTGCCTTGGTGACAAGCCCATACGCCCATGCGCGCATCCTCTCGCTGGATGCACGCCGCGCGCTCGCCGCCCCCGGCGTCCGCGCCGTCGTGACCGGCGAGGGGCTGCCGCTTACCGGTGAAGACATGCGCGACCGCCCTCCGATCGCTTTCGACAAAGTACGCTACTATGGAGAGGTTGTGGCGGTCGTCGTCGCCGATACGCTCGTTCAAGCCGAACAGGCGGCCCGCCTCGTCCGCGTCGCCTACGAGCCGCTTCCGGCGGTCGGCTCGCCGCGTGAGGCGCTGAAAGAAGGCGCCCCGTTGCTGCACGAACATCTCGACCGCTATGAAAAAAACAAAACCACTTATCCTGAGCCAGGGACAAACGTCGCCCATCGAACGAAAATCCGAAAAGGCAACATTGAACAAGGGTTTGCGGAAAGCGACGTCATCGTCGAAACGAGCGTATCGTTCGCGCCGTCCGATCATGCTGCAATGGAAACACGCTGCGCCACGGCAGAAATTTGGCCGGATGGCACGATCCATATCTCTGCCTCTTCGCAGTCGCCGTTTATGATCAAAAAACTGCTCCATACGTACTTTGGCGAAGAAACCGGCAAAGTCATCGTCCATACGCCGCTTGTCGGCGGCGCCTACGGAGGAAAAGCGCCCGTCCAGCTTGAGTTGCTTGCCTACCTTGCCTCCAAAGCGGTCGGCGGCCGAAAAGTGAGCGTCTGGAACAGCCGCGAGCATGACATGGTCACTTCGCCCGTCCATATCGGTTTGGAGGCAACCGTCAAAATCGGCGCGACAAAAGAGGGCTTGCTCAAGGCCATGGAAATCTTATTTCTATTTGACGGCGGGGCTTATTCCGACAAGGCGATCGATGTCAGCCGCGCCGCAGCCGTCGATTGCACCGGCCCGTACCATGTCGAAAACGTCTTTTGTGATTCATTGTGCGTCTATACGAATCGCCCGTACGCGACGCCGTTTCGCAGTTTTGGCCATTGCGAACAGGCATTTGCCGTCGAGCGGGCCATCGATGAATTGGCACGAACGCTTCAACTTGACCCATGGGACGTGCGGCGCAAAAATGCCATCCGCCCGGGGCATACGACCCCGACGCAAGTGCGGCTCACAAAAAGCAACGTCGGCAACATATCAGCCTGCCTCGACCGGTTGCGCGAGCTGATGCGTTGGGACGAGTGGCAGCGCGTGGAATTGGACGCCTATACGGTAAGAGCAAAAGGAATCAGCAGCGGCTGGAAAACATCGACGATCAACACAGATGCTAGCTCGGGCGTCATCTTAACGTTCAACTCCGACGGCAGCGTCAACGTCATCTCCGGCGTCGTCGAAATCGGAACCGGAACGAAAACGGTGCTCGCGCAAATCGTTGCTGAACGGCTGAAGATGGACGTCGATTGTGTCCATGTCAAAATGGATATTGATACGCAAACGACGCCGGAACATTGGAAAACAGTCGCCAGCCGCGGGACGTTTATGGCCGGACGTGCGGCGCTTGCCGCTGCCGACGACGCCATCCGTCAGTTAAAAGACATCGCCGCCTGCGTCTTGCGGGCCTCGCCGGACGATTTGGAAGTCGGATTCGGGCGCGTCTTTTTGCGCGATGACCCGGCCATCTTTCTTCCGATCAAAGACATCGCCTATGGCTACAAGTTTCCGAACGGCAACGCCATCGGCGGGCAAGTGATCGGGCGCGGCCACTACATTTTGCGCCACTTGACCCCGCTTGACCCGGAGACCGGCGCCGGCAAACCGGGACCGGAATGGGGCGTATGCGCCGAGGGAGTGGAAATTGAGTTCAACCGCCGCGACTACACGTATCGCATTGTCAAAGCGTATGCGGTCATTGATGCCGGCAAAGTGCTCAACCCAAAGGCAGCGCTTGGCCAAGCGATGGGGGCGATGAGCATGGGGCTAAGCTTTGCCAGCCGCGAAGGGTTTCTTTTTGACAACGAACAGCGCGTGTTAAACCCACAGTTGCGCACATACCGGCCGATTCGCTTCGGCGAACATCCAGAGTACATCGTTGAGTTTGTCGAAACGACGCAAATCGATGCCCCATACGGCGCTCGCGGCATCGGCGAACATGGCTTGATCGGCATGCCCGCCGCCTTGGCAAACGCCTTGTCGCTCGCTGCCGGCGTGCCGCTCAATGAACTGCCGCTTGTGCCTGAACTCATTTGGCGGACACAGAAAGGGGACTCCTATGGTTCCGTTTGACTTTGCCTACTACCGGCCGCAGTCGATCGCCGAAGCGACAGCGCTGTTTGCGGCGCTCGAGCGGGATGGAAAACGACCGCTCTACTACGGCGGCGGCACGGAAATCATCACGTTGTCTCGGTTGAACCTTGTCCGCACCGCGGCCGTCATTGACATAAAATCGATCCCTGAATGTCGGTCGCTTGATGTCGACAATGGTTCTCTCGTGCTCGGAGCGGCGCTCTCCCTCGGCGAGCTCGAAGAAGCAAATCCGTTCCCGTTATTGACAAAAGCGGCGCGAGAAGTCGCCGACCGGACAGCGCGCAACCAAATTACGCTCGGCGGCAACATCTGCGGACAAATTTTTTACCGTGAGACCGCACTGCCGCTATTCGTCGCCGAGGCGGATGTCATCATCGCCGGACCATACGGCATCAGGCAATGCCGCTTCCTTGACTTGTTTCATCAACAGCTGCAGCTTGGCCGCGGTGAATTTGTCGTCCAGTTCAAGGTTGACCGTGCCACCGCCACCCTGCCCCATTTCCACCGCAAGCGCCGCAAGCAAGGGGAAGTCGGCTACCCGCTTGTGACGATTGCAGCGCTGAAAAAAGACGGGACGGTTCGCGTTGCCCTAAGCGGCATCTGCCCGTTTCCGTTTCGCTCGGCTGACGTTGAGGCGCACCTCAACGACCGGAACCGCCCAGTTGGTGAACGAATCCAAGCAGCGGTTGACGCCTTCCCGCGCCCGATTTTGCACGATATTGAAGGCTCAGCAGACTACCGGCTGTTCGTGGCCGCCCAGCTGCTTGAAGATATGCTTCGTGAGCTCGGAGACGGAGAAACCGTCTAAACAGGAGGTGAGCATGCGGACATGGAGGAAACGACAAAGCGGGAGCTTGTGCTGCACGTTAATGGAGAACGAAGATCGATCGTCACTCGCCAAGCCGAAACGCTACTGTTTGTTTTGCGCGATGGACTGGGGCTGACCGGGGCCAAGCCAGGCTGTTTGAACGGCGACTGCGGCGCCTGCACCGTCTTAGTCGACGGCACGCCAATCAAATCGTGCATGATGCTCGCGATTGAGACAGTCGGCAAAGAAATCACCACGATCGAAGGGCTTGATGATGCCCCCATTCAGCACGCCTTCGTCCGCCACTTCGCCTTTCAGTGCGGCTATTGCACTCCTGGATTCATTATGAACGCCCACGCACTCATCGAGCGGCATCCGGGCGCGGATCGAGCTTGTCGCTTTTCTCTTTCTCGTCTGGCACAAACACGAACCGTCGGCGACGAAAACAGTCTGACCAACGACAAGGCCAAAACAGCACAACTTGACGCAAGCTGGAAGACCCGCTGGCTGGCATGGATCAGCGCCCGTTTTCACCTGAAAACGGGCGCTTCTTTATCGGCAGCCTGTTCGGGCTTCGCGCGGCTTCCCATCGGCTGCCTGTTCATTCGCTCCCTCTCCTTTTAGCAAGGGCGAATCGTTTGTTTCTCGCTAATCACGACCCCGCGCCTTTTCATTTCCTCAATATACACCTCTCCTGGCACGGCTTGCTCCGGCGGATAGACGCCGCGCTTTGTGATCACCCCGCGACCGATGAGCTGGGCGACAGCGGAAATGGTGTAGGCCGTCGTGCGCGCCATCGCCGTTACCTTGTTTTCGCGGTCATTAAACGTGACGGTCTCGTATTCCAATACCGTTTCCTTCCCGCCTTTTCGGCCGCCGACGATGACCCGAAGCAACACCACATCATCTTTCCCTTTCAAATCAAGGAGCGGCTTCAGGACGGAAAGCAGCACATCGCGCGGTTTGACTTTGCATCCATTGACCTCCACTTCCACATCGTGGCGCGTCAAATTCAAATCGACGAGCAGCTTAAATTTTTCTGCATGGCCGCGGTAGCGGATCGTTTTGTACTCGAGCCGCTTCAAGTTCGGAAACGAGCGCGAGAGCGTCGACGTCCCTCCTGAGGTATGAAACGCTTCAAGCGGCCCGAACCGGTCGAAATAAATCGGCTCGACTTCCGAAAGCGACGGCACTTCCTGCTTTTGGCCGTCGCGGATAATGAGAGACGGATCGGTGTAATGGTCAAGCAGCCCCTCGAGCGAAAACACATGGTTGTACTCCAGCGGCGGCTCAGGGCGGACGGGGATGCCGCCAACATACAGCAAGATGGATTCCACCTCATCGAGTTGACTCGCCCCATAGCCGGATAAAATGTTGATCATCCCCGGCGCGACGCCAAGGTCGGGGATGATGGTCACCCCAGCGGCTTGGGCTTGTTCATGCAGCTCAAGCACCCGATCGGTAATATGGCCGATATGGCCGCCTAAATCAACGGAATGAACACCCGTTTCGATCGCTGTTTTCGCCACCGTTTCATTGAAGCGGTAAAACAAGGCATTGACGACGACATCATGCCCTTGCATGGCCGCTGCCAGTTGTTGCGGATCGCCGGCATCCACCCGCACAGCGGCAAGCTTTTCGGAATGAAGCTGCCGCACCGTCTGCTCCGCCTTGGCCAAATCGACATCCGCCAGCGTCACCGCCTCAACATCTTGGCTTTGTACTAAATCGCGCGCCGCTTCTTTTCCCATCAGCCCCGCTCCAAGCACGAGCACTTTCATCGTTCTCTCCCCCTCTGTCACCGATTGTTTGCCATACGCTCACATGACAGCCGCTGTTTTCACATCGTTGCCGCGGCCGCCGCTTCAATTCACGATATAGGTTCCACGTTGATCTTCGCTTCTCTTTTGCCGGCCATGTTGCAAGCGACAGCCCGGTTCAATCATCGGTATCGATTTGCGCCCGTTGCAGCTTGCCGCTGAAATCGACATAAATGCTCCGCCATTCGGTGAAGACGTCAAGCGCCGCGACGCCGGAGTCGCGGTGGCCGTTGCCCGTCCCTTTCGTGCCGCCAAACGGCAAATGAATTTCCGCCCCTGTCGTGCCGGCGTTGACATACACGATGCCGGTGTCCAAATCGCGCATCGCCCGGAATACATGGTTGACATCACGGGTGAAAATGGCGCTCGACAGCCCGTAGTCAACGCTGTTGTTGACGGCGATCGCCTCCTCCAAACTGCCGACGGAAAGAATGGACACGACCGGGCCAAAAATTTCTTCGCGGGCAATGCGCATCGACGGCGTCACATCCGTAAAAATGGTCGGCGCGTAGTAAAAGCCGCGCGCATAGTCGCCATCGCGCAGTCTATGGCCGCCAATCAGCAATTTCGCCCCTTCTTCTACGCCAATGCGCACGTAGCGGTCGATTTTTTGCAGCGCCTCTTCATGGATGACGGGTCCGACTTTGACCGTTTCATCCAACCCGTTGCCGATTTTCAATGTTTTCACGGCTTCCAGCAGACGCCGCTCAAGCTCCTGTTTCACCCGCTCATGGACGATGACCCGGCTGCACGCCGTGCACCGCTGGCCTGATGTGCCGAACGCACTCCAGATGATGCCGTCAACCGCCAATGTCAAATCGGCATCATCCATGACGATCACCGCGTTTTTCCCACCCATTTCGAGCGACACTTTTTTCAACAGTCGTCCGCATTTTTCCGCAATCATCCGCCCGACTTCATTCGATCCGGTAAATGAGATGACCTTGACATCCGGATGCTCGACGAGCGCATTGCCGACTGTCGGTCCGTCACCGTGGACCACATGAAACACTCCCGGAGGCAAGCCCGCTTCTTCAAAAATGCGAGCTAATTCCTGCGCCATGATCGGTGTCTCGGGCGCGGGCTTCCATACGACCGCATTGCCGGCCACAATCGCGGGGAACGACTTCCACGTTGCGATGGCAATCGGAAAGTTCCAAGGAGTGATGATGCCGACAACCCCCACCGGCACGCGGACGCTCATCGCAAACTTGTCTTTCAGTTCAGACGGCGTCGTATCGCCGAACAACCGCCGCCCTTCCCCCGCCATGTAAAACGCCATATCAATGCCTTCCTGCACTTCGCCGCGCGCTTCCTCGATCACCTTGCCCATTTCCATCGTCAACAGCCGGGCCAACTGTTCTTTCCGCTCCTTTAGCAGCATGCCGACTCGATATAAAACTTCCGCGCGTTTCGGCGCCGGCACGAGCGCCCACTGTCTTTGCGCTTCTTTGGCTGCCTGAACGGCCTCATCAATATCGTTTGGCCCGGACATCGCCACCTCGGCAATCGTTTCCCCCGTCGCCGGATTAATCACCGGCGCAAATTGCCCGGTGCTTGGCTCCTTCCATTCTCCATTGATATAGTTTTGGATTTTCACTGTATACTCCCCCCATTTTTCCAGATGATTTATTGAGATAATTTATACATTGAACGCCGAGCGATGATCGTCAGGACTTCCTCTTGGCCCGCAAGTCTTGGATCGTTGCCGCCACCGAAATGTGGTCCGGATCGGCCAATACTTCAATCACCGTCGGCTTCTTGGCCTCAAGCGCCAACAGAAGCGCTTCCGTGAACTGTTGTTCCGTCTGTACTTGGAACCCGCGGCCGTTTAGGCATTCTGCCAAACGGGCAAACGACACGCGGCCTAAATCGGTGCCGATGACCCGCCCCGGAAACTGCAATTCTTGATGCATGCGGATGGTGCCGTACATATGATTGTTAAACACAATGCTGATGATCGGAATATCGTATCGAGCGGCCGTTTCCAACTCCTGCACCGTCATCATAAAGCCGCCATCCCCGGATAAAGAAACGACGGTCCGGTCGGGAAAGGCCAGTTTCGCGCCAATGGCGGCCGGCATGCCATATCCCATCGCTCCTGACGTCGGGCCGATGTACGTGTGCCCATCCCCAAACGGGAAAAAAGCATGGAGCCAACCGGCGAAATTCCTGGCATCGTTCGTAATGACCGCATTTTTTGGCAAATGGCGCGCCAAACTTGCCATCACAGCTTCATAGAGATTGCGATGTTCCACCGGCAGCCTGGCTGTTTGTTCGTACCGTTTCCTCCGTTCAGCCGCCCATTCTTGCCAAGACGGCCGCACCGCGAGATCGAGCAAACGGGACAGCACTTCCTGACAGTCAGCCCAAACCGCGAGATCCGGTGCATACACTTTTCCGAATCCATCGCTGTCAATATCGATGTGAATCAGCGTCTGATTGGGAGAGAGCAAACGGTAATCTTGTGTCGTCACTTCCGATAGCCGCGTTCCCAACGCCATCACCACATCCGCCTGCTCGGCCGTTTCCATGACCGCTTTGGGCGCCCCTAGACCTAGGTGTCCGACATAGCACGGATGGTTGTGGGGAAACACGTCATGCCGCCGGAACGCCGCCATGACCGGAAGTGCATACTTTTCCGCCCATAAGCGCAGCAACTGCTCGGCTCCCGACCATTTGACGCCGCCACCGGCAATCACGAGCGGCCGTTTGGCGCGCTTCAGAATCTCTTCAATGTGCTGTATATCTTCTTGCCTTGGTGCCGGCTTCGGCACATCGGTCTCGGCTATCACTGCTTCCGCTATCGTTTTGGAAAAGACATCTTCTGGCAGTGAAACGACGACGGGGCCGGGCCGCCCTGTTTTCGCGGTGCGAAACGCCCGTTGCACCAGCTCTGGCACCCGCTCGGCTTCGCGAATTTCGACCGCCCATTTGGCGATCGGACGAAAAAACGCTTCCATATCGACTTCCTGAAATCCTTCACGCCCTAGGAAGCGGCTGTTCACTTGCCCCAAAAACACGACCATCGGAGTGGAATCTTGCCTCGCGGTATGGACGCCAATCGCCAAATTTGCTCCGCCGACCGCCCTTGTAGCCAGCACGACGCCGCACTTTTGCGACGCTTTCGCATACCCTTCCGCCATAAAGGAAGCACCCCCTTCATGGCGGGCGGAGATGAACTCGATGGATGGCTCATCATAGATGGCATCAAGGAGGGGCAAATAACTTTCCCCCGGCACACCAAACACATAACGGATTTGTTCCTGTTTGAAACATTCGACGATGGCTTGAGCCACCGTGATGTGACGCATCGTTCGCTTCATGGCGCCGATTCCTCCCAATTCACTTGCTTCCATCGTTCAACGGCTTGCTCTAGACGCTCGAGCGGCGCTGACAGCGATACGCGGACATATCCTTCCCCTGCGGGTCCAAACGCTGTTCCCGGTGTGACGATGACTCCCGCTTCTTCGAGCAGTTTGGCGGCAAATCGTTCGGATGAGTATCCGTCATAGACCGGGATCCACAAGAAAAAGGTCGCTTTCGGCCGCTGCACGTCGATGCCCAGTTCTCGGAGTTTCTCGACCATCCTATTCATGCGTTGTTCATAAATGCGGCTATTTTCTCGAATAAACGTCTGTCCGTTCATCAAAGCGGCCACCGCCGCCTTCTGGATCGGAATAAACTGGCACGTATCCGTGTTGCTCTTGATCACCGAAAGCGCTCGAATCATGTCCCGGTTTCCGACCACGTATCCGATGCGGCAGCCGGCCATGTTATAGCTTTTGGACAACGATCCAAATTCCACCGCCACTTCCTTTGCCCCGTCCACCTGCAAAATGCTCGGCGCTTGAAAACCGGCAAACGTCACGAACGAGTAGGCCGCATCATGAGCAATGAACATCCGGTGCCGACGAGCAAGTGAAACGGCTTCGGCCAATACATCCAAATCGACAGCAGCGGCCGTCGGATTGCTCGGATAATTGAGAAACATGATTTTCGCTTGGTCATAAACGGACGAGGGAAGCGCATCAAACCGAGGAATATAACCATGTTGCGCATCGAGCGGCAGCGATCGGCTCTGGCCGCGGGCAAAATGGACGGCCGTCCGGTAGACAGGATAGCCTGGATCAGGCACTAAGGCGAGCTCGCCGGAATTGAGAACGGCTTGCAGCAAATGGACGATTCCTTCTTTCGAGCCGATTAACGCCAACACCTCGGTCTCCGGATCGAGCTTGACGCCATATTCCCGTTCATAAAAACGCGCGACCGCTTCCCGATACTCCCTGCAGCCGCCATACGGCGAATACGTATAGTGTTCTGGCGCATCGAGCGCTTCTTTCAACGCTTCGATGATAAAGGAAGGGGGCGGCAAATCGGGGGCGCCGATCCCTAAATCAATGACATCGACCCCGAGCTTTAGCAATTCTTCTTTTTTCTTCTGAAATCGGGAGAACAAATATGGCGGCATCGTCTGCACAATATCGGAAAATGTGTTCAATCCCATCCCTCCTCATGGCCCTTCGTTTCAGTTTATGCGCACGCCCATCACCCTCATGCCCGTCTCACGTTCAAGAAGCAGCCTATCATACCAATGGCTTTCTCACATCAAGACATCATCAAAATCTTTTTTCTCGAAAAGCGGTCGATGCAGGAGAAGTGGTTATTTTTTCACTAAGCTGCTAGAAAAACGCGATCAACCTTCTGAAACCCGGCCCTTTCGCCATAAAAAGAAGCGGCCGGCATCATCCACGGTTCGATGACGCAACTGGCCGCTGTCTATGGAAGCGAAGCGCCGGCGAAGGCGTCGCGATAGACTGCGCAGTTTTCCCCGCATGATCATTCTATGACTAGAAATTTGCACCTTATGCCATTATCATAATCAATCCGAAACGATTTGTAAATATATTTTTTAAAAATTATATATTTTTAAAATAATAAGGAACCGCACCCATTTGCACAACAAACAAGAGGGGCGATGGCCCCCCTCCGCTGCTTCGATCAGCACTGAGCGCTTTCCAGCTCATGCTTTTTCCGTTGATCGAACTTCCATATTCTCTCCACCATGCCGAGCATCGCAGCCCGCTTCTTGTCATTGATACAGCGACGAGCCTTGCCGAATAAATTGTTGCGCTTTTTCTTTCATCCCTTCCTCTTTGATTTGCCGCTGCAGCTCGTGCGAAATGTTCATCGAACAAAACTTCGGCCCGCACATCGAACAAAAATGAGCTGTTTTCGCCGCCTCGGCCGGCAATGTTTCATCATGGTACTCACGAGCCCGTTCCGGGTCAAGCGACAAGTTGAACTGGTCGTTCCAGCGAAACTCAAAGCGCGCTTTCGAGAGCGCATCGTCACGCTGCTGGGCGGCCGGATGCCCTTTCGCCAGATCAGCCGCATGGGCGGCGATTTTATAGGCCACGACCCCGGCGCGTACGTCCTCTTTATTCGGCAGCCCTAAATGCTCTTTCGGCGTTACGTAACAAAGCATCGCCGTTCCATAAGCGCCAATGATGGCGGCGCCAATCGCCGACGTGATGTGATCGTATCCCGGCGCGATGTCGGTGACAAGCGGCCCTAACGTATAAAACGGCGCTCCATGACAAATTTCCTGTTCCCGCTCGACATTTTCGCGAATTTTATGCATCGGAATGTGGCCCGGCCCTTCGATCATCACCTGCACATCATGCTTCCAGGCGATTTTCGTCAGCTCGCCAAGCGTTTCCAGTTCGGCAAACTGCGCCTCATCGTTCGCATCGGCGATGGAGCCGGGGCGCAAGCCGTCGCCAAGGGAGATCGCGACATCGTATTGTTTCAAAATCTCGCAGATTTCTTCAAAATGCGTATACAAAAAGTTTTCTTCATGGTGGGCCAAACACCATTGGGCGATGATCGAGCCGCCGCGCGAGACAATGCCGGTCGTCCGGTTGGCGGTGAGCGGAATGTAATGAAGCCGCACACCGGCGTGGATCGTCATGTAGTCGACTCCTTGCTCCGCCTGCTCCATCAACGTCTCACGATACACGTCCCACGTTAACTTCTCCGGCACCCCTCCTACCTTTTCGAGCGCCTGATAAATCGGCACCGTTCCCACGGGGACCGGCGAATTGCGGATGATGTACTCACGTGTTTCATGAATGTGTTTGCCGGTCGACAAATCCATGACCGTATCGGCGCCCCAACGCACCGCCCAAAGCAGCTTTTCCACTTCATCTTCAATCGAGGATGAAACGGCCGAGTTGCCGATATTGGCATTAATTTTCACATGGAAACGACGGCCGATGATCATCGGCTCACTCTCGGGGTGATTAATGTTCGCCGGAATGATCGCCCGTCCGGCCGCTACTTCCTGGCGAACGATTTCGGGGTCGATTCGTTCACGGATGGCGACGAACTCCATCTCTGGTGTGATGATTCCCCGTTTGGCATAATGCATTTGCGTTACGGTTTTTCCGGGCTTTGCCCTCAATGGACGGCGCACGAACGGCAGCGGGCGGACGCCGGCGGTCGCTGATGGCTTCACTTCTTCGACATCGCCGCGCTCAACAATCCAGTTGCGGCGAAGAGGCGGCAATCCTTTTTCGACGTCCGGCTCAAAATGAGGATCGGTGTATGGACCGGTTGTGTCATAGACGCGCACCGGCTCGTTTTCCACCGTTCCTTGCGGCGTTTTCGTCGGCGACAACACGATCTCTCTCATCGGCACGCGCACATCCTTGCGCGATCCTTCAATGTACACCTTGCGGCTGGCTGGAAATGACATGAACGAGCGGATGTTTTCCATGCGGCTTTCCTCCTTTGAAATGGTGGTTGAGACCTGCAGCCGCACCAGCAAAAGAGAGGCAAAAACGGGGGATATTTACGCAAAAACGGGTTCCGCAAAACGAACGGAACCCGATCAAGGCAAAAAGGCCAAATGAACAGCCTGTGCGTCCATCTGTTCCCGCTGCCTGCTTCCCTACGCTGGCATGACCCAGATCAGGTTCAAAGGGTCAAAGAACTTCATCGCGTTCTTTTCTCAGCCCGGCTCTCGGACTCCCCTAGCAGATGAGCGTATAACAATGATGACTGACTTTTTTTATTTTATCAGGCAATTGGCAAAGATGCAAACCATTTTATTCCAAACGTTGACTCCCACACGTCGTTTGAAAGCCCCTCTTTCTCGAAGAAAGCGTCCTTTTCCTCACTCACACAGAAAATTTCTTCAGCATTGCCCGCATCTCGTCCGCCATCTGACCGAGCGATGTCGACGAAGAGGCGATTTCCTCGACGGAAGCCATTTGTTCCTGCGTCGCTGCCGATACGTTGGCCGCACCGGACGCTGACTGTTCGACAATATTGGTCATCTGTTGGAGTGCGTCGTTCACTTGGCGGGCATGCTCCGTCATTTGCTCGATGGCGGATGAGACTTGTCCAATTTGTTGACTCACTTGGCTGACCTCCTCACGAATATGGGCGAATGATTGACCGCATGCCGCCGCCACGTTCAATCCTTTCGCTACTTCGGAGATCACCTGTTCGGCAGACGAAACCGCCCGCTTCGTTTCTTCTTGAATGTAGCCGATCAGCTCGGAAATTTGTTGCGCGGAGCGCGCGGATTGTTCTGCTAGCTTGCGCACTTCATCCGCGACAACCGCAAACCCTTTCCCTTGCTCGCCGGCGCGCGCCGCTTCGATCGCCGCATTGAGCGCCAACAAATTCGTCTGCGACGCAATGCCGGTGATCGCTTCCGTAATTTGTCCAATCTCGTTGGAGCGCTCCCCAAGCCCTTTCACCACCTGGCCGAGCGTTTGCACATGATCGTAAATGAACTGCATTTGCTCGGACATTTGTCCGATGGACTGCTTGCCGTCCTCTGCTTTCGCCGACGTTTTCTCGGCGCGGTGCGCCACATCTTTCGTATGGCAAGCGACGTCGCTCAATGTTTGGGAAATATCATGCACGGACGCGGCGGTGGTGCGGACAGCATC
Source organism: [Flavobacterium] thermophilum (assembly GCA_900450595.1). Classification (GTDB taxonomy): domain Bacteria; phylum Bacillota; class Bacilli; order Bacillales; family Anoxybacillaceae; genus Geobacillus; species Geobacillus thermophilus. The sequence continues at coordinate 929,868 of UGGS01000002.1, forward strand.
AGCCTGCTCCTCCGCACTTGCCGCAAGCGTTTCCATCGTTGTCGCAATTTGCTCTGTCGCTTTCGTCGTCTGTTCAGCAACGGCGGCAAGCTGCTGAGAATATTGCGCTACTTCTTCGGCATGATGTTGGATTTGCCCCATCACACTTTGCCAAGCATCTGCCATATCGTTTAACGACGCCGCAATCGGCCGCAGCTGCTGCACGCGATCAAGCGGTATGCGCACCGTCAAATCTCCGCCTGTCATCTTGCCTAAATGTTCGTTAATAACGGCAATCGGGGCAACAAACCGTCGATAGTTGAGCGTTGCCGAAACGAAGCCGAGCATCGCGCCAAACAGCACTGTAGCAACAAGCGTCCACCAAAACGCCGCCCCGCGAATGCCGTTGGCCAGGCATATCGCAAGGCCGATCGCCGCTGTGCCAGGAATGACAACGAACATTGTGCGAATGATATAAACGCTTAACGACAACCCTTTCTCCTCCTTTTTTCCTATTGTCGAAAAATTTTTGTCTGCTGCTGTAGCATTGACATATTCGTCAACGTGCATTGGTTTTCCTTCTTTAGCGCCCAACCGGACATCCTTTATATGACAGGAGTTCATCAAAAACCCGTGGTGCTAGATAAAATCGAGTAAGCATAAAAATAGCCCTTGCTGGCGGATCTCCTGTAGAATGAAAGTGCTATCCAACATTCGAAAGGAGAATCCCCATGCAAGAGCACTTTCATTTTACTACAGATCAAGCAAAGATTCAAAAACAATATGCAGTCATTTTCTTTTTTGTTTCTGCCCAGCTGTCACAAATTCAATTCTATCTTCAACGTCGCAATCGTCATTTGGTGAAACAAGAAGATACGGTGATCATTGCTATTCATCTTTTAGGAAAGCTGCTTGGCTTCTCTTCCGAACGTGCATGGCATCGCTTTGTCACCGGAAATTTGTTCACAAACGGGCAGTTTCTCGAACGTTCCCGATACAATCGCCGTTGCCGGGCGCTGCGCTGGGCGATGAAATGGATCCGCCATGAACTGGCGAAACGCGGCCAACATCATGCCTATGCCGTGGTCGATAGCTTGCCGCTCCCGTTGTGCCATGCTGCGAGAATGCATCGTGTCAAACGGTTTCAAGGGATCGCCGACATCGGGTATTGCGCTTCAAAAAAGCAATGGTACTACGGGTTGAAACTGCACCTTCAAGTGACCGATCAAGGTTTGCCAATGGGATATGTGGTGACGGAAGCATCCTGCCACGATCGAATCGCAGCCGAAAGCGTGATGACCCAAATTCCTCATCCCTATAACCTCGGGGACAAAGGGTTCATTAGCCGTGACTTGCAAAAAAGGCTGTACGAAGAATACCAAATGGCGCTTTGGACTCCGTCTCGAAAAAACCAGAAACATCGCCCGTCCGAGGCATGGGAGAAGTGGATCCAACAAAAACGCAAAGTGATCGAGACGGTGTTCTCGGTTCTGGTTGACCAATACCGGATCACAGAGATTCGAGCGAATTCCATGATCGGATTTGAAGTAGCGCTCGACGGCATATTGTTAGCCTATTCGCTGGTCACACTAGGGCTAGTTGAGTTCTAACGCTCAACTAGCACCACGGGTATATAGGTGAATGATTATCGTTGTCGTAATGTAATATTAATTAGTTGAAAAACCAAGTTTGATTTATATAGCACCACGGGTTTTATGTTAGTAAATTTGCTCAAGTACAGATACGTAGGGAATTATCAATCAGAACTTTAATCTCTTTTGTTCTTTTCATTTAAAATTTTATCTATTTTTTCAGTTAATCTAGAGCTATCTATAGCTCTTCTAACTGCTGTTTCAATTATTACATATAAAATTAACCCTGAAAGAAGACACCAAAATATTAGTAACCCCAAAGATACTTTCACAATCTTCCCCCCAAAACAGATGTTTATCATATTATAACACATAGTTATATTTTTCCTCTTAATAAAACATATCCTACTTTTTGTCTATTTTATTCTAAATTTTATAAATTTTCATTTATTTTTATCTATTTATGAGTTATTATTAAAGTGTAAAAAAAATACAAAGGAGGGCAAAAACGGATCTCGAAGCGTGGAAGAAGGCGGTTGCGCGCCCTCCTCTTCCGCGTGATGATGCCGATGATCCGCCACAACGAAGCGTTTCGGCAGCTGCACGACTATTACACGACACGTCCTGATAATCCGTTGCGGAAGAAGCAATCGATTGTGGTGTTATGCGGAAAATTATTGAAGGTATTGCACGCTGTATGTACGAAGCACCAAGCGTTCGATGCGAAGCGAATGATGCAGGACATCTTTGGCCTCGAAACGGCTGCTTGATGCCTATAGTCTCGATTCTCTAGACAACAAGGATGACACGGAGAAGCTGGCGCGATATCATCCATTCGACCTTGAGTCCCTAAAGGAGCTTAGCCGGCCTCTGCCTGATGACTAGACCGAACGAAGGAATGTAGGCACAAGGATGCCAAGAGACATGGGAGGGTTCGTCATCATCAGCGATGCAGAGATCCACGGTGCATCCCATACGCTTCCCCCACTACAACCAAATTTAACCAGTAGTGGCCGCGAAGCGTACCCAGTCAATGTAAGATATACACATATTTAAGAAATAATGTTAGAAACTTTGTCGAAAAATATTTTTTTGACACCCCTGAAACGGCTACAACCGTTGATATATCAACATTTATAGAGGGAGGTAATACCCTATGTTTGTTTTTTTATCTTCTCTTCGATGTGCTTGTAATCAATAATACGAATTTTGTCAAAATCGATTTCAAGTGTTATTATATCAATTCCGTAAGGAGGGTTGTGAGCCCCTTTAAATGTTTCTACACGAATTTTGAGTAAGAATTTATAACGACTCCCGGGTTCTAAATTTTTAATCTCTAATATTTTAGGCTTCCACCACTGAATTCCAGACGGTTTTCCATAATAATCCTGTACTGCTTTGGTTATATAAGGCGTTAAGAAGTAAATTGAAAGGTCCTCTAAATCATTTTTATTAACCACTAATGCAGTTGTTGACTCTGTTTCATAAATTTTTGATTTGGCGACAATTTTAGTCCCGACACCATACATTCCGAATAATATTATCAAAAAGAGGGACATTACTCCTATAAGTTTCCTGTTCATATTTGAATTCCTCCTTTTATTATCGTGATCAAACTATATTTTGCAGATATTAAGTCAAAATAATTCATGAAATTTCCGATTAAAATGGTTTATTTTATGGGCGGAGGGCTTGTTCAAATTATAATGGTAGTGATGAGTGGCTATTGCTAATGGCGACCATACATGGCATTTCTGGGGCTCTACTCTTGTAATTCAATTACGGGAGTTTGGTAAACCATGAAATCACATTGGTAGGGTCTGAAAAATACACTGAAGTATATTCAAGTCTTTACTATAATTCAACCTTTGTAATTAGATGGGCGGAAAATATTATGAGCTCGGCTATATTGGGATCATATGTTGGATGTTCCAAATTAAGGAACAAACATATGGTTCTGTAAGTAGTTGGCAAACGCTACTCAAAACGAACGATAGGTTTGATATCAACGCAAACGGCAGGTGTCGGAACTCTATTCGAAATTAATGATCTGTTATTAACAATTTTCAACACACGAGTGTTGATTATCCAAAATTAGACATACGCCTTCCATAAATTTGGGCATACTCAAACAAAGCAGCGGCCATCCCGGATTTCCAATCGAGAGGAAGCTGCCCAGAGAAAAAACGGCGAACAAACGAAATGAAGGAAAGAGAGACGTTCGTCCGTTTTTTGGTTTGATCATACAGCCATCGCAGCAACACATACGCGATGAACGCCCCAAACAGCTGATTGTATACCGCATTTTCCGTCGTGCCAAACAAGATCGGGACATTCAGATATTGCTTCACCCAACGGAAAAAGACTTCAACGGTCCAACGTTGTTGGTACATGTCGGCAATGGTTTCCGCAGACGCATGGAAGAGGTTCGTCACGACCCGAATGTCGCGGCCATTTGCATCTCGAAAGATCACCACCCGGTGACGCTTGGTGGAGCGGCATTGTTTCGTCCCCAACTGGCACGTGAAGTCGGCTTGAACCGATGAGGATGTGCTGGAAAGGCGTTTCAAGCTTTTTTTCTGATGAAGTTCGATGTTGTCCTTCATCCGAATGACAAAGAGCTGATGCTGCTCCACAAATCGATCGAGGCGTTCGATTTTGACATACGCCCGGTCTTCCACCAGCACTTGTTGAGCGTTCGTCAACTGTTCTCCCACCGGGCCATCGTGACGCAGTCCGGTCGTTTCCACCACGTCTGCCGGCAGCGAGGATTCCGGCGAATACGCGACGTGCAGCTTCACTCCGGCGCGTTCGCCGTGATACGGCGCCCATGGCAGGCGGTTTTTCCCGACCGTGACGGTCGTCGAATCCACCACCCGAAGCGGTTTGGGAAACCGAAGCGAGCGGCGGGTTTGGCGGTTGCACTTGGAAATGATCAACGCCAACAAGCGTTTCATGATGTCATAGGGAACTTCTTTCGCTTTCTTGGATACTGTGGAATAATGGAATCGCGGCAATCCATACAGAGGCCCCACATCGGCTCCGTGGCGAAAGCTTTTCCATTGATGCATGGCGGCCAGCAGGAAGAAGTGAATCAACTCGCGCAACGTAAAGGTTCGAGACGAATCACGATCCCCAACCGCTTCGGCAATCAGTTGAATCTCTTCATCCGAAACAAGTTTTTGCATCAAATTCGGGAGTGTGGTATGCTTGTTCATAGAGAGCACCTCCTGGGTTTGTTTGTGTCGCTACTCACATTCTACAGGAAAGGTGCTCTTTTTTCTATACCCTTTGGATTTTATTGGATAATCAACACGCCTGATAATTCATTTAAAATATTTTTTAATAAATTCTTGTCAAGCCAATAATTGAGATACTTATTTCCTCTTTCAGTTTTCGGCTCTATCCAAAAGCTTGAGTTTACTAATGTAGTTATTACAATATCAATAACCTTTTTTAGTTTAATTTCATGTATTCCTTCAGGCATAAAGATCCACCTACTTTATAAAAATCGATATGAAATAACCAATAAAAATTTACACAACTTAAATATTAAATATTCCAAAAAATTAACTATGTATAGGGCACTATTGAGTGGTAAAATATTCACAATACAAATATTCAAAAGGAGAGATAAATATGTCTTTACGGATACCGCCTATAGAAGCTGCTTTAAAATTTATAGATAACTATATCCCAAATTGTGATTTGGCTATCTTAGGGGGGAGTATAATTAGAGGAGATTACACAAATACTTCAGACCTAGACATTGTGGTAATTTGTAATGATGAAAACGCACCCTACAGAGAATCATTTATAGAATATAATTGGCCAATTGAGCTATTCGTACATACTAAAGCTTCACTGTACGAGTATTTTAATAGGGATTGTAAACGAGCAAGACCTTCATTACCAAGAATGTGTTGGGAAGGAGTTGTTATTAAAGACAAATTAGGGTACAGTGAAGAAATCAAGAAGGAAGCTAAAAGACTACTTGACATGGGTCCTCCTAAATGGGAGCATCATGAAATTGAAGTTTCTAGATATGGCATATCAGAATTATTATATGACTTAGAAGGTTCTATTGATTATATTGAAGATATATTTACTGTAAATAAGTTAATTTATTCTATACATGAATTTGTACTAAGAACAAATAATTATTGGATAGGAGAGGGAAAATGGGTTTGGAGAGCACTGCAACAGTACGACATTAATTTTTGTTCTCAACTTGCTCAGGCACTTAATAATTTCTATAAAAATCACAATAAAGATGATCTAATCAACCTCTGTGATGAGGTATTGAGGCCATACGGTGGACGTTTGTTCAAAGGGTTTTCAATAGGAAAAAATCAAAAATAGTGAAAAGATTTTAGAATATTTTAATTTACACTGATCCTGTCAAAAAACTCATAATTACACAAAAATCACATAAAAATATTATTATAGATAGAAACTTTTTAACCATAGAAAGGAAGATGGAATATCATTGTGTTACCAATTGTATGAAGGAACATGTATTCACCCTAGATAGTAAATGCGCGTTTAAATATTGGTCGTTTACATTTGGAGGAATAACAATATTATTTCTAATGAAACGAAGAAGTATAATTGGATAAATTTACCGCAATCTAAAGTATAAAGAGAAAGGAAACTAGTGATTTAAGGAAAGGCTGACTCAAAATGGTCTTACCCCTGTCAAGTAGACAGTAATAAAAAAAGAATGATTCACTAAGCAGCCATACCCCTAAATTCGATCAGAGTAAGGTTGTTTATATATATGCTCATTGAAAAGTTAACCTTCGCATAAGCGGTGCCCACTCCGGTTATACTGCTCCTAAGGAAAAGTATGGAAAAGGAGCGGAATTCTGCATGAAACGTCTCAAAATCACCAACGATCACGGATGGACACCTCGGACACTTCGCAAACAGGAACGGAAAATCAAAAACACCCTTCTTCGCCAACGGGTGATGGCCGTCCGCCTGGTCATGGAAGGCTATTTGGGCAAAGAGGTGGCCTCCATGGTCAACGTGTGCCGACAAACTGTTTCCCATTATGTGTCGCTGTTCAACGAAGGCGGTCTGGAGCTCTTGCTCCATCGGGATTTCGCCCCCGGGCGGGAGCCGTTTCTCACCGAAGAACAGCAGGAAGAGATCAAACAGCTTGTGTTGGCCACCACTCCCGTAGAACTGGGCTGGGACGTCGCTTCGGCGTGGAACACCAAACTCCTGCAATCCTATGTCGAAAAGCACTTCGGTGTTTGCATTTCCCGCGAAGCGTTGCGAAAACTCCTGCACCGCAAAGGGCTGTCGTGGACACGACCGACCTACACATTGGCCAAAGGCGATCCGGATCGACAAAAGAATTTTGAGAAACAGATCGACTTCCTAAAAAAACTTAATGGATCCTGATTCGGTCTTGTTGTACCTTGATGAAACACATATCCGCTCTTACCATGTCTTGCGGTCCACATGGTCGGAAGTCGGCCGCCAAAAACAAGTGCCGACGTTCGGCCATCATGCCCACGTATCGCTGTTTGGCGCGGTCAACATCCACGATGGCGAAACGGTGCTTCATCAAACGACCGCTGCCAATGCCGCGACGTTCTTGGATTTCTTGAGAATGCTCAAACAGCGCTATTTAGACCGTCTCATGGTTTTGGTGTTGGATAACGCCCGCATTCACCATGCCAAAATGGTCAAGGAGTTTTTGCGGGAAGAAGGACAGTGTTTTCACTTTATTTACCTTCCTCCGTATTCTCCGCAACTGAACCCGATCGAACGCTTGTGGAAATGGCTGAAAGACACCGTGATCGCCAATGTGTTTCACAAAAATCGAAACGATATCGTCCAGGCCATTGCTCGGTTTGTCCACTACATCCACGAACGTCCGGAGGAAGTGCTGCAACGCTTAGGGTGTGCAGGATGAGAAGTTAACTCTTTATGTTGCATGTATATAAACACCGTGTTCCGGATTCGTTGACGTGTCCCCGTTGCCAGGCGCCGTCATCCTACCTGTACGCCAACAACGGCGGAAAGGGCAGTACCAATGCAAAGTGTGCCAATGCCGGTTCAACCATCGAAATCGGTTCAAAAAGCAAGCGGTCTTTCGTTGCCCGCACTGCTTCCAAACGCTTGAGAAAATCAAAGAACGCAAGGACTACTACATCTACAAAGGCAAGAACAACGACTGCCCGTTTTACCAAAAGAACCTTCGCCGGATGAGCCAAAAAGAACGCCAACGGTTCCAGCAGAACCCTCAAGCCTTCAAGGTGCGGTATCTGTTCCGTGAGTTTTTGTTTGACTTTCAACCATTGGCCCCATCGTCGCCGAAAAAGCCAAAGGTCGATTTGTCTCGTCTGGCGGTGTCGTCGCACACCCTCGGACTCGTGTTGACGTACTACGTTAACTATGGGATGTCCTCCAGACAGACAGCCGGAATCATGAAGGATGTGCATGGCGTGTCGATCTCCCATCAGACGGTGCTCAACTACGCCAATAGCGTCGCGCTCATGATTCAGCCATTTGTCGACCAGTTCCCGTACGAGCTGTCCGGCTCGTTCTGTGGGGATGAGACGTATATTCGCGTGAAAGGACGCTGGCATTACCTGTTTTTTATGTTTGATGCCGTGAAAAAAGTGGTGTTGTCGTATCGCGTCTCGCCCCACCGGGATGCGTTGTCGGCCATCCGCGCCATCGATGACGTCCTGCGAAAGCTGCCGTCCATCCCGGACGATTTGTCGTTCGTCGTCGACGGCAATCCCATTTACCTGCTGGCGCAGCACTTTTTTGCCCAGCACGGGATTCCGTTTGACGTCCGCCAAGTGATCGGACTGACCAATGAGGATCCGGTGTCCGAAGAGTTCCGCGCGCTCAAACAAATCATCGAGCGATTCAACCGGACGTTTAAAGGCAACTATCGGCCGACTCACGGATTTGGCGCGGAAGAAGGCTCGGTCTCCTTTGTCACGCTGTTTGTGGCGTATTTCAACTTCCTGCGCCCGCACGGTGCACTCGAAGGCCGGGTTCCTGTCGTCATCCCGGAGCTCGCCGATCTGCCCCATATGCCGGCCCGGTGGACGAAGCTGATCGCCATGGCTCAAGATTTCCTCCAACAAGAGGCAGCCTAACTTTTTTGTCCGCCGGAGCCCATGGATCAGAAGAACAGCCGGATTCGGCGAAGCGAACCCTTGACCAACCGAACCTCGTCAAAGGTAAAATTCGGTAAGGGCAAGGGCGGCTTTCCTATGCCCTCTTTTTTGTCCCCGTCGCCCTTGACGTCCCTTTCACACCTTTGGCGGGTGTTGGTCAAGGGCGAATCCGGCTCCAAGGATGCCTTACGATGCTCCATGGGATGGCGGATGTGGAGTTTTCATAAAACTTTTGACGCTACCTAAGTTATTACCTCAATAGATTAATTAATCTTTGTAAAAACAGCGGGCCTCCACTCGGAAGCCCGCCTTTTTCCATTGTTTACACCGTCGGTTTTTCCGTTGTCACATACGTCCCAGCGATAAAATCGTGAATCGACCGTTTGTCTTCTCTTGCAGCTACCATAATCGCACTAATAATGAGACCAATGCCAAACGTGATAAAGTATACGAGTCCACCAACGAACGAGCGCAAAAACATCGTGCCGACCCCAACTTTTCCGCCGTTCACTTTCGCAATCCGGATGCCAAGCATCCGCTTGCCGACCGTATATCCGTACCAAACAGCCGGAACGATTAACGCGTAAAGGATGTTCGCTAATGACGTAAACCAGTTCGTTTCCCAACTGCCAGTGATGAAATAGCCGATGATCGAAATCGGAATGCCAACGACAATCGCATCCAACAAGTTAGCCAACAGCCGCTTCCAAAACCCCGCCGGATTCGTCACCGCCATATGTCTTCCCTCCTGTTGCCTTTTCTATATTGTATTCGCAATCAACAGCGTAATTGTCTTTATTTTAACCTGAATTGTGGAAAGGAATCTATACTATAGTTTGGTGTTTGCCGCCATTATTGGGCGGCAGGAGTGAATGCGTCTTTTCACGATCCGTAAAAAAGATAGCCCAAAAGGCCATTTTTGCAACCGAGACACAGTTGGCTGCCGTGCCGTTTCATACATAAAGAAAAAGCAGCTTGTGAAGCGGATCGATCATCCGATATAGGCGGCTTTTCCCCTCGTTTAGCCAAGCTTGGCCACCACCGCCGAAAAATCGTCCGGAAGCGGCCCTTTTTGCGCAAAATGGCGGCGCAGATGGTCCAAAAGCACCTGCTCGTCCAATAAAATATGCGGCGTTAGCGCATCGCGGAACGCTTCAATCTTTTGCCGAACGGATCCCGCCCCCCCTTCAATCGCCCCGTCGGAATACAACACAAGCGTCGCCCCCGATTCGTAGCGCAGCCGGCCGCTGTCGACAAAAAGGCGCGGAAGCATCCCGATCGGCGCGCAGCCGCGGTCCAACTCCGCCACCGTTCCGTCCGGTTGAAACAAAAACCCCGGCGGATGGCCGGCTGATGCATATTCAATCATCCGTTCCTTGACATCCACCAGAACATACACGGCGGTGAAATAATACATCACCCGCCCGTTTTCATGGTACAACTGGCGCATATGGCGGTTCAACTCGCGAAACACTTCCGTCGGAACGATCCCTTTGCGGATGACGCCGTTCAAAAGCGAGCGGACCGACATGCAAATGAGCGAAGCCGCTACCCCATGACCCATCACGTCCATTAAAAAAATGCCGTACCGCTGTTGGTCGATCGGATACCACGCATACATATCGCCACCCAGCTCCCGCGATGGGAGGTACGTTCCGGCGATCCGAATCCCATCGGCTGACAGCGGCTTGCTTAAGACGCGTTTTTGCACCTCGCGGGCCAGCCGCAAATCATCTTTCATCGCGGCGATGTATCGGTTCTCATAAGTGGGACCGGCAAATAAAAACAAGTAAAACGCGATTCCTCCATCATGGCCGGGCACAGCCCGCACTGTCGTCTGCCTGACATAGACCGAACTGTTTTTCCGTCGCCAGCGCACCCATCCCCTCCATTCCCCGCTTTTCCCCGTTCCCGCTTGAATCACCTCGTAAAGCCAGGCCTCGTAATAACCCGCGTAAAGCGTATGCAGCGGCTGACCGACAATCTCTACACCATGGCCCGTAATTTTGGTGAACGCCGGATTGACAAACTGAACGACAAACTGGCCATCGGTGACGAGCATCGCCTGTTCCATCACTTTGTACACTTGTTCAGCGAGCTGCCGTTCATTCTCGTTTCGCTTTGCTTCTGTCAGATCAGCGACAATCCCGCTGACAAGCCTCACTTCCCCGAATTGGCCAAGCACAGGAAACGTCTGTTCAAGCACCCAACGGACGGAGCCATCCCGCTGATTGATAATGCGATACGTTTGGGCGCCCGCATCCGCTTCCGAAAGGAGCGACCATTTTCTTTCCGCCTTGGCGCGGTCATCCGGGTAGGCCACCTTTGCCCATATGTCTTGATCGTGGTAAAAGTCGTCCGGATGCAAACCGTACAGCTGCTCGCATGATGACGAAATGAATAAGAGCCGCCTTTGTTCCGGCGCTGCGAGCCAATAGACATAGTCGCCCGGCCCAACAAACACATTCATTTTTTCTAAGCCGAGAAGCAGCTCCCGCCACGCGAGGTGGTCATAACGTTGAACATATTCCCAAAACCCATCCATCATAGAACGTCATTCTCCACTGAAATAATCCATGGCTTCCTTCTCTGTGGCAAATAGTTTGATAAACGAAGAAAATTTGACAATATGGAAAATTTCTGCAAGTGACCCTTCCACTCCGGCAATGACCAACTCTTTTTGTCGGGCTCTCGCCTCCATGACGCTGTCAGCGATGACACCGAGTCCGGCGCTGTTTATGTAGTTGACCCCCTCCATGTTGACGATCAATTGGTCCGCTCGTTTGTCCAGCAACCTCTCCAGCGCTTGACGGAATGATTCGACGTTGTTTAAGGTAATATCTTCTACCCATGTCAGCGTGCAAATTGCCCCTTGTTTTGTCTCCATCTTGTTTCCTCCAATGGTCACTCATTTTTTTGCATTTGCACATGCAAAACAAGACGTTGTTTCCTGCTCGCTTCACATATACATCATCGACAATATGGGTGATCAGCTGCAGCCCTCTGCCACGCGGCCCTGTGTTGACGACATCGGTTTGGGCTACGGAGAAGCATCCTCCTCGCTGTTTGACAATGATCATCAACTGTCTCGCTTCCATTTTCCAAAATATCCTAAATGGCAGTTTTCTTGTTTTTTGACAATATTCATATGCATTCGTGCACGCTTCCTCTGTCGCGAGCCGAAGAAAAAGGCAATCACGCGGCAAAAACCCCATTCTCTTCGCCAGTTCCTCGGTAATGTCCATCGCTTTTAAAATGTCCGCCGTTTTCATGATCGCCATCGTTCGGATCATGGTCCTGGGCTTCATCGGCATTTCCCCTATCTTTGTTATGCTTATACACCGGCCAAAGCAACATGGCAGCTTTTTCACTATTGCACGTTCCAACGCTGGGGAAAACGGATTCGAATGCTATTTTTCTCCTTTATTGTTCCATCTATTGAAAAATAGTTCTTATTTACTACAATTCATTATAATACAAAATGAGGCTCATTCCAATTTCCTACATCCAAAAAAAAAGACATCATGGCATCCATCGTCCAATGATGTCCCCTTATCGGCGCTGCCGGCGGTGGTTTAGTTGATACACAAGGGCGATCAACTGCGACCGGTCATTGACGCCAATTTTTTGAAAAATGTTCGTAATATGATTTTTCACGGTATGGACGCTAATGAACAGCCGTTCTGAAATTTCGCGATTGCTGCAGCCTTGAATGAGCAGCTCCAATACATCCATCTCCCGGGCTGTCAACTGCTCGGACAACATGTCGATATTGACCGTCCCATCATTTCCACCGTGAGCCTTGCCGCTGATCATCATCGCCCCAATCGCGGCCAACGCCGTCATATACACTTCCGCCTCTTTCGCTTCCCTTTCTTTCTTTATATGAACGGCGAGAACGCCATAGCGGCCATCGCTGACGAAAAACGGCACTTCCATCACCGATTTGCCCTCGACATGAAGCAGCGCCGGCACCTCGCTTTTCGCCTTCTCGCCGTGACAGCCATAGCGACGGCAGACATCATCCCGATAACGAACAGCCATTTCTACGTCCATCGCTCCTTCGCGGACAACAGCTGTTTGGCCATCGCTAGACCATACCACGCAGACGAAATCGCCGTAAGCGAGCTCCGCGGCGAATTCGGCCATCATCCGGATGATGTCTTCCTCGTTCTGCACAACACGCATGGCCCGTCCAATTTCCACCAACATCGAAAGGCGCATCAAATGGCGGTCCATTTTCATATCGGCCTCTGTACATTTAGCCAGGAGCAGCCAATGTTGAACGAGGGCGGAGCCGACCGAACGAAGCGCCGCCGGCAGTGAAGAGGACGCCTCGCTGCCGATCATGATCCATCCTTCCACTGCTTTCCCGTACGTCGCCGGATACGCAATCATCGCTTTCGGGCGGATGCCATGGCGGACAAAAAAGGAAAAGCGTAGATCCAAAGCGGCATCTTGAACGTAAACCGAACGAAGCGGCGGCTCCGAAGACGAAAGCGGCGGAAACAGCGCATCGATCATTTTGCCGCGCAGTTTTCCAGCCTTTTCCCCGCTTGCCGCCGCCACCATCCATCCTTGCGGACACTTGGCGATATACAACGCCATATCGACGCGTTCATCGAACGCTCGCAACTCAAAAAGCAGCTTGTCCACGTCCGCTAGGGCGGAGCTGTCCGTGACCACTGCTTCGAGCCGTTTTCCGTATTCACAGCATTGTTGCTTGCGGCGCTCGCCGCTGATTAATTCCCCACATATGACCGCCATCTTTTCGATATCTTTTAACTTCGCTTCGACCGCCCGCGCCGGCAACGCCGCCTGTTCGATCGCTGACGTCCATTCTCCAGTGTCCATCAGCGGTTGTTCGCAAATGAGCCATTTCGTTTCTTCCTCGATAAACACGCCCGCCCAAATCCAATATTCCGCCTTCTCATCGACAAACACCGGAGCAACGATGCTTTTCATGCCAAAACGCCCGACCGGCACGACCGATGGACGCTGCCATCCGTCCATGACAAGCTCCTGCGGGCAGAAAAACGATGGCGCTTCCCTTTTATCGTCAAACAAAACGAGCTCCGCCAGCTCGGTCATATTCGATACTTTCGTCACGGGAGCGCCGTGATCATCGACGATCAGCATGCTCAACCCCGTCAATGCCGCGTATGCATCTTGAATATATTGCAACGATTCACAGATCACCACGCCTTCAACTCTCCTACAACTCGTTTTTACCCCTATCTATTATGGACAAATAACTGGCAAGAAATCAAGCTTTAACCCCCTGCGACAGCAAAAACAAACCGGCGCCGGCGGCCCGCACGAGATAGCGGGCGCCGCGCCGGAAAAGAGTTTTTGCGCCAAACAGAGCGCACCATCAAGAACAGGCCCAAGCATTTCGGGCAGCTTGGAAATGAACATCACCAATCGATGCACAATTCAAGAGCATGGAGACAATCAGCCAGTTGCCGCTTAATCTCCGCCAGCGCTTCCTCCGTCTTCGCTTCTGCGCGTAAGACGAGAATCGGCTGCGTGTTCGACGGCCGCACCAACCCCCAGCCTTCCGGGAACTGGATGCGGGCGCCATCGACGTCAACAACCGGATAGCGGCCAGCGAACCGGTTTTTCACCGCAGCAATGGCAGCTGGTTTTTTCTCTTCCGGACAAGCAACTCGCGTCTCCGGCGTCGCCGCGTACCGCGGCACATCGGCAAACCACTCGGACAGCGGGCGCTCATCGTGCGACAGTAATCGAAGCAGGCGCCCAGCGGCGTACAGTGCATCGTCATAGCCGTAAAACTCATCATTGAAGAACAAATGGCCAGACATTTCACCAGCAAACGGGATCTCCGGACGACGGCGCAACGTCGCTTTGACGTGCGAATGGCCGGTGCGATGGAAGAACGGTTTCCCGCCGAGCCGCTCAATTTCCTCAACAAGCGCTTGCGAACATTTCACTTCAACGGGCGCGTCGGCTCCCGGATAGCGCTTAAGAATCTCGCGCCAGAACAGCACCATCAGTTGGTCGCCCCAACGGATCGCACCCGTTTCATCCACAACCCCGATCCGATCACCGTCGCCGTCAAACGCGATGCCAAGATCAGCCTGCTCCTTGCGCACCATCTCAATCAAGGCCGTTAAGTTCTCCGGCACGACCGGGTCCGGATGATGGTTCGGAAACGTTGGATCGGATTCACAGTAAAGCGGGACGACATCGCATCCCCACTCTTTGAGCACTTGTGGCGCAATGATCGATGGGGTGCCGTTGCCGCAGTCGACGACGACCTTCAGCTTGCGCGGACCGAGTTGGATTTTCTCCTTCAACATCTTGATATATGCCGGAGCAAGGTCCAACGTTTCCTCGCGCCCGCGCGCTGTTTCAGGCCGCGGCTGTTCCTGGCTGAGCCGCTCCATCGCCCGCCGCAACGCTTGGATGCGCTCGCCATAAATTGTCGTTTTTCCCATGGCGATTTTAAATCCGTTCTCATCCCCTGGGTTATGGCTGGCGGTGATGATCATGCCGCATGGAATGTTCGTGTAGTATAAGCTGTAGTAAAACATCGGCGTCGTCGAAAGCCCAATATCGACGACATCGCAGCCGCCATCGAGCAGCCCATCTTTGAGCGCCCGATGCAAGCCAGGCGATGATAGACGATTGTCATGACCGACAACCGCCCTCTTCTCGCCTTCCTTTTGCATCATGTCGGCAAAGGCCCGTCCGAGCCAATACGCGAACGACTCATCGAGCTCCTCTCCGGCTCGTCCGCGGATGTCGTATTCTTTAAACACGTGTGCCGGCCATGCGAACGGTTTCGTTGTTGACGTATTCATCGACAACCACCTCCACCGAAATCGATTGAGCGATTGCTGCTGTTAACAAGTACGACAATGTTGACTCCGCCCCCCGATTCGGGTTCGGGCCGTTCGGGCCAAGCCCGTCGCAGCAACTGCCGTCGCTTGGGTCGGCAAGCGGCGCGTTGCCGTCGTTTTGTCCGTAAAACCAAGCGAGGCAGCGGCGGACGACGCCGCGATAACGCTCGTCGTCCGTTGCCCAATACGCTTCGCGCGCCGCCAGGGCGAGCTTCATCACATCAAGCGGCTGTTGATCCCAATCGGCACGGTAGCGGCGGCTGCACCAGCCGCGGTTGCCGACCGGACGGATGACACCTCCCGGTCCGCTCATTTTTTCAATAAGGAAAGCAAGGCTTTTTTCCGCCACTTCCTTCACCTCATCCCGAGGCGCGCGCCGATATGCCGTCCAAAGCGCCCACGGCAGCACCCCGTTGGCGTACGTCAACTCCGGCTCATACCAATACCAATCGTCGCCAGCATGCTCCCAATACGCCGCAAGCAGCCGCTGCTCAAGCCGTGCAGCCAAAGCTGCCACTTCCTCTTGATCGACGCCAAGCGGGCGTCCTTCTGTCAATAAGACGCCGCAAGTGGCCACCCCCCAGGCGACGCCGCGCAGCGAACGAAGCTCCCAAGCCGCCGGCATGGCCCGCCGCAACATATCTGCTGCCGCCTCGCGCCGCGCCGGATCGCTGAGGCGAACGTAAGCCAACGCCGTCGCCCAAAACGACCGCCCGAAGCAGTCGTCTGACGGCGTTTCCTCTTCTTTTGTCCGATCGAAGAAAAAGTTGTTATGGAACGTGCCATCATCGTTTTGCGCCCAAAGCAAAAACGCCAAATACCGGTCAAGCAGACGATACAGCCGCTCCTTTGTTTCTTGATCGTCGAGCAACGCCAGCCACTCGAGGCACGCCCATATGGCGCGGGCGTTGTCATCGGTCGAATAACCCTCGCGCCGCCGCGGAATGCGGCCGAGGCTATGCTCAAGCAACCCGGTGTCGTCAGTCATGCGCTCGAGATGGTCGAACTTAATGACTGACGGTGCCAATGGTCTTCACCTCCCCACGTTTCGCGTCGCACATGCGCGCAAACAAGGCGACATGCTGTTCGCCGACGCGCGGCCAATGCGTGTTTGCCCCGATTTGGCGCACCTTTTCCTCCCATCGCTTCAGCGCCGCCTCGTCGGCCAACAGCTGCCCGAGCCGCTCTTCCCAGGCGGTCGTATCGCCATACGGCAACAACAGCTCTTCACAACCTTGCAACAAATCGCGCGCATGCTCATACGGCGTCGAAACGACCGGACGGCCGACGCCGACCGCATAGGCAAGCGTGCCGCTTGTGATTTGCTGCATGCCCGGGTACGGGGTGACGTATAGATCGCACGCCGTCAAATAATCAATCAGCTCTTCTTCGCTGAAATACCGGTCCTCCATGCGGACATGGCCGTCGAGTCCAAGCCGATGAATCAACGCTTTCAGCTCATCGCGGTACGCCTCGCCCTCCCGTTTTTTCACTTCCGGATGTGTTTGGCCGGCGATGACATACAACGTGTCCGGTACGCGGCGGATGACGCCCGGCAGCGCGGCGAGCACCGACTCGATTCCTTTGCCGCGGCTTAACAGTCCAAACGTAAACATCACCTTGCGTCCGCTAAACCCGAGGCGCCGGCGCAGCGATTCGCGGCTCTCGCAGCTCGGCCCCGGGGCGCCGTGCGGAATGTAGACGATTTTTCCTTCCGGCAAGCCAAACGCTTTGACCAAATACGGGATCGCCTGCCGGTTCATGACGATGATGGCGTCGCTTGCCGCAGCGATTTTTTCTTGAATCGGGCGGTACGGCAGCGGCGGGTCGGCAAACACCGTATGGAACGTCGTCACAAGCGGTTTTTCTAGCGCGGCGATGAAATCAAGAATGTATTCCCCCGCCTCGCCGCCGAAAATGCCGAACTCATGCTGCAATAAAACGATGTCAATGTCGCTTTCATTCACCCGTTTGGCCATCTCGGCATAAGCGGCGCGGTTTTGCGCCGGAAGCGGCCAATACGCCGGGTTGTGGCGGTAGGCGTCATCGCCGTCGCTGTCGTTGTACAACACGATGACGCGGTCGCCATCAGAAGGGCCCCGGACGCCGTCAATGCTTTGGCGCAAATGTTCCGTAAACGTCGCCAGCCCGCACCGCCGCGGCGGGTACGTGCTGACGTAGGCGATTCGAATCATGCTTGCACCGCCTCCTTAAACTGGTTGATGATTGAATCCTCGAACACTTCTCCCGCCGGCGTCACCGTCCGGTAGCCGAAAATGCTGTTTTGCAACCGGCTGCGGTCACGAATGACAGAGCGGTCCCAAACGATGGTTTGCGAGCAATGAACGCGGGCGCCGATTTGGCAGTGGTCACCGATGACCGCATTCGGGCCGATCACAGCCTGCGGTCCGATTTTCACATGGTCGCCGATGAGCACAGGCGGTACAAACAAGACGCCCGACCCAATCTCGACATGTTCGCCGACAAATACCCCTGGCTGGATTTCACGGCCTTTCAGCGGAATCGGAAACTCCCGACGCAACGCATCCCAGTGAACTTGGCGGTAGCGGGCCGGCGTTCCCATATCACGCCAGTATCCGTCACTGACGATGCCATAGACACCGACATTCCTTTCGATCAGCAGCGGGAATGTTTCACGCTCGATCGACACTTCCCGCTCCGCCGGGATATAGCGCATCACCTCTGGCTCCAAAATATACATGCCGGCGTTGATCCGGTTCGATGGCGCTTCTTCGCGGCGCGGCTTTTCGATAAAGCGCAAAATTCGCCCGCTGTCGTCTTGTTCTACGACCCCATAGGAAGAAGGATCGTCAACCTCCGTTAAGACGATGGTCGCCAAACCGCCATGTTGACGATGGAAATCAAGCAGCGGGATCAATTGCGGCAAATGCACGATGTCGGCGTTAAACACAAGAAAACGTTCATTCAGAAAACGTTCGGCATTTTTAATCGCCCCAGCCGTTCCGAGCGGGAACGGTTCGAGCGCGTATGTAATCTTGACGTTCCAGCGCTTCCCATCTTCGAAATAGCGACGGATCACTTCTGAACAATGATGTGCGGCGATGACAAATTCGTTGACTCCTTGGTCGCGAAGATGAATGATGAGGTGCTCAAGCCATGGCCGATTCGCAATCGGGGCCATCGGTTTGGGGATGTTTTCGGTCAATGGACGAAGACGTGTGCCTAATCCTCCTGCCAGCAACAATGCTTTCATTTCGTCATCCCTCCATACGATTTTTTTCACAAAACTAGACACGATTCTTGATGGATGAACGAGAAAATGAAAGTGATTCATAGATTGCTAGCACTCGGATGTGATGGTTGCTAATAATAATATACATAATATTCCTTCTGTTGCGCAAGCGAAATGATTGTCGGATGGTGTCGATGAGGAATGATTGATGCTTGCAAATTTCAAAACTTTCATTTTCTCGTTCTTCTTTTTCTTTGCGGTATAATGAACATCGTTAATGCTATATATATGTGAGGGAGGAGGAGAATACGCCATGATTTCTTCATCATCTTTCCGTTACCATGTTGGCATTGCCGGTGCCGGCGCATTCGCTGAATTTTTAGCCGGCGCGCTCGCCCCGCTTCCTTCCTTTCAGCTTGCTGCCGTCGCCGGCCGAACGGACGCAAAGCGCCAGCGCGTCATCGACGCCTATCGCCGCCGTCAGCCGCAGGCGGGCGACGTGCGCGAATACCGCGAAGCTGAAGAATTGATCGTTGACCCGCATGTTGACATCGTCATTCTCACCACCCCACCGCATTTGCACGCCCCGCTTGCCAAGCGGGCGCTTGAGGAAGGAAAACATGTGCTGCTTGAAAAGCCAGGCGGCCTCACCGCCGAGGCGCTGCGGGCGAACATCCAGCTCGCCGCCCGCCAAAACCGGGCGTTGG
The DNA here is from genome assembly GCA_900450595.1 of [Flavobacterium] thermophilum. Taxonomy (GTDB): domain Bacteria; phylum Bacillota; class Bacilli; order Bacillales; family Anoxybacillaceae; genus Geobacillus; species Geobacillus thermophilus. The sequence goes on from UGGS01000002.1 coordinate 949,377, forward strand.
CGGTCAATCTCGTCCTTCGCTACCACCCGCTCGCAGAAGCCGTCAAGCAACTCATCCACCGCGCGCTTCTTGGCCCAGTGGACTACGCAAGCCTTCACAACGCGGCTCACCGCGTCGCCAAAGGCCATTGGTTTTGGGACGAGCGGCGAAGCGGCGGCATTTTCATTGAACACGGCGTCCACTTTTTTGAAGTCGGCCGCCACTGGTTCGGTGAAGCCGTCACGGCACAAGGATTCGCTTTGCGGGAACAGGACGGCACGCAGCCGCGCGTCGGCGCTACGGTGATTCATGAAGGCAACGGACGGCGCATCCCCGTCCATTATTACCATGGCTTTACGATGGACCCTGCCGCTTCAGAATCGACGCACTGGGACATTCATACGAAACGCGGCCGCATCGTGCTTGACGGCTGGATTCCGACGCAGCTGTCCGTCTCCGGCCTCGTCTCAACCGATGAGGCGGCGCATATGGACGCTTTGCTCGATGCCATTCCGAAACAACCGTCCTCCCGCGCCATCGAACAAGTCAGGCAAGCGGCCAACCGCCTGTTGCCGTCGGTTCCACGGTCAGACGCCCCGCGCATCCCGTACGAGCGCACCGTGGTGCTCTCGGACCGCCACGGGTGGTACGAAGCGATTGCCCAAACGCGCTTTCTTGACTTTTGCCGCTTGATCGAAAATCCGAATGAACGCGGTCTTGTCACGCTGCAAGACGCCATCGCCGACCTCGCTTTGGCCGAAGCGTGCACCGCCGCAGAAACATCATCGTCTGCCCGCTAGGCAGCGAAAAAACAAGCCTGTTGGGGCTGCTGTAAAGGCAGCTGTCAACAGGCTTGTTCGCGTTGATTTTCCCGCAATCACGTGTTTTCAATTGACGCCAACTGACATGCGCTTCCCGCTGACTGCGCGTCTTTGCCTTTCACGCGTTTGAAGCGGGAGTCTTCTTTCAGAACTATGGCAAAGAAGAGACAAATAGTAAAAAAGTGCTATATGTTTTACAAAAAGAAGAAAAATAGTAATTTAAATTACCCAAAAAACATGTTACTATATATTTGCAATATCAACCAGGATGCGCCATTAATTCATAAAAGAGTGAAATCATTAGAAAAACGTTCTGAAGAAATTGAGAAAATCCTTGATGTAATCAGCACCATCGCCGACCAAACAAACTTGCTGGCACTAAACGCAGCCATTGAAGCCGCTCGAGCCGGCGAGCATGGAAAAGGATTTGCCGTTGTCGCCGATGAAGTGAGAAAACTTGCCGAGCAGTCGCAATCATCCACGAAACAAATCGAGGAATTGATTGGGAAAATCCAACAAAGCACAACAGAAGTGGTCCGATATATGTCCCGTGTGACCGAAAATATTGAAGGTGGCCTTCACATTTCTACGCAAACAGCCCAACGCTTTTTACAAATCGTCCAAAATATGAAAGAAGTAGCCCCGCAAATCGAGGAAATCTCCGCGATTGCTGAGCAAATCTCAGCCGGCACCCAGCAAGTCACCGCATCCGCCCATCAGTTAGCGGGTATCGCGCGGGAAAATGCCGCCACATCCGAAGAAGTTGCAGCATCTGCTGAAGAACAGCTCGCTTCTATGGAAGAGATCACATCATCTTCGCAAATGCTCGCTAAAATGGCCGAAGATTTGCGGACATCCGTTCAAAGGTTCACATTGTAGACCATAGCGCGAATCAAAAACGGTTCTTCCTCCGGGAAAAACCGTTTTTCTTTCAATAGAGTCGACGCCCCATTCCCCGAACCGACATCTTTCTCGGCTATGAGCGACTCTTCGCCAACAGCGCCTCAACGGTAGGGAGATCGGCCGGCGCCCATCTAAGGTCACGAAGCTGGGAGAGCGGCACCCACCGAAGCTCGGCATGCTCCCGCGCCCGCGGCTCCCCATCAGTAAGGCGAGCTTCGTACGTCCGCAAATGAACGATGGCGTGTTCATACTCATGAAACACATCAGCCAGCAGCTTGCCGACCGAAACGGTGCAGCCAAGTTCCTCACGAACTTCCCGAACTAAAGCCGCTTCTGGGCTTTCCCCTTCTTCCACTTTGCCTCCAGGGAACTCCCAAACGTTCGGCAGCGACATATTTGACCCTCGCAATGCGCATAAAACATCTCCCTGTTCATTGCAGATGACTGCCCCAACGACGTGGATAACCCGTTTCATTGCTGATCCGCCTTTCTCATCCATATGCGCTATTTTAGCAAAAACCGTCTTGTTTTCCAAAATAGTGGAACTCCCTTAGGCATTATGTTACCCTTAACAATGGATAAACAGAAGAAGGAAGGGATAGCGGATGATGAATTGATCAGCCTTGGTGTCGTGGGCGGCCACATATCAGAAAACTTAATCGACAGCGGTTATGTTCTCATCGTCTATAACCGGATAAAAAATGGAACCTTTTTACTAGACGCTGCGTATTCCCGGATGAGGAAGAAACTAATCAACAAGGGGGAGAATCGATTGTTCAAAAAACTGCTAAGCTCCATCGGCATCGGGTCCGCTACGGTCGATACGAAACTTTCCAAAGCGCAATACGCCCAAGGGGAAACGGTCGAAGGAGTCGTCGAGGTTCGCGGCGGCAGCGTCGAACAGCGCATTGATGAAATTTATCTAGCCTTAGTAACGACGTATATTCGCGAAATCGATGATAAGAAAGTCGAAGAAAAAGCCGTGCTCGCCCGATACAAAGTGTCTGACTCGATGACAATCGGGCCGAATGAAACAAAAACGATCCCGTTCCAATTCGCCTTGCCATACGACGTACCGGTCACGCTCGGCTCTTCCAAAGTGTGGCTGCAAACCGGCCTTGACATTAAAATGGCGCTTGATCCGCAAGACCGGGACTACCTCACCATCGAACCGCACCCGCTCGTCGCCGCGTTTCTCGAGGCAGCCCGCCAATTAGGATTCCGCCTCCGTGATGTGCAATGCGAACAAGCACCGCGCTATTGGCAACGGCGGTTGCCGTTTGTCCAAGAGTTTGAATTCAAGCCGGCAAGTGGACCGTTCAAAGGCTGTCTTGATGAATTGGAAGCGATCTTCTTTTTGTCTGAAAACAGCGTAGAAGTCTTGCTGGAAATCGACCGCAAGGCACGTGGACTTTCTGGGTTGTTCGCAGAGGCGCTCGATATGGACGAGACGTTTGTCCGGTTCACATACGGCACAGGCGACATCCCGGCATTGCCGCAATTACTGGCAGATGCGATCCAGAAGTACAGTTAGACGGAAAAAACGAAAAGGGCCGTCCGCCATCTTTTTCCTTCCGCTTCTGAAGTTTGTAGGTGGGGCATAGGTTGCACATCTATCCCTGTAAATGATTTCTATTTGTTTCAAAAAAGGATGGCAAAAGCAATAAATCCCGTTTCTCCCTATCCGAGAAACGGGATTCCTTCCATCATGATCCCCGAACAAGCAACGCACAGCACTCGACATGGGCCGTATGCGGAAACATGTCCACCGGCTGGACGGTTTTCAATGTATAGCCGAACGAGACTAGCTCCGTAATGTCTGACGCAAACGTCTCCGGATTGCACGAGACATACACAACCCGCTCCGGCCGCGCCCGGCCGATTTTGCGCATCACCTTCCCGCCCGCCCCCGAACGTGGAGGATCCAAAAGCAGCAGCTCCGGCCGCCCGAACTGTTCCAACACTTCATCAATCCCGCGTCTTGCATCCCGAGCCAAAAAGTACGTATTATCAATGCCGTTGTCTTTCGCGTTTCGTTTCGCCGACTCGATCGACGTTTCCACAATTTCAATGCCCGCCAACGCCTTCACCCGCTTGGCGAACGGCAAGGAAAACGTGCCGACTCCGCAGAAGAGATCGATCATTTTCTCATGGGGCTTGGGCTCGCCCATCTCCAACGCCAGTTCAACCAATTTGGCCGCCTGCACCGGGTTCGTTTGGAAAAACGTATCAAACCAAAGACGGTAGCGGAACCCGCACAATTCATCGTAAATGAAATCCCGTCCGGCCAGCACGTGCGTTCGTTCCGCCTGGGTGCGGTCGGCCCACGCCCGATTCTCCAGCCAAAGCAAACTTTTCACGTCCGGGAGCGCCTTCGTGATCCGCTCCGTCAAATCGGCCGCCGCTTCTTTCAACTCCCCTTCCGGCGCCTCGGTCGCAAAGAGCGCCACCATCACCTCTCCTGTCGCAAACGACTCGCGCACCATGACGTGGCGAAGCAGCCCTTCGTGGGTATCTTTGTGATAACCAGGCAGCTGGTGATCGCGCGCCCAACGCGCCACCTCCATGGCAGCTTTAACGATCCGTTCACCGGCAATGAGGCATGTCTCCAACGAAATGACTTGCCGGAAGTTCCCTCGCTCGTGCAGTCCAAGCAACCCTTCCGGAGAAAACGTAAACTCCATTTTATTGCGGTAATGCCACGGATGTTCCATGCCAATCGTATCGCGGACAACGCCAGGGTCAAATCCGTGCTCTTTCAAGAGCGTCTTGACATGCTCCGTTTTATGGCGCAGCTGCCCTTCATAGCGCCAGTGCTGCCAGACACAGCCGCCGCAGCGGTCAAAGTGCGGACACGGCGGATCGAGCCGCTCTGGATGCCGCTCGATCACTTCTTCCACTCGGGCATGGGCCCTCCGGCGTTTCGGCCAATCGATCAAAACCCGCACCTTTTCACCAGGAAGCGTGGACGGAACAGTGAGTTTGAGCTTTTTTCTCCTCCCTTCTTCTTCCTGCCAAACGACGGCTTGTCCAATTCCTTTTTTATCCAACTGATGAATGTCCGTAATGAACGATTGTTTTCCGCTGTCTGTCAATGGCTTTCCTCCTTCCGAGATGAACGATGTTGTCACCCTTTATGTATTGTACACGATCAGCGGGCGAATCCAAAGCACCTTTCCGTCACGGCGTCAGCCCCTCTTCTCTCCGGCGCGGCCTTTGGCGGGGATTTATCCCTTTCCGACCGGAAGCACGATTGATCCAAAACTGCCAGCACCAAAGTTGACTTTTCCTGAAGATATAACTATAATGGTTACAACGGTGGTGTTTTACGTGAAACAAATTAGCACACGATTTTCGATGGCCGTGCACATCCTTTGCTTGCTTGCGACCAGCCCGGCCGATTGCACCGGAGATTTCATCGCGCAGAGCGTCAATACAAACCCTGTCATCATCCGTCGAATTATGGGCATGTTAAAAAAAGCGGGGTTGGTTGACGTCCGCCCCGGAGTCGGCGGCGCTTCGCTACGCAAACCTCCCGACCAAATCACGCTGTTAGACGTGTATCGGGCCGTCCGTGTCGTGGAAACGGATCAACTGTTTCGCATCCATGAACATCCGAACATTCAGTGCCCGGTCGGGCGGAATATCGAGGCGGTTCTGCAAGCCGAACTGAAAGCGGCGCAGGCGGCCATGGAAGAGCGGCTTTCGCAAACGACGATCAGCCGGCTGATCGCTCAATTTCAATAATAAAAGCTCTTAACAGGGCTTTTATTTATACATCGGTTGTAACCAAACTGGTTATAACAAAACAAATGAGGAGGTCTAGGCGTATGAACATATTAGTCACCGGGGCAACCGGAAAATTAGGAACGAAAGTCGTCGAAACGCTGTTGAAATCCGTGCCGGCTCACCAGCTGGCCGTCAGCGTCCGCCAGCCGGAAAAAGCCGAACATCTTCGGGCCCGCGGAGTCGACGTTCGCCATGGCGATTTTGACCGCCCCGAAACGTTGGAGACAGCCTTTCAAGGAATTGACCGGCTGTTGATCATCTCCACCGACGGAGACAACGAAACAAGAATCCGCCAGCACACAAATGCCGTCAACGCCGCCCAACGCGCCCAAGTCGGATTCATTGTGTACACAAGCCTGGCGAATGCGAATGAAAGCCGGCTCGCCTTGGCCGAAGTGCATCGGGTGACGGAAGAAGCCATCGCAAACACCGGCATTCCGTACTCCTTTTTGCGCAACAACTGGTATTTGGAAAACGAAATCGGAACCGTTCAAGCCGTCCTCGCCGGGGCGCCTTGGGTGACATCAGCCGGGACAGGCAAAGTCGGCTGGGCCCTTCGCCAAGACTACGCCGAAGCCGCCGCTGCCGTCCTCGCCGGAGATGGCCATGAAAACACAATTTACGAACTTTCCGGCCCCCTCATGACCCAAGAAGAACTCGCCGCCGCCCTCGGCGCCGTCTTAGGCAAAGACGTGCCGGTGCAACAAGTCGACGATGCTGCCTATGCTGATATCATGAAAAAGGCTGGTTTGCCCGATCCGCTCGTGTCGTTTCTCGTGGACATTCAACGCGGCATCCGCGAAGGCTCCTTAGAAATCGAAAGCAACGACTTTGAAAAACTGCTCGGCAGACCGGTGACGCCGATTCACGACGCGCTGGCCCAACTTGTTCGTGACCTAAAGGGAACAACCCATTAATTTCCACAAAAACCGGCCCTGCGGCCGGTTTTTTTACGAAACAAACTTCCTCCCCCTCTCCCCTTTTCCATCTTCCCGACCGCCATCCCCGTCAGCTCATCAACCGTTTCGTCATCATCTCCTGTTTCCAACCTTTTTTCAATATCTGCTTTGCCTAACAGGATTCCAAAGCGGCCATTCCCAGGATGCCGGACGCACAAAAACGGTGTCCCGAACGCAGCGGGACACCTCCAACTCTACAACGTATGATGGCTTATAACGCTTGTTCCTTCTTTTCGTCCACTCTCGTATACCCATTTTCCCAAAATGTCGCGTTCTTGATCCCGTATTTTGACGCATTGAATTCCGGATCCTTGCCTTGCTTCAGCTGCTCCTCATAATCTTTTAGCGCAATATAGGCCGGTTTAAACAACAACAAGATCGCGATCAAGTTGAGCCACACCATGATGCCAAGCCCGATGTCGCCCATCGCCCACGCCGTCGTCGCCGTTTTGACCGTTCCGTAGAAAGTGGCGGCCAAAAAGATGACTTTGAGGGCAAAGAAGGCCGTCCCCCTCTTTTCACTGCGCACCAGATAAGCGAGGTTCGTCTCGGCAATATAGTAATAGGCGTACATCGTCGTAAACGCAAAGAAGAAAAGGGCAATCGCAATAAACGCCGAGCCAAACCCCGGGAAGAGGGTGTCCACCGCCGCTTGCGTATACCCTGCGCCCGGTTCTACCCCTTCAAGGTTGACGACAATCGGCTCCTTGGTTTTTTCATTAATGACATTATACTGGTTAGTAAATAAAATCATCAGTGCCGTCGCCGTCACGACCAAGAACACGTCCAAATAGATCGAAAACGCCTGCACAAGCCCCTGCTTCGCCGGGTGGGACACTTCCGCCGCCGCTGCCGGGTGGGCGCCCGTCCCTTGCCCCGCTTCATTCGCATAAAGGCCGCGTTTGACCCCCCACATCACCGCCGAACCAAGAATGCCGCCAAACACTTGATCAGCGCCAAACGCGCTTTTGAAAATCAAACCAAACACATCCGGGACTTTCTCAATATTGGCCGCAATAATGGCAATCGCGACCAACAAATAGCCAACTGCCATAAACGGAACGACAATTTCCGCCGTTTTCGCGATCCGCTTCACTCCGCCAAAAATCGTAAAGCCAAGAACGGCAATCACGAAAATTCCCGTCACCAATTTCGGAATGCCAAACGCATTCGAAAAGCTGTCGGCAATCGAGTTTGCTTGAATTCCCGGCATCAGCACCGCCATCGAGAGAATGATCGCCCCGGCAATCACCACCGCAAACCATTTCCAGCCAAGGCCTTTTTCAATGTAGAACGCCGGACCGCCGCGGTACTGTCCGTCTTGTTCCTCTTTATAAATTTGCGCCAACGTCGACTCGACATACGCCGTCGCCGCTCCGATAAAGGTGATCACCCACATCCAAAAGACCGCGCCCGGCCCCCCGTACGCAATCCCCGTTGCCGTCCCAGCGACGTTCCCGACCCCAATGCGGCCGGATAAAGACATCGTTAACGCTTGAAAGGACGAGACCCCCGCGTCAGAGCCCTTCCCGGTCGTCACAAGCCGGATCATCTCTTTCACATGGCGAATTTGCAGGAAACGGGTGCGAATGCTAAAATACAAACCGCAACAAACAATGAAAGCAATCAAAAAGGGGCTCCACAACCACCCGTTCACCGTTTCCACAAGCTTTTCAATCAACCCAATCCCTCCTATGCCAGCTGATTATTTTTGTTGTGCAACACACAACTTAAATAATATTATAAATATTACACATTTCAGCTTCAATAATTTTTTCATATATCATTCTTTTCTGCATTTTCTTTATATTCCCTGCACTTGTCCTCGTGTAGAAAAATGAACGACTTTCTTCGCTTTTTTAAAAATAACTTTGAAGCCCAAAAATGATAGATGAGGCAAGACAGAGAAATCCGCCTCGAACGGTCCCCTAATGCCAGTCCTTGAGGCCTTGAGCGCGAGCCCCATCTTCCCCAATGATCCCCATCTGAATCGCCGCAAACGCAAAGCCGAACACACAGAACAGCGTGTTCGGCTTTGGCTGTTGTTACATATAGCCGATGAGAAACACGACAAAACCGGCCAATCCGACCGATGCGACCAAGAGGCCAAAGGCGATCCGTTTCGCGGCTTTGCTCTTTTGGACAACACCATACACGAACAACACGATCGACATGACCAACAAAAGCAAAATGAGAGACGAAATGCTCACGTTCAGCGCTCCTTATCATGCACTTGTTTTTTGCAAGCAAAAAGTGCAGAGAATTGCAAGAAAAAATACATAGGCTTGCCGGCTCAATGAATTTACCTTTCAACCGAGCGAGAAGGGAGCGACTGAACGGCAGAAAGCGCGTGCCGCAAGCGGTAGCTCTCTCCCGTAAACGCGAGAATGTGGGCGTGATGGACCAAACGATCCACCAGCGCTGCCGTCAGGCGGTTGTCCCCAAACACTCGATTCCACTGTCCAAACTCTAAATTCGATGTCACGATGACACTTTTTCGTTCATAACAATCGGCAATGATGTGAAACAGCAGTTCCGATCCCTGCTTTTGAAAAGGTACATAGCCGAGTTCGTCCAAAATCAACAGCTCGCATGTATCGATTTGCCGTTTGAGCCGCCCAAGGGTGCCGTCTTTTAACGCCTCTTCGAGCTGGGCGACAAGATCGGCGACACGGAAAAACCGAACTTCATGGCCCCGTTCACACGCTTTTAATCCTAATGCGGTGGCGAGATGGGTTTTTCCTGTTCCCGGCGAACCGAAAAGCAGGACGTTCTGTTTTTGCTCCAAAAAGCGAAGGTCGCAAAGTTCTTCCTTCGAGGTCGTGGTCGGCCAATGAATCTGATCCGACCATTCGTAATCTTTGAGCCATTTCCACTCCCGGAACTTCGCCTTCTTGATCAATCGAGCCTGTTTTGCTTTCTGACGGAACGACAGCTCCAACGCCAACACATCACGCAAAAACTGTTCCTTGGTCTCGTAGGCCACCTCCTCGAATCGATCCGCGATGTACGCCAAATGCAGGGCTTTACAAATCTCTTTTACATCCATCTTCATGCCCGGCTTCCCCCTTCCCTTGACGGACAAAGACGTTGATCATACACATGTAAATCGGTTTCATAGTCGACGAAAACGGAAGGGGTATAGGCTTCTTCCCATTTCGCGGGATACTCCGAACGCTTCGCCTCCATCAACACCCCGATCTCATGGGGCGTCAAATCCCACCGTTGATACTTGTCAAGCCACTGGGCGATCTCATAGACGGTGTACCGCTCCAGCAGCTTCTGCACTCCTCGAATGCGTGATGCCGTCTGTTTCGGTTGTTCCATGAAGTATTTCCTAATGGCCTCCGGCAAGTAAACTCGAAACCGCGAATACTCCACCACCCGGGGCTTTTGCGCCCATTCCGCCAAAATGTCCTTCCAAGGGAGCTCCCGTTGCTTTTTCGTGTACGGCCTTGGCGCTTCCAGGTACACCTCTCCTTCCTGGGACAAAACCATGAAACAATCCCATTCCTTTTTGACAAGGACACGGTTGGGAACCGGGATCCCATGAACCACAAACGCCTCCCCATCCACCGTTACTTCCCCGTATTTATTGACATTAGCGTGCCTGCGGACAATTTCGGAAAGCGATAACCCTTTCTTTTCACGCAAATGTTTGATATGATGAATTTCAGGCATTGCTAGCATCCTTTCTTTACCTCCACTGTTTTGTTCTTCACAACCTTAACAGTAGAGGGAATTTTAGGAGCTGGCAAGCCTTTTTTTATGCCATGAAGCTCTGCACTTTTTTGTTGCAGAACTCTGTACTTTCATTTTGCACTAAACAACGGGAAACTTCCGTGGAGCCACGTTTTCCAACCGGACCCATCGAAGCGTGACGGATCCGGATGCCCGGTTGTACAAGAAAGGCAAAGGGCAGGAAGCGTATCCTCGGTATCTGGTGCACGACGTCATCGATGTCCAGTCGCGCGTGATTTTATCCAGACGGGCCAGCCTCGCCACTGGAACGGCGGAACGGGAGACGAGTTTGGAGCAGCTGGCTTCGATTCAGTTTCGCCACCCGTGGATTACGATTCGGACCTTGTCTGCGGACAAAGCGTATGGCACCACCGAGTATCTGGAAGCGCTCTTCGTTCAAGGCATCACACCGCTCGTGCCGTTGCGCCGCAAGGAGATGGAGGAGATTCCAACCTGGAAGCGCCGGGCGAAGGATCCCGCTCAGGAAGCAAGGCGCCAGGCGAAAGTCCGAGACGTTCAGATTCGCAATCAAGCGAGGCTCATTCAGCAACAGGGCGGCTATCGATCCATTCAAGCCCTTCGCACGCGTTGTGAGCATGTGTTCGCCGAAGGGAAGGAATGTCACGGGCTGGACCGGGCCCGAAGCCGGGGCCTTTACGCCATGGAAGAACAGGCGCTGTTAACCGCCGTCGTGCAAAATCTGAAGCGATTGTGCCGGTTTCGAAAAAAACGAGGGGGGACCGGCTCTTTGGCGTGCGCAAAACCGGAATTGGGAGCAGGAAGTCCTACTCGTCTTCCCATCCTTTGGCGCCAAACGGCGGGGAGAATGGCCTCCAAAATTCGACATGTGGGAAGTCTATGCCCCATTAATTCACCGGCCTTCTAGGATGCGATCATACACTCGTTCCCACCGTCTCGCTTCTTCTTCGGAAAGTGCACCGTGATGGGCTTCGACGGCTTGCTTGGCGGCTAACAGAAAGGTGGTCATGCGCATGACCCATGTATACCTTTGTTCGATGAGGCTCTTTAGATCACGCAAATGATGAACGTGACAAAAGGCATGGATGGCTTCAGTGTATTTCGGATACGTACCGAACGCATCGTGCATCATTGAACAACAGCACCCGACACCGTTCGCTAATCTCCCAACCGTTCCCGTACTTCCTCCTCTGTCATGTCGAGAATATGGGCAACGTCTGTTATACTCATTCCTTTTTCGACCATTTTTCGAATCGTTTCATTTTTTCCTTCTTCTCGACCTTGTTCTAATCCTTTTTTCAATCCTTCTTTCAATCCTTCTTGTCTTCCTTCTTCCCGACTGCCGCGAATGTTTGAGAGTTGATCAAGGAGCCATTTCAGCCGCATTTCGTACGCGTAGCGGTTTTCGGGGTCGACGCTTAAGTTTTGCCATTCTTCTAGTGCTTCTAAAATGTCTTGTTCCGTCATGGCTATTCCCTCCAATTCACGAAACATCTCTTCATCCATTTTTTTCGTTCGTCCATCGACAGCCGACAACATCGTTAACCATGGCCATTCCGGTGACTGTTTCACTTCTCTCCGATATTTCTTCCATTTTACCATAAATTGGGTTCATCACCACAACATGTACTTGACAAGCGATACGTTCTCCTGAACAAGGATGTGCAAAAATCATTGATTTACTGATTTTTCCTCACAAGCGTAAGTGGGGCATGTTATGAAAAAATCAAGCACAACTTTTGGTGAAGAGCCATAAATTGTGACAAGTCGAGTACATGAAATTCAAGGTGATGGCTCCAAAGAAACTGTTCTTCGTCTTCACGAATGTGAAAAACGGTATGGAAGCGATCTGTTTCATGTGGGAAAAGGGGATAATTTAAGATGGCGATCATAATCGTTGGAGGGAGGATGTCGTACCGTTCTCCTTTCTTTGCCTTTTTTCTTTTTAATCAAAGAAAAGGAAGACAAAAGAAAAGCCCTACAGAGATTTCTCTCCGCAGAGCTTTTCGACATACTTCGGGCGGTGACAGGCACCGATCCTATTCTTTAACTTTTAGCAATCGCATGCTGTTTAATGTTACGATTAATGTTGCTCCCATATCGGCAAATACCGCTAACCATAGCGTTAACCAACCAGGCACAATTAACAGTAATGCCAATGCCTTAATCCCTAAAGAGAAAGTAATGTTTTGCTTAATAATCGCTAAAGCTTTGCGGCTCAATTTAATCGTATATGGCAATTTGCTTAAATCATCAGACATTAAAGCAATATCGGCTGTTTCTAGGGCTGTATCGGTTCCAGCACCACCCATTGCCACACCAACGGTTGAAGCTGCAAGAGCTGGTGCATCGTTCACACCATCTCCAACCATCGCAACACTTCGATACTTGTCGCGAAGCTCTTTGATGAAATTCAGTTTATCTTCTGGAAGTAAATCGGCTTTAATATCGGAAACGCCGACTTGTTTTCCGATGGCTTCGGCTGTTCTTTGGTTATCCCCTGTCAACATTACCGTTTTTTCAATACCGACTTGATGAAGTTTTCGAATAACCTCTTTGGATGATTCTCTTATTTCGTCTGCCACGGCAATTAACGCCAGAATTTCTTTTTCCGTCCCTAATATCATGACCGTTTTCCCTTGTGTTTGAAGGGTTGTAATTTGTTCTTTTATTTCTGATTGGATGCCATTTGGAAGAAGTTCTTCAAAAAGACCTGGACTTCCGACATAATACATTGCGTTATTTACTTTGGCTTTGACCCCTTTACCTGTAATGGATTGGAATTCTTCAACCGATACATCATTAAAATTCAATCCATCTTCTTCTGCTTTTCTTATAATGGCGGAAGCAAGTGGATGTTGTGAGCCTTTTTCAATGGCTGCTGTAATGGTCATTAGTTCATTTTCATTGCCATTATAAGTGACTACATCGGTGACGGAAGGAATACCTTTTGTTAATGTTCCTGTTTTATCAAAAGCAATCACTTTTAAGTTTCCTGCTTCCTCTAAATAAATACCACCTTTAATTAACACACCGTTTTTCGCTGCATTTCCAATGGCAGTTACAATCGAAACAGGCGTGGAAATAACCAACGCACACGGACAACCAACCACTAATACAGCTAGACCTCGATAAATCCATTCGCTCCAATCAGCACCCATAAATAATGGAGGAATAACGGCTAGTAAAAGAGCAAAAATGATAATGGCTGGTGTATAGTATTTGGCAAAACGATCTACAAACGCTTGAGAAGGTGCTCGTTCTGCTTGAGCTTCTTCCACTAAATGGATGATTTTCGAAAGAGTTGTATCTTCCACTCGTTTTGTCACTTTTACTTCCAATAACCCTTCTTCATTCAATGTTCCTGCAAAGACTTCATCACCGACTGTTTTGGTTACTGGAACACTTTCTCCCGTAATGGCAGCCTGATTTAGCGTAGATGTACCCTTGATGACGATTCCATCCATCGCTAATTTCTGACCAGGCTTTACGATCATAATATCTCCGACTTGAATATCGTCAACAGGGACCATCATTTCTTCATTTCCGCGACGAATTAATGCTTCTTTTGGAGCAATATCCATCAACGATTCAATGGATTGACGAGCTTTATCCATGGAATAACGCTCTAAGGCTTCGCTAATGGCGAATAGAATAACAACCGTTGCACCTTCTCCCCATTCACCAATCGCTGCAGCTCCTAAAATCGCCACTGTCATCAGCGTATTCATATCAAAATTCAATCGAACTAGGTTTTTGAAACCTTTTATAAATAACGAATATCCACCGATTAAAATTGCTGCAGCATATCCAATTGTCGCAAAGATATGCTCTTCTCCGTATTGCTTCCCTAAAAACCAACTGATCACAAGCAAAACGGCGGAAATATACACTTTAATGTTCTCTTTTTGCTTCCAAAAAGGTTCACGCTTGACTGATTTTTCTTTATCTTCCCGAACCTTTAAGTTTTCAAAAGCTCCTGCTTTTTCTAATTCTTCGATGGTTGTTGTACCCCAAACGGTAATTTTAGATGCTCCAAAGTTTACTTTAGCATCTTGAACACCTGGCAATGATTTTACATTATTTTCAAACTTTGCCGCACAGTTTGCACAAGTAAATCCTTGAACACGGTAGGTTTTCGCTTCTGATTTAGATAATTTTGCTTGTTGTTCAGACATGGACTTTCACCTCTTTCTCATGTACTAACGCAATCATGATTAACTGCTTAATATGGTCATCATCCAGCGAATAAAATGCTAGCTTTCCTTCTTTTCGATACTTTACAATCCCTTGTTTATAAAGAGTCCGTAAATGATGGGAAGTGGTTGCAACAGAAGCCCCGATGATATTAGCAATATCACATACACATAACTCTTCATCTTGGCAAAGTGAATAGACAATTTTTGCCCTATTTTCATCTGCCAGTGCTTTAAACAACAGGACAACACTGGATATATCTTCTTTTTGCAATTCCCCTTGTATTCGATTGACTTTTTCTTCGTCATAACAATAAATTTCACATTTATCTTTCTTACTCATTCATTATCCCCCTTTCATATTCAAATTTCCGTTCGAATATATTATACCCCATTTCTTTTATTATTCAAGTATTTATTTGAATTAAAAACAAAAAACATCCATGAGTAAATTTTACTCCCCACCCAGGCATGAAAATCCATCTCTCCTTCCATAATGGAGGATTTTCATCATGGATGTCATCTATCCTCGCTGCGCAGGATTGGATGTTCATGCCGAAACCATCGTCGCCTGCGCGCTATGAGAAGAAGATGGACACATTCAAAAGGACATTCAAACCTTCTCCACGTTCTCGAAAGGACTTAGCGACCTGCTTGAGTGGCTCGAAGAACATGGCGTTACCCATGTCGCCATGGAATCCACCGGCGTGTATTGGAAACCGGTCTTCGCCTTCCTCGAGGGCTATGTCGACTTGACTTTGGCCAATCCGCAGCGGATCAAAAATGTCCCATGAAGAAAAACCGATGTCTCTGACGCCGAGTGGATCGCCAAGCTGCTCCGCCATGGACTCGTTGAAAAAAGTTTCGTCCCCCCAGCGGATATTCGCGAATTGCGGGATTTTACCCGCCTCCGCAAAAAGTGGGTCGGACAGTTGACTTCGGAGAAAAACCGGATTCAAAAAGTGCTCGAGTCTTCCAATGTCAAACTCGGCTCGGTCCTCTCCGATCTCTTCGGCGTTTCCGGAAAAGACATCCTTGCCCGGCTGCTGGAGAAGGGATACGTGGACAAGGACGAGTTGGATCAATGCCTGCGCGGAAGGCTCAAAAAGAAAAAGCAAGCGGTGTACGATTCGCTGCTCGGCACCTTGACCGAACATGAGCTCTGTCTCCTTCGCCTCTTGTGGAAACACGTTGAGGAATTGGAGCAGTTAATCGAAGAAGTCGACCAACACATCGACCGCCTGCTCGAGCCGTATCGGGAGGAAGTGGACTTACTGATGACCATGCCTGGAATCAAAAAACAAACCGCCGCCGTCATCATCGCCGAGATGGGAACCGACATGAGCGTCTTTGAAACGCCGGAACGGGCGGCTTCATGGACGGGATTGTCCCCCGGCAACCATGAAAGCGCCGGAAAGCGAAAGAGCACGCGCACCACCAAAGGCAATCCCCATCTTCGATCAGCGTTATGCGAGGCGGCATGGTCAGCAGCTCGATCCAAGACACATCCCTTGTCCCGAAAGTTTTGGTCGTTGGCGGCCCGGTGCGGGAAGAAAAAAGCCCTCATCGCCATTGCTCGGCGGATGTTGGTGATCATCTTTTGCATGATCTCCCGCAAAGAGCCGTTCCGCCAACCACAACTTATTTAGTCTAGCCAAAAGGCAGACAGGTTATACGAGATGCCTAAAATCGGGCACCTCTGCTTTCCTATTGCCTTTTTTGGCCATAACAACAGTGCCTGGCACCGTTCGCTAATGAGCATCGCTAGTAAGAGAAAAACCGCAGTGCTGCCAATAAGGCAACACGGCGGTTTTTCATTTTAATACTTTTTCGATGATTTAATTCAGGACGTATTTGAACAGCGAATCGATTTTCTGATCGCTCTCCAATCACCTGTGCAACATCATTGACGTGGGACAAAGAGGGACACAACATAGTTGAACAGCACCCGACACCGTTCGCTAATCTCCCAACCGCTCCCGTACTTCCTCCTCTGTCATGTCGAGAATATGGGCAACGTCTGTTATACTCATTCCTTTTTCGACCATTTTTCGAATCGTTTCATTTTTTCCTTCTTCTCGACCTTGTTTCAATCCTTCTTGTCTTCCTTCTTCCCGACTGCCGCGAATGTTTGAGAGTTGATCAAGGAGCCATTTCAGCCGCATTTCGTATGCGTAACGGTTTTCGGGGTCGACGCTTAAGTTTTGCCATTCTTCTAGTGCTTCTAAAATGTCTTGTTCCGTCATGGCTATTCCCTCCAATTCACGAAACATCTCTTCATCCATTTTTTCGTTCGTCCATCGACAGCCGACAACATCGTTAGCCATGGCCATTCCGGTGACTGTTTCACTTCTCTCCGATATTTCTTCCATTTTACCATAAATTGTGACAAGTCGAGTACATGAAATTCAAGGTGATGGCTCCAAAGAAACTGTTCTTCGTCTTCACGAATGTGAAAAACGGTATGGAAGCGATCTGTTTCATGTGGGAAAAGGGGATAATTTAAGATGGCGATCATAATCGTTGGAGGGAGGATGTCGTACCGTTCTCCTTTCGATAGTGAAGATGAAAACAACCTTGCCCAGTAATACAATAGCCGTTCGGGCATACCGTATTGTGGGATGATTTGAATTTCAACGTGAATGCGCTCGCCGCGGTTTGTGCGAACGATGACATCTAACCGTCCAGTCTTACCGTCTTCTGTTTCTTTCGTTAGTTCGGTGTTTTCAAACTGTACGTCGATGATGCGATCATCTCCAGTCCGATGTAGCAACGCATTTAAAAACGCCATCGTGATTGACTTTCTGCTTGGGTGGCCGAACAGTTGTTTAAACATAAAATCCATTTTTAAATCGAGGTATTGCACACAAATCATCCTTTCGTAGAATATAAGGAACAATTTGATTAAAATCGGGAAATAAGGGAAATGCAAAAGTGGAAAATTGAATTTTGCGGAAAATTTTTATGACAAATGGGGTAAAAAAGTGGGAACCGTTGAAAAGTGGCTCAATTTTAGATTATCAAATACATGGATATTTGCCGAACCATTTCGACTCAATATGGGCTATCTACACAACATTTATACTCGTTTCGTTCTATATGTTAGAAGGCACCTTTGAGATACTTCACTCTCAAAGATGCCTTAACACCAAAGAAAAACAGAATATATTGAAACGTTAGCAACAACACCCAACGGCTAACCAGATATCACAAAGAACGCTTTTGCTACGCCCCCACAATATCTTCTGAATTTCTGTTAATCTCATCGATAATGCGAATAATCTTCCGCGCGTCGTCCATGTTGTCTTGAAAGAGTTCAACAATGCTGCCGACGGTTTTGAACGGTTCTTCCTGCAGCACCCGCTTGTCCATGACTCCGTTTTTTACAAAGTAATCGACGATTAGTTTGACAAAACGGCTTTGCTGGATGTTCAACCGTTCGCTTGATAAAAATTCGGAAAACGCTTCGTTGGCGGCCTGCGGGTCAAGGCCGACGATTTGGCGGACGAGCTTTGTAATCGGTGTGTCGCCGAATTCTCTTTGATAATCTTCCTGTGTGCCAAGCTCATTCCAAAGAATATGCTCCAGCGTTTTTACGTCTTGGACGGTTAGCTTTTTATTATTTCGCAACTTGTAAATGGCCATCTGATCGCGGTGTTCGTGCAGATAATGTTCCACCTTTTTCCGATAATTTTTCAGATCATTGACAGTAAACATCGGGCCGTTTTCTTTGACTTCTAAAACTTGGTCTTTAAAGTTCGTATAGTAAATTTTTTGCGTTTCTTTTTCAAGGAATTTGACTAAGTCACGCAACGCTTCGCGAACGGCTTCCAATTCGAAAATATCGGCTTCGCTCCAAAACTCTTCCGTCTGCACCTTTTCGATGATGTATTTTTGCTCCTGCACTTGCGGGATCGAACCGAGCTTCGATAACGCCTCGGCGGTGCGAATCACACTGCGAATCGGCTTCGTGGCATTTTTCGTTTGCAGCTTCGCCAATTCGATCGTGTACATAAGCAAATCAAACCGTTTCGCCAACTCATCATCGTTTAGCGGAACAATCAGCGGTGAAATGTGTTCTTTAATTTCATTTACATCCATCGCTGTTAAGGAATCCCATTTCGTCCTGTTTTTAAACTTGTGTACGTATTGAATATGTTGGCGTACACGGAAGTTTTCTTCGTTTAACTTATTGATTTCCGCCAGCACGTCGTCAATCAATTCATTGCGATAGGCAATATACTCTTCTTCTTGGTATTGTAAATGTTGCAGTTCTTTAATGATTTCGATTTTGGCATTAAATAGACGCTCCGTTAAACTTTCCACCGCTTTTCCTTCGATTCCTTTTGGATTTTCCCGGAAAAACGCAAAGTTGCCGCAATAGTCAAAAATAAGGAAATGCGTTTTATCTTGCCCGACTCCGAATAAGTCTTTGCATAAACGGGTTCCGCGCCCGATCATTTGCCAAAACTTTGATTTGGAGCGTACTTTCTTGAAGAATACAAGGTTGACGACTTCCGGAATATCCACTCCCGTATCGAGCATATCGACCGATACGGCAATTTGCGGCCATTTGTTACGGTCGGAAAAATCATCGATTAATGTTTGGTAGTAGTTCACGCTGTAATCAATGACTCGTGCAAAGCCGCCCTTGTATTCAGGGAACAATTGATCAAAGCGCTCCACAATCCGTTCCGCATGACGATGGTTTTTCGCAAAAATAATCGTTTTGCCGAGTTTGTCCCCGCCTTCGACGCGAATTCCTTTTTCCATTAAATCTCTCAGTACCGTATCAATCGTATCATCGTTGAACAGCCATTCATTTAACGCGGCACTGTCAATGTCCTCGCCCACCTCATCATCAAACGTTTCTTCATATCGTTCTTTTTCTTCATCCGACAACTCATCGTAATGAATGCCTTCTTCGAGAAACTTTAATTTTGTTTCAATCGTCCGATAATCGACTAAATAGCCGTCCTGAACGGCTTGATCTAACTCATAGGCATAGGTCGGCACGCCGTTTTCCAGATCAAACACTTCATACGTATTGCGGTCAATTTCATCTTTTGGTGTGGCGGTAAGCCCGAGCAATATTGCGTCAAAATAGTCAAAAATAGCCCGATATTTCTTATAAATACTGCGGTGGGATTCATCGACGATAATTAAATCAAAATGCCCCACGGTAAAGAGGCGTTTGCCGTCTTTTCGCTTCGCGTCATCAATCGCATTCATCATCGTCGGGTACGTCGAAAACACCATCCGGCTTTCCTCTGGATTATCTTTGTTATCGAGCAAATTGCAAAGCGTCAAGTTCGGCAACAAATGGCTAAAGCTATTTTTCGCTTGCGTGACAAGCGTTTTGCGGTCTGCTAAAAATAAGATGTTTTTCACCCAATTGTGGCGAGTGAGAACATCGACAATCGCAGCCGCCGTCCGGGTTTTGCCGCTCCCTGTTGCCATGACAAGCAACGCTTTGCGCCGTTTGTTCTCGAGCGCGTCGCAGACTGCTAACACCGCTTCTTTTTGGTAATAGCGGTTTGTAATGTTGTCATTGATTTGCACATTTTTTAGCGGCTTCTTCATCGTCCGACGATCAATAAGCAAACTTAATTCTTCCTTATTGTAAAAGCCGGAAACCTTCCGCGCCGGATAGTTCAGATCATCCCAAATATACGTTTCAAAACCGTTTGTGTAAAAAATAATCGGACGTTGGCCGTGCATTTTTTCAATACAGTCGGCATATAGTTTGGCTTGTTGCTTTCCTTTGTTCGGATCAGCGGTTGTCCGTTTCGCTTCGATGACCGCAAGCGGCTTCCCGTTATCGCCAAAAAGGACGTAATCGACATAGCCGACTCCTTCTGGATTTGGCATGCCAACGACAGGGTATTCCACAATAACGTCCTTTTTAAATTCCCAGCCCGCCAGCTTCAAATCTAAATCAATATATTTCTTTCTTGTTTCCCATTCGCTTAGTTCATCGACTTGGAAGTGGTACTCTTTTGTATTCTCTTCCCGTTTGGCGGTGAGAAGAGCGCGGAGCTGTTCGTTTTCTTTCATCATTTCCTCAAGACGCTTGTCTTTGGAGCTTAACCGTTCGTATAAATCTTTCAATTCTTCCGGACGCTCGCGCTTTTCCTCGCCGATTGGCAGCAATGATTCATCAAAATCCGTAGCCGTATATTCATCTGAATAACAATAATCAATCCAAGACACAAACTGATGAAGATGATGCAGGGAAAGAATCGCTTCCTCTCTCGTAATCATCGAGTTCGTATGAACCGCGACATTTCCCAATTTAACAACGTAACGCAACAACGGCAACAAGTCTTCATCAATAATGGACAAAAAGACATTGTCATGAATCAAACTGGAAAGATTGTCCTGATAAGGAACTTTCAAAGCGCTGTCAAAGCTGTACACCCACTTAACGGCAAGCTCCAGCGCACGGCGCGTCAAAATCGCGCACGTCGCCGGACTCACAACCAAACTTTTCTCCGCTTCTAAACACGCATTCGTAAAGCTCTCATAATGAGGCTTGCCTACTAAAAACTGAAAGTTGGATAACAACAATACCCCTCCCCTGACCAAACCAACATGAATTTCCTTCACATTTATTAATCGTTGAATAGTTCTCCCTTAAATGCCTGTTGCATGAGGGAACTGAAGTTATTTTCGAGTTCTTCTAAACTTTTCTGCAATAATTCTTTTTGAATTTCAATTTTTTTAATAATTTCAGCAAATTGATTTTGTAATTCAATAGGAGGAACAACTACCTCAATATTGTTAATTTTTTTTAATGTTAGTCTCTTAATTGCTCCACCGTTCATACCACTTGTTATTTTTCTGAAAACTCTCTCGTTATTAAGAAAATGGGTTAAATAGTAATTATTCAATTTATTAAAATCGACTTTAATAAGTGCCAAACTAGATAGCATACTAAATTCGAAATCATAATGATTTATTGCAGCAATGCCTGTTGTAGCTCCATCTTTTATATATAGAACGTCCCCTTTCTCTGGGTTACATCTTTCATAAATTTTTTGATGATCTTCTAGCGAGACGTAAGTAGGGTCTTTGAAGAAATCTAGGCCTCCCTTGTTCAAGTGTTTAGCAGTAATGTACGGGATACCTTCTTTTACAGTAGGTGGCGAGTGATGAGTACCATCCGTTATTTTAATACACAAATTAGCTAACTTTTCTTTCTTGTATTGATTTGTATTTTTGATTGGATCCCCAAACATCTCCAAAAACACACTTTGCGTTAACTGGTCTAACGCTTCAATTTGGGCTTTTCGTTTGTCGATGAGTTCTTGGGCTTTGTCTAATGCTTTCACAATCTTTACTTGATTTTCTATATCGAAAACCGGTATCTGAATGCTCTCTATATCTTTTTTACTTATAGCCTTAAAAGTACTTCCCGTCCCCATACTTTCGATTTCATTTTTCTTATAGTTTAGTGCATAAAATAAATATTTATAGTTAATCATATCATTATTCGCTCTGATAGCAGCTAATCCCCTACCAATACAGCACTTAGTATTCGCAATATTAACATCCCCTACAGGTGCTCGTACTGACATTAATATATCGTTTTCATTTGCAACTTTTAAAGGTGCAGAACAATAAGTCTTAGGAGTTGGGTGCAGTTTACCAAAATCAGCTTTCCCCTGAAAAAAAGGCAAGCCTTCTTTCCTATCATTATACGTATCAGACGAAGGTGATTGTCCCATGATTATTTCACATACTTCTGCAACTTTTTTATACTTAATTGCGGTCATAATACTTTACTCCTTAATCATTTCCTTCAACTCTTTAATTCCCAGTATAATCTCTTTTTCCAACGCTTCTATTCTTTCAAGTATCACACTCGGCGCTTCATACTGCACTTCTTCATACTCAATCTCTTTATACTTGTTAATCGAAAGGTCATAGTCGTTTTCACGAATTTCTTCCACCGGCACGAAGAACGACTGCTCCGTGCGCTTCCGTTCTTTCTCTGCTTCACGGTTATGGAAGCGCGCAATGATGTCCGGGATATCGTTTTCTTCAATCGGGGTGCGCTTGTCGTCCAATGAATAGCCGTCCGCTTTCATATCATAAAACCATACTTGATCCGTACCGCCGACTCCCGTTTTCGTGAAAATCATAATCGCTGTCGATACGCCCGCGTATGGTTTAAATACGCCGCTTGGCATCGAAATAATGGCTTCTAATTTATGATTTTCCACAATCTCTTTGCGGATGTCTTTATGCGCCTTCGAGCTGCCGAACAATACCCCGTCCGGCACAATGCACGCGCAACGTCCGCCCGTTTTTAAAATGCGTAAGAATAATGCCAAAAATAAAAGTTCGGTTTTCTTTGTCTTTACAACTTTTAACAAATCATTTGAAACTGCATCATAATCTAATGAACCTTTAAAAGGCGGATTGGCAAGGACAAGGGTGTATTTGTCCTTATCCTTGTTTTGTTCCGACAAGGAGTCGCGATATTCGATATTCGGATTTTCAATGCCATGGAGCATCATGTTCATCGCGCCAATCCGCAGCATCGTGCGGTCCATATCAAAACCGTAGAACATATGGTTATTAAAATGTTCTTTTAAACTTTGCACTAAAAATAAATCGCTGCGGTGCTTGCGCAAATATTCGCCCGCCGCCACCAAAAACCCCGCCGACCCCGCCGCCGGGTCGACGATGATGTCTTCCGGCGTCGGTTTCATCAGCTCGACCATCATGTGAATGATATGACGCGGGGTGCGGAATTGGCCGTTCGTGCCTGCGGTGGCGATTTTCGATAACAAATACTCGTACAAATCGCCTTTCGTATCGCGGTCTTTCATCGGAATGCGGTCAATGCCGTCGACGATTTTGACGAGCATTTGCGGCGTCGGGATCATGAAAATGGCGTCGCCCATATATTTTGCATAGGCCGATTCCCGATTGCCGTGCAAGTTTTTGATGAATGGAAACACTTCATTGGACACGACATCGTACATATGGGCGGCTTCAAAATGTTTGAATTTGCTCCAGCGCAAGTGTTGCTTATCGGGAGGAAAGATGCGTTCTGATTCAATGCCGAGCAGCGCATCCTCCTGCTCGCGCTGTGTTTCGACTTCATCCAAGCCTTTGATGAACAATAAGTAGGTAAACTGTTCAATGACCGTCAGCGGGTTCGTAATGCCGCCTGTCCAAAACGTTTCCCATATTTTATCGACTTTATGGCGCAATTCGCCTGTGAGCATGGCTTCTATGTACCTCCTTGTGATTTCCAATCTCCATTATATACGGTTTTCGGTACAAAAGGGGGAAGAAAAATATGTTTTATGCCGGTTGACGCTCAGGAAGACAGAGGGTGACATTTGGGGCAAAGAAACTCCGACTGTGCTTTGCATGAAGCGGGAGTCGTTCACCATAACCGTTCGAGGAACACTTGCAAGTGGTGTGGATTCTCAATAGGATGGATCTCATCCAGCCCCCAGTTTTGCAGGCGGATGAAATCTTTATCATGTCATTCGTGTCGTCATGGCCGTTTGCCCAATTCGACTGCAAACAACAAGGCCGGATCCACCGGCCCGTTGTCTTATCTCAACCGAATTTTCGCCACACACTCCACATGCGCCGTGTGCGGAAACATGTCCACTGGCTGGACTTCGATCGTTTCGTAACCGCCGTCTTCTAGAATGCGCAAGTCGCGGGCGAGTGTCGCCGGATTGCACGAGACGTAAACGACGCGCGGCGGTTTCATGGCGATGATCGTCTCAAGCAGCGAGGCGTCACAGCCTTTGCGCGGCGGGTCAACGACCAAGCAGTCAGCGCGGACGCCTTCTTCGTACCAACGCGGGATGACGTCTTCGGCGGCGCCGACTTCGAAGGTGACGTTTTGGATGCCATTCAGCTCGGCGTTGCGCTTGGCGTCTTCGATCGCTTCAGGGACGATTTCGACGCCGTAGACGTGTTTCGCTTTACGCGCCAAAAAGAGCGAGATCGTGCCGATGCCGCAGTAGGCGTCGATCACCGTCTCCCGCCCGGTCAGCTCCGCGTATTCGAGCGCTTTGTCATACAGCACTTTCGTCTGTTCGGGGTTGACTTGGTAAAACGAGCGGGCCGAGATGGCGAATTGGATGTCGCCGATGCGGTCGGTGATGAACTCGCTTCCCCATAACACCCGCGTTTTGGCGCCGAAAATGACGTTCGTCCGCTCGGGGTTGATGTTTTGCACGATCGATGTCACGTCCGGGATTTCACGGACGATGGAGCGAACGATCTCTTGTTCATGCGGCAAATGGTTCGTGCGAGTGACGAGCACGACCATCACCTCGCCAGTTGACGCGCCGTAGCGGGCGACAATATGGCGAAGAACGCCCTTGTGCGTGGTTTCGTCGTATGGGGGAATACCATAGCGCTCGGCGATGCGCTTCACGGCCTGGACGACGACATCGTTCGCCTCTTGCTGGATGAGGCAGGCGTCCATATCGATGATTTCATGCGTCCGCTCCTTGTAAAAGCCCGCCACCAAGCCCCCTTCGCGCTCGCCAACGGGCACTTGCGCCTTGTTTCGATACCGCCATGGGTTCTTCATCCCGATGACGGGATGGACGGTGACGCCTTCTAGCTTGCCGATGCGGGCGAGCACTTCTTTCACCTGCTTTTCCTTCGCTTTCAGCTGGCCTTCGTAGCTGAGGTGTTGCAGCTGGCAGCCGCCGCATTGGCGATAGACGGGGCACGGCGGCTCAACGCGGTCGGGGCTTGGTTCGTACAGCTCCACGAGGCGGCCGTACCCATACCCTTTTTTCACTTTGATCGCTTTCACCTTCGCCCGCTCGCCGGGAAGCGCGTGTTTCACAAACAACGGAAAACCGTCGACTTTCGCCACCCCGAGCCCGTCGTGGGTCAAATCGGTGAATGTGACGTCATAATACTCGTTTTTGGCGACTGGTGGTTGCTGCTTCGTCATGTCGTTCTCCTTTCTGCCGTTCCTCTGTATATGTAGCGTGCCCTTTATAGGGGAAAGGCATAAGAAAAGAACAGGCTTATCTTCCTGTTCTCACTTGTTCTGCCTTTTCTTTTGGCATCAATACGTCAATATGGCGGCGCAAATTGACGAACTCCCCTGGAAGCATGCCGCCGAATTCGCCGTCTAAGTTCAGCTGCATCGGCGAGTGCACTTTCACCCGGTTCGCTTTCGTGTAAATGACGTGTGGGTCGTTGATGTGCTCGCCGCGCGCCGCGAGGGTGACAAGGCGGATGAATTCGGCCAAGTTCGTTTTCTTGACGATGATAAAATCGAACAGGCCGTCATTCAATGATGAATCGGGTGCCAGTTTTTCAAACCCGCCGACCGAGTTCGTGAGCGAAACCAAAAACATCATAATCTCGCCTTCGAACAGTTTGCCGTCGTACTCGATTTGCGCTTCGGTCGCCTTGATGGACGGCAACATCTCGATCCCTTTCAAGTAATAGGCGAGCTGGCCAAGCATCGTTTTCAGCTTGCTCGGCACTTCGTAGGTGAGCTCGGTCAGGCGCCCGCCGCCCCCGATGTTGATGAAATAGCGCGTTTTGTCTTCGTTTGTCACACAGCCGATGTCAATCGGGACGGGCTCGCCCGTGGCGATCACGTCGCACGCCCCTTCAATCGAACGCGGCACGCCGATGGCGCGGGCGAAATCGTTCGTCGTCCCAACGGGAATGACGCCCAGTGTCGGCCGATGCGGCTGATCGGCGATGCCGTTGACGACTTCATTGATCGTTCCGTCGCCCCCTGCGGCGACAACGAGATCAAATTCCCGCAGGACGGCCTGGCGCGCTGCTTCCGTCGCATCCCCCGGCCCTTCGGTGGCGTGGCACGACGTTTCATAGCCCGCCTTTTCCAACCGCACGAGCACATCAGGCAAATGGCGCTTAAACAGCTCCCGCCCTGATGTCGGGTTATAAATGATTCGAGCTCGTTTCATTATTCTCAACCTACTTCCTTTTTTCCATTCCACCCGTTCCCATCATAACGAAACAACGCTTCATGCGCAACTCCGACGAATGTCGTGAACAAGGCGGCGAGAAACAGCGCCCTCGGGTTCAAGCGAAGGGCGCTGTGGGAGGATAGGCATCATTCTGTTGTCTTCGCCTCTTGGGACGATGCTGGCGCACCGAGCGGCTGGACATGGGCCGCTCCACCCTGGGCGATGCTCTCAAGCAGCTGCTTCACATCGATGCCGGTCGACGCTTTCAACGTCTCCTGCAAGCTCGCCATTAAGTTCGTCGCATAGCCCGTGACGCGGTTGGCGCCGCCTCCCGCTCCTGAGCCGGTGTCGACGATCGTCAGCTTCTCGATGTTCGCAAGCGGGCTCGCCACTTGTTTCGCATACTCCGGAAGCATCTTGATGATCATGTCGAGCACCGCAGCCTGGCCATAGCGCTCGAACGCTTCGGCGATCTTTTGTTTCACTTCCGCTTCGGCGAGGCCTTTCAGTCGGATGATTTCCGCTTCCGCTTCCCCTTTCGCTTTCTCCGCCTCGGCTTTTGCCAACCCGTCGAGTCGGACGCGCTCCGCTTCCGCTTTCGCCAGCGTTTCGACGCGGTACTTTTGCGCATCGGCTTCGGCGATTTGTTTCGCCTTTTCCGCCGCCGCTTTTTGTTCGATCGCATAGCGCTCGGCATCGGCTTTTTTCTTCACTTCCGAGTCGTATTGGCGCTCGCGGCGCAAAATTTCTTTTTCTTCGAGCTCGATTTGTTTTTGCCGCTCGATGATTTTGATTTGCATTTGTTGGGCCATCACTTCTTGTTTCGCCTTCGCTTCCTCCAAATGATACGCCTGGTCGGCGCGCGCTTTGGCGATGTCTTGTTCGCGGCGGAACTCGGCGAGCTTCAGTTGGTTGATTTTCTCCGCTTCGGCGATTTCCGTCAGCCGCTCGAGCTCGGCTTTGCGCGCTTCCTTGTCCGCTTCGGCGCGCTTGATGCGCGTCTCTTTTTCCGCCTCGGCTGTTGCGATGTCGGCGTCGCGCTTCACTTGGGCGATGCGCGGTTTCCCGAGTGCATCAAGGTAGCCGTTTTTGTCGCGCACGTCTTTGATCGTAAACGAGACGATGACGAGCCCCATTTTCGCCAAATCTTGCGACGCGACACGCTGCACTTCTTGCGAAAACTTGTCGCGGTTTTTGTAAATTTCTTCAACCGTCATTGACCCGAGAATGGAGCGAAGATGGCCTTCGAGCACTTCTTTCGCTTCGTTTTCCATATCTTGGCGTGTTTTCCCTAAAAACTGCTCGGCCGCGGTCGCGATTTCGCCGATTGAGCTGCCGACTTTAATAATGGCCACCCCGTCCGCCATCACGGGCACGCCTTGTTCCGTATACACTTCCGGCGTTTGCACGTCAAGCTTGATCGACAATAAACTGAGCGGCTCAGCCTGCTGGAAAATCGGCACGACAAACGTGCCGCCGCCGCGGACGATTTTGATTTTGTTTCCCGATTCGTCCACGTGGACGTTTTTGCTTCCTAAATAGCTGCCGGTGACAATAAGCGCCTCATCCGGCCCGACGGTGCGGTAGCGGGCGATAAAAATGGCAATAAGGCCGACAAGAAGCAAGACGACGACACCAATGACAATCAACCATGGCGCAACCATTGACAGGTCCCCTTTCTTTGTTTTAGATGGAAAGGTGATACGGATCGTGCCTCGCCACCACAGCGACGCCGTTTTCCATTTGTACGATGATGACCTCTTCCCCTGACGGAATGGCCTCATTATTTGCGCTTTTCGCCGCTTTGGCCACCGCCCCGCTTTTGCGGGAGATGAGAATTTCACCAAACCCATCAGGCGGCACCGGGACGATCACTTTGGCGAGCGCTCCCTCCAAATCGGCGTCCGTATATCCAAGTGACGCCTCAGCCGAACGGAGCGGCAAAAAAACGAAAAAGTGCAACAGCAACACAGCAACAAGCGCCACACCGATGGCAAGCCACAGAACCAAGCTCGATGCCCAGTCTGTGTACCATTCCGCCAGCAATCCGACCGCGCTGCCAACAATGAAAAACGATAAAATGAGCTGCGGGCTAAACAGCGGATGATCAGCCACATCGAACAAACCGTCAAGCACATCGCTGAAGAAAAAATACAAAACCGTCAACAACGCACTGACGACAAGCACCCATCCGTACACAACTTCAGGCGAATGGCTGAACAACTCCCCTCCCTCCTTTCCCCTTCGCTTATACATACGGCGAAGGCAGCCGTTGGTTTCATCATTTTTCCAATGTCATCCACCGTTTCGTTTCCGTTTTTGACCGTTCTCGATTTCCGTTTTTTGACGGTGGAATTGTCCAAACTCCCATGGCGCACATACATCCGCCATGACAACCCGGTCGCTGCCGCTCTGTTAAGCAAAATGGGGTATAATGAAGAGGAGAAGGTGGAAGTGAAAAAGGAATTTTTGCGCATGCTCGCCCGCCTCGAGCTCGATGAGGCGAGACAGCGTCTGTTGTTCGGCTTTTTCGAAACGTATTTGCGGTTATCGGAGGAAGAAGAAGTCCGACTGCGAGATGAGGTGAAGACCATGGAGGAGAAGGAGGCTGCCAAAGTCATGGAACTTATCGTGTCATACGAACAGAAAGGCATGGAAAAAGGAATGGAAAAAGGAATAGAGAAAGGAATGGAGAAAGCAAAGCTGGATGTTGCGAAACGAATGTTGGCAAAAGGATTTGATGCTGACACGATCCATGAACTGACCGGACTGCCGCTTGAAACGATTGAACAATTGAAGCCATGAGAAGGCAAACCCCTTCTCCCTGAATCATTCGAATGGCCGCCCCCACTCCTTCGAACTTTGAAACATCTTCAGGGAGAAGGTCTTTTCATCGTTCTTCGCTTTATTCCTCTGAAATCCCCAGCCGCTCCAATTCCCGCCCAAGCTGCCCCGTAAGCATGAGCCTGTACATGCGAAAATCGGCCCGAAGCGACCCAAACGGATGGCCGAAGGTGGCGGGGTTGTTTCCTTCGATGAAAAAGTGGCTGAACCAGGCGAGCGCATAGGCGGCGATTGGCGCGCCGAGCAACCACCACGCGTTCCTCGTCGCGATCGCGATGATCACAAACAAAAACACGAAGCTCGTTCCGACAAAATGCCAACGCCTTGTCGCTCGTTTCCGGTGCTGGGTCAAATAAAAGGGCCAAAACTCTTCATAATCGCGGAATTCCATCTCCCTTTCCCCCTTCGACGGATGCGGCGCGCCGCCACGCCAGCGATGAACGTGGCGATGCCGACAGCCCAGTATCCAATCAACATCCATAACGGCATGCTCGGACCTATCGTTATCCCCTACTCCTATTGTATTTCATCCATCACCTGAAATGTCTGCAAGTTGTGCTTTTGCTTCGGCACGGTAAACTTGGCGGCAAGTTGGCCTGTACGAAGATGGAAAATGTTCATTTCTCCAGCATGGTCCGCCTTGTTCCCCTCCTGCGGCTCAAACAATGCATACACATAGTCGCCGTAAAACCGCGCTTCCCAGTACACTGACGGCAGCTCATGCTTCTCCATCACCTTAAACTGATCATTCAGCGCAAGCCATCCTGACTTTCCCCTCTGGACATAGCTCACCCACAGCGTGTCTCCCTTCACGTAAAGCTGATCGAACTGCGTCTCTTCTTGCCCCATGCCCCAATAGGCCACTCGCCATGAATGCGGATCCACGATGGTGAGGCGAGGTTTCGTGGCGATGACAAGGCGGCCGTGAAAGACCGCCATGGAGCGCGCGAAGGACGTAGGCAACGAAATTTCCTTCACTACGGAACCGCGCTGATCCAACACATACAATACACCGTGCTCCTGTTCCATCGCATCAGCAAACACATAGAAATGCGGCTCTGCACGCAAAACTTGAAGAATGTAAGGAGGGAACCGCTTCGAAAATAGCAATTTTCCCCCTTTCCGGACTTCTAGTTTATGAGTGTTGACATCTTGATTCAGTGAACGAATCTCCCACTCCCCCTCCATCGAGGCAAACGAAAGAGGGCTGGAGACCGCTTCTTGATCGACCAATGTCCATGTGTCTCGATTCAGTCGATAGACATGCCGTCCCGTATAATCTGACCACAACAACAGTTCCTTTGTTGAGGAAGCGGGCGAAAGGCGAGATATTCCAACCGCTTTCAGCGTCACCACTTTGCGCACACGATGTTCGTCCGTCTCCACGATATACGACTCTCGCGCCAATGGGTGAGAATACAAAAAGAAAATGCGCGCTGACGGATCTTTCGACAAGTGAGCTTTGGACGGTTCATACGTCCGCACCGAGGAGACGATGGAATCGCCAACGTTCTGCCCCCAATACACGATGGCAGGCGCGGCTGCCGCCAGCACCACCCATATCCATCTCTGCCGCTTCCACCAAACTTGTCCTTCCTTTTGACCTCCTATGCACTGGACAAGCCATGCCCAGTACCAGACGATGTAAAGAAACAACGCAAGCGACAGCCACGCCCACCATTGTCCTTCGATGAGGGATTGCTGCCAGTAGGCGAACGGATCGACGCCGACCCTGGCGATGGTGTGAAAATTGTTCAGAAAAAAGAGCGGCACTGCGATCACTGCAACGAGCGAATACAAGCGGCGAACCGTTCCTTTCACCAGCATCGCCACCCCAACGAGCAACGTGGCAGCGCACATGATGTAGTACAACATTGACATCCATAGTGGTGCACTTGGGCCCATTTGAATCCCCTTCCATCCGTGGTGGTTGTAATATTCTATGAAATCGAGAACGTTTCCTTCCTTGCAGAAAGATTTGCCCCCCTCTATGATGAAGCAACTGCTCAAATTCACAACACGCTTTGCTTACACCCTCAAAGTCAGTAAATCCACGTTTTTCCCTCCGTAATGTTTTCAAGTTGCGGGGATGAACGGATAAAAATAGAAGGGCATAACCGTTATTTGGATGGTATACCCTTCTACACACACATTGAAATATCCTCCGTCCGCTCTTTTAGTTGCTGCTAGCATAGGTTATTGTCTCAGAGTCTTGATCCAAGTCAGACGGGGTCACGATGATGCCTCCATCGTCATCCAAATCAAATCCTCGATTCTCCCACGCTTTCCACACGAGCAACGAGCAATACCATTTTGATGATTGACCTTTTGTGGCTGTTAAACTATACGGCTCACCGATTTGTGCTCTAGCGTATGACTGTGCTGATGTATAATCCTCTCCCATTGCCCCTTTCACCCAAAGTCCTTTCCATGTTTTCCAACGTGTTTTCCAGTTGTTAACGTAGTAGCGGACTCCTTCACCTGGCCATGCTTCAATTATATATTCACCATCCCAACGGACAATGGCAGCATGACCATGATTCCATCCAGAACTTTCACTATCATAAGTAATTAAGATGTCCCCATTAGTTCCTAAGGCACCACTTGATGCTAATGCTGATACCCCTTTTGCCTGTTGCCCGCTAATAACTTGATTATACTTGTCAGGAGCATTCTTTTTCATCCACTCTATTTCTTTCTTCACCGCTTCTTGATCAACAGGTTCATTGATTAAATTTATGATTTCCTGACGCTCTTCTTGCTGTTTCTTGTCCATTTCTTGTTCCATCTGGATTTTTACCTTATTTACTTGCACCCCCGACTCAGCATACACCAACGGAACACCCGATGTGCAAATGAGGCTCAAAGCGACAAGTGGAGAGAGCAAGAAAGATTTTTTCATAAAATACAAACACCTCCGTTAAATCAATATATTTACAATTAAAATTCTATTAGAAATGCAAAAAAAAAAAAGAGTATTTATTACTAATGGAAAAATAGTGGCTCTTCACCACAAAGTGTACTTGACAAAGAAAGACGATTATGATAGAGAAAATCAAAACAGCATTTTTCCTTTTTATACCACACATCTCTTTGAGCAACATTGCTATCATGTTTGTCTTTAAAAGTCAAGTACATCTTTTGGTGATGAACCAAAATAGTCATATATTCACAAAAATTAGAGGGTACGAACACTCTCCCATCTGCGCTCACGCTTAGAGTTGGGGAATTCTTGGAAATACCCGCCCCACGGCAGGCTGCCAGCCAAGCCGTCCCCGTGCGTCCCATGGTTCGGCTGCCTTGTGACAACAGCAAACGAAGCCCTTCCTCCAACATCATTCCGAGCGAAGTGATGATTCGGATCATGGGGCCCCCTGCATTGCGGGCGCACCCACTCTCGGACATGCAGCGGCTGCGCGTCGTCATGCCAGCTCTCGCAATATGAGCAGACTCGATACAAAGTGCTGACGACACGGAATCAACGTACAGCCGTCTCATTTCGCTTTATACTCCAGCATCATGAGCAAGCGCTCCACACGAAAATGAAAATCGCCTCTTTCCAGCCGCTTCGGCTGAAAAGAGGCGCTGTTTCTTACGATTGGCTGCTGTCTCTCGCTTTTAAGGTGACGGATACGGTCGTCTCAAACCCATCGCGATAGATCGTCAGTTTGATGCGATCGCCCACCGATGTTTTCGTATACAAATATTTGCGCAACGCGCTGACGCTGTCGATTTTCTCCCCGTTGATCGCCGTGATGACGTCTTTCGATTTCAATCCGGCCTCGGCGGCTGGGGAGAACGGTTCGACGGACGTGACGGCTGCCCCGCTTGTGATGTTCGACGGCAATTTCAATTCATTCGTGCGGACGTCATCGGACAAATCCGCCACATCGACAAGCTGGACGCCAAGGTACGGGCGTTTGATTTTGCCGTCTTTCATGAGCTGTTCGACGATCGGTTTGACGTTTTCGCTCGGGATGGCAAAGCCGAGCCCTTCGACGCCCGTTTCCGCGATTTTCATGCTGTTGATGCCGATCACTTGCCCCGCGCTGTTAATGAGCGCCCCACCGCTGTTGCCCGGGTTGATCGCGGCGTCCGTTTGGATGACGTCGATTTCCCAATCGCCCGCTGACGTTGAGACGGGCATCGTCCGTTTGCCGCTGACGATCCCTTCCGTCACCGTCCGCGACAAATCAAGGCCGAGCGGGTTGCCGATCGCCGCGACAGGCTCGCCGATTTTCACCTTCGACGAGTCGCCGAAGCTCGCCACTTTCGTCACCCCTTCAACGGGGATTTTCAAGACGGCAAGGTCGGTGAGTGCATCCGCGCCGACGATGTCGGCTTTCACTTTTTTGCCGTTCGGAAGCGCCACTTCGACTTTGTTTGCCCCTTCAATGACATGGTTGTTCGTCACAATGTAGGCCGCATTGCCTTCTTTTTTAAAGATGACGCCCGACCCCGTCCCCGCTTCCGTATCTTGCGCTTGTTCGGAGAAAAAGTCGACTTGTTTTTGAATGTTGACGACGCCGACGACCGCATCGGCCACTTTATTAATGGCGGCGATCATGTTCGTGTTGACGTTCCCCGTCGGCTGCAGCGGCAGCGCCTCGCTTTTTGCGGTCGTTTCCGCTGTTTCCGTTTGGGAATTCGTTTCTCCATGCATCCATTTCGGCGCCACATACCACGTCGCCGCGCTCCCAATCACCGCCCCTGCGACGGAAGCGGCGAGCCACGATACGAAGCGGCCGCGGCGTTTCGGTTCTGGCGTTGGGGTTGGTTCAAATGGCATCATGTCCATGGGTCATCTCCTCCTTCATGATCCATGATGGAATATGCAGCATCTTCGAGCGAATGGCCGCCAAGCAGTGAAATGGCGGGCGAAATACGACGATGCCACCGACATCGATCGGCCTTGCATAAAGAGAAGACCAGCGTCGTTGTTTCTTTCGGTTGTTCTGATGCATCGTTTCATCCCTTCCTGCGTACGTTATGTCGTCTCCGGCGCTGGCGTCATCCGCTTCTGCTTCCGCCTCCGTCCCGCTGCGAGCGTGCGGATCGACAGGAAAATCCCCGTCGCGGTCAAAATGATCATCGCCACCGCCGCGACATCAACCGCCCAGCGGATGTCAAGCGAACCGATTCTCCCTTCGTGCAGCTGGCGGACGAACATCATGAGCGACGATCCGCCTCCCTCGTCGCGCGGTGCCATCGGGGC
This sequence comes from [Flavobacterium] thermophilum, assembly GCA_900450595.1. Classification (GTDB taxonomy): domain Bacteria; phylum Bacillota; class Bacilli; order Bacillales; family Anoxybacillaceae; genus Geobacillus; species Geobacillus thermophilus. Next base: position 983,757 of record UGGS01000002.1, read on the forward strand.
CGTAGATGCCCCCGCTCCCGACGTCTGCCCCGCCCCGAACGCGTTCATTCCTTCCTGCGCGGCGCGGTGCATCTCGCCGCGCTCCGCCTAGCCAATGAGCCACGGCTCGGATAGAAGGAGCCCCGTCACCGCCTCAACAAGCAAAAAGATCGAACTGATCAGCCCAATCCAAAGATGCAAATTCCTCATTTTCCTCATCGCCGTTTTCCTCCTTTTCCTCTTCGTCCATCATGATAGCCAAGGAAGGTGAAAAAATGGTGAAAATTCTTTTTGAGAGAACGGCCTTCTGCGCGGCGAATCGGCTGCGTTTTCACCGTTTTTTCACGAACGATTTGATATGATAAGAAGGAAGAGAGACAGAACGGGAGGAATGGCGATGAAAATTTTGCTGGCCGAGGACGATCTTCACCTAGGGGAGCTGATCGTTCACTTATTGAAAAAGAAAGGGATCGACCATATCGATTGGGTTCAAGAGGGCGAAGACGCATACGATTACGCCATGGCGGAGTTTTACGATGTCGTCGTACTCGATTGGATGCTTCCAAACGGCGATGGGGTGGACATTTGTCGACGGTTGAGGCAAAACGGCTACACGGGCGCGATTTTGATGCTGACGGCGAAAGACGCCGTCCACGACCGCGTCACCGGGCTTGAGGCGGGAGCGGACGATTACTTGGTCAAACCGTTTGAAATCGACGAGCTCGTCGCGCGGCTCAAGGCGCTCGCACGGCGGACGTTCGTCCCGCTTCAAGAGGAAAAAGTGGCGTTTCACGGCTTCACCTTAAACCGGACAAGCCATACGCTCCATCGCGGCGATGAAGAGATTTTCCTCACTCCACGCGAGTTTCAGCTTCTCGATTTGCTCGTGCAAAACCAAGGGCAAGTCGTGCCGCGCGAAACGATATTGGACCGCGTCTGGGGGTGGGATGCCGATGTGTCAATGAAAACGATCGACGCGACGATCAAGCTATTGCGCAAAAAGTTGAAAGATGATGTCATCCAAACCGTTCGAGGAGTGGGGTATAAAATTGAAAAATAACTGGAGGGAATGGCGCGACTGGCTGCGCCGCCTAGGAAGCGCCGACTTGTTCCGCCGCGCCCATTGGCGGCTGACAGCGCTCTACAGCGGCATTTTCACGTTGTTTCTCGCCTTGTTTGTCATGATCGCCGCGGCCTTGTTTTACTGGATCGCCACTTCTGACCAAGAGCGGCGCATCAGCCGCCTCGCCGAGCAAGAGGCGAATACGATCGAACAAGTGCTGCTCAAGCAAAGCAATTTCGACTTGTTTGATGATGAAAATGTCATTTTGTTAAGCGAAGACCAACTCTTTTTTTACGTCATCGGCCCGGACGGGGGCCTGCTCGCCGGGGATGAAGTCCACCCGCGCCTGCGTCCGTATTTTTTAAACGCCTTGTCCCATCTCAAGGCAAATGAGCGCGCTCCCGTCTACATGAGCGTCTCTTTGCCGGAACATATGCCCGGCCTCGCGCGCGAAGCGGCCCGCGACTGGCGCGTGCTCGCCGCCGCCCGTCCGCTCGTCATCCACGGCGATTTCGTGGGCATGCTGTATATCGGCATGGACGTCACGTCGTTTTTCGGCGTGTTCCATTGGCTGCTCATTGTGCTCATCGGCTTATCGGTGCTGTTTCTTGCCGTCGGCGTGGCGCTCAGCTTCTTTATGTCCAAGCGCGCGCTCGCACCGATTGAAGAAGCGTACGAGCGGCAGCGCCAGTTCGTCGCCGACGCCTCTCATGAGCTGCGGACGCCGCTCAGCGTCGTCTTCTCGTCCGTCGAGGCGCTTGCGCTTGAGGAGGATGTGATGAAAAACGACTTTGCCCGCCGCCTGCTCGACCGCCTGCGTGACGAATTGAAGCGAATCACGAAACTGATGAACGACTTGTTGACGCTCGCCCGCGCGGATGCGAAACACGCCGCGCTGGAGCTTTCAAAACAAACGTTCGATTTCCGCCCGCACGCCGAGCGCACGTTCCAGATCATGTCGGAACTGGCGGCGAAAAAACAGATTACGATGCATTTTCACGCTCCCGAGCAAGCGCTCGTCACCGCTGACCCAGACAAATTGACGCAGCTATTGTACATTTTGCTCGACAACGCGATCAAATACACCCCCGAAGGCGGCGAGGTGACGCTGTCGATCCGCACCGAGCCAAAGCACGTGTTCCTTTCCGTCAAAGACACCGGCATCGGCATCCCGCCGGAAGACATCGGCCGCATTTTCGACCGCTTTTACCGCGTCGACAAAGCGCGCTCGCGCCAACAAGGCGGCCACGGCCTCGGGCTGTCGATCGCCAAATGGATCGTCGACGCCCACGGCGGCGCGATCCACGTCCATAGTCAAATCGGGGAAGGAACCGAATTTCTTGTTCGTCTTCCTTGCTAAATCCGGAGGACAAAACAGCAAGGCGAAGGCTTCCTTCCCCTAACAGAACGTGCCGTTGAGTGAGAAAAACGAAACATCATACTTTGTTGCTGTTGCAAACCGAACATATTCATGTTATAATTCAAAACGTAATGACCAAATTGTCCATTTAGTCAAAAATGAAGGATGAATGCCCATGTCGGATAAAAAACAACAAATTATTGATGCCGCCACTCAATCATTTTCGCTGTTCGGCTACAAAGCAACGACAATGGATCAAGTAGCGAAGATGGCTAATGTCGGCAAAGGAACGATTTATACATTTTTCAAAAGCAAAGAAGAGCTGCTTGACCATATCGTTTCCTCTGTTATATCCGAAATTAAGCATGAAGCGGATGCGGCTATGGATGATCGTTTGCCGTTCAGCGAAAACGTCCAACGCGCCTTGCAGCGTATTTTTACATTCCGTCAAGAACATGAATTAACCATCAAACTTTTGCAAGAAATGCGGGATATTGGCACCGCAGCTGTACGAGATGTGATGAAACGCCTTGATCGCGAAATGATTGCCTATATTCGCGAAAAAATTGAAGAAGCGATGGCAAAAGGGGACATTCGCTCTTGCGATCCTGAGTTGACGGCATTTTTCATGTTTAAAATGTACATCGCATTAAGCATTGAATGGGAAAAAGATCACGAACCATTGTCTCAACAAACCATTGCCGAACTGTTTGATCTGTATTTGCTGAAAGGATTGTCTCCATGATAATCCTTCACTTTTTGGGCTAAAAATGACTAAATGGACAAATCAGTCATAATTATAAACAAAGGAGGTTCGGGCATGCACGCATTTCAATTATGGTTGAAAGAATGGAAGGCCATTCTGACCAACCGCAAAGTGCTGATTCCTGTCATAGCTGTATTATTCATCCCTCTTCTATACAGCGGCATGTTTCTATGGGCATTTTGGGATCCATACGATCATTTGGATGAACTTCCCGTCGCTGTAGTCAACCAAGACAAAGGGGCGGTTCTCAACGGCAAAGAGATTCATCTTGGGGAAGATCTTGTCGAAAAGTTAAAAGAGAACAAGCAGTTTGACTGGCATTTTGTAACCGAACATGAAGGGGAAAAAGGGTTAAAAGAACAAAAGTATTATATGCTCATTCAAATCCCTGACGATTTTTCCCGGAATGCGACAACGCTGCAAGACGATCATCCGAAAAAACTGCAGCTCATTTACAAACCGAATGAGGGATTTAACTTTCTATCGGCACAAATCGGCGAAACTGCAGTTGAAAAAATAAAAAACGAAGTAGCGAACGCCATAACAGAAACATATGCCGAAAGCATGTTTGATACGATTCAAACTGTCGCTGACGGATTGACAAACGCGAGCGACGGAGCCGCACAACTGCATGACGGACTCAGCCAAGCACAAGACGGAACAAACCGACTGTATGATGGCATGAAAAAAGCACAAGACGGAAGTGAAACGTTATATCACCATTTAGCGACACTCGCGGAAAAATCCGTGAGCTTTACTGACGGACTGCACCAAGCTGCCAATGGCTCATTGCAAGTTCAAACCGGAATCGAAACGCTTTACAACGGGATGAAACAAATGACCACTGGGCAAGAGAAACTCCTCTCCGGAGCAAAGCAGGCTCAGCAAGGAACAGCGAATCTTGCTTCAGGGACAAGACGCGTATATGAGGGGATGCAAGCGCTCGACGCCCGCATTCCGCAGCTTTTACAAGGATCTGAAAAATTGAGCGATGGAGCGGAAAAGCTCACAGCTTCACTGGCTCAGTGGCAGGAAGGAGCCGCAAAAGTTCAAACAGGGGCAACAGGCGGGCTTGAACAGTTAGCGGCGCAGCTTGATGCACTCATTGCTCACCCCCCCGATCCGACACAACAAAAGGCGGTGTATGAGCAGCTAAAGAAAAATGTTGAGGAATTAAACAAACAAGTCGAAAACGGCATTGCGCAGTTAAACGATGGAGCCAAAGCATTACAATCAAACGCAGCGTTGTTAAACAAGGGGGCGAAAAAGCTGCACGAAGGGCATATCGCTCTCGATCGCGGAGTCGATGAACTGCTTGCCGGTCAACAACAACTTGTCAATGGCGCAGACGCACTGGCGAATGGCCAAGAACAACTCGTCAGCGGCATGAAAACAATGTATGACAAAATGCAAGAAGCTGCACAAGGAGCAAGCCAGCTTGCCCATGGCAGTGGAACACTTTCTTCAGGCCTGCAAACATTGGCTCAAGGAGCAGATCAGCTTCAAGATGGCACGCGTCGGTTGGCAAACGGTTCACAACAAGTAGCGGCTGGAACGAAGGAATTAACGAACGGGACAAAACATTTGCAAGATGGTGTCAACCAACTGACAGACGGCTCGAAAGAATTGGCGGATAAGTTGAAAGAAGGAGCCGAACAAGCAAGCGATGTCAAAGCCAATAAGGCTGTCTACGACATGTTTGCCCAACCAGTGAATCTCCACAAGGAAGAAATCAATAAAGTGCCGAACTACGGAACAGGGTTTACGCCGTACTTCTTGTCACTCGGATTGTTTGTCGGAGCGCTGTTGCTTTCCATCGTCTTTCCGCTTCGCGAACCAGCAGGGGTTCCACGTTCGCCATTGCATTGGTTTTTGGCTAAATTCGGCGTCTTGATCGGCGTTGGGATTTTGCAAGCACTGCTGGCGGATGTCGTGTTGCTGGTTGGACTCGATTTACACGTAAAAAGCGTCCCGCTCTTTATCGTGTTTAGCATTGTCACTAGCATCACATTTTTATCTGTCATTCAATTTCTTGTTACCGTGTTCGGCGATCCAGGAAGATTTATCGCGATTGTCGTGCTGATTTTGCAATTGACAACAAGCGCGGGAACATTCCCGCTCGAACTAATTCCCCGCTCGTTGCAACACTTTAACGCATGGCTTCCGATGACGTATTCGGTTTTCGGATTGAAAGCGGTCATCTCAAGCGGTGATTTCTCGTTTATGTGGGAAAACATCGGCAAGCTGCTTCTATTTGTTGTTGCCATGATGATGGGAACACTCGTTTATTTGACTATCCAACATCGCCGCCAATTTGCCACGGCCGTCGAACAAGCTTCTGAAGCGTAATGCTTCAGAAGCTTGTTTTTTTCTATCGACCCTTGCCATCGTTATCATTCTTTCATGATTTCTCTCTGATGCAAGGGACAATGATGGAGAACAGTTTTTCATGTTCTTCCTCACATTTCAACTAATGATTCTTGAACGGTGAGACAGGCGTTATGAGCCGCTTCAGCGTTTTTTCGCAAACGGAACGTCGCCCTGCTTCAGGCGATGCAACAGGTGGAGGGCGTGGAGAATGCCAAATATATCAACGCATTCACAACCGCGTTGATATACTGCATAACCAAGTCTCCGACATCGCGGATTTCGATGGGAAACAGGCGGATGATGAGGACAGACACCGCGATGATGAGGAACGAACCGATCAGAGTACCGCCGAACCGCGCCTGCGGATGCCATCGAATTCTCGCTAGGCCGACGATCAACGAACCGATGGCAAACCCCAAAAACGAGCCGTACGCATAATATCCAACATAAAACGTCGGAAACAAAAAGGAAAACCACAACACCAACAAAGCGCCGCCCACATCAACCCCATACGACCGAACCACGTCTTTCCTTCCTCCCCCACCTGTCATGCGAACATCACCGTTCATCTCGCAGCTCCCCCCTAATGGATGATATGCTCAAAACCCCTTCAAAAAACATTCGCTTTTCACCTAATTTTCTCCTTCCCCTTCTACAATACAAACCGTAAGCCAGTCCACCACACAAAAGGAGGTGACGAGATTGAAAAAAGCTCGAGCGGTGTTTCTGCTCGCCTTTGTCGCTCTCGCGGGGGTCAGCCTGTTTCACGTCCTCGCTCCGCATGAAGTGATGGCGCACGGGCGTCCGGGCGCTCCGTTTGACGGCATGCCGGGCGGATTCGGTCATCCCCATCGGGAGTTCATCATGGAGCGGCGCGATGGCTGGATGATGCCGATGTTGTTCCTAAAGTGGCTCATTCCTCTTTTGCTTGCCGCCGTCGGGGCCGTATGGCTCGCCGCGGCGCGGTCGAAGCGCTGGATCGGCTGGGTGCTCGTCGCTGTAGGGATTGCGGCGCTCCTGCCGAAATGGGTGTTGATTTTGCTTGCACTGGCCGCGGTGTACGCCTCGGGGCGGCGTCAAGCGCGCAAACCATCTGCTGTTGAGGCGTTGATGCCAGCGGCGCCATCCGTTTCCGCCGATTGGCTTGATGAATGGGAAAAAACGATTCAAAAGGAGGCACAAACAAATGGGCATTTTTCGCCGAATGAAGACGATCGTTCTCGCTGAAGTGAACGAACAAATCGACCGCTGGGAAGACCCTGTCGCCATGACAAAACAATATTTGCGCGAACTTGAAGAACAGCTCGAACGAGGGCGCCAGGCGCTCGCCCAGCAATGGGTCGCCGAGCGGCGCTATGAGACGCTCATCGCCCAAGCGGAGGCGACGATTGAAAAACGGAGCCGCCAAGCGAAACTGGCGCTCGAGCGCAACGAAGAAGCCGTCGCCAAACTCGCCTTGCGCGACAAGCTGTTGTATGAGAAAAAGCTGGAGGCGTACAAACAACAATACGACGCCATCAAAGCGAAAACGGCGGAAGTCGCCAACCGTCTAAACCAACTGCGCGAGCGGTACGACGAGCTCGCAGCTAAGCAGCTGGAGCTCGCTACCCGCGTTAACGCCGCGCAAGCGTTGAAGCAAATCGACTCGGCGCTCGCCTCCTTTTCCGCCGACGAGGCGCTGCGCGGATTCGCCCGCATGGAAGAGCGCGTCATCGCCTTAGAAGCCGAAGCGGCAGCCGCCCGATTCGGAACGAACGCCGTGTTGTCCCCTTTGCCGTTTGACGAAGAAGTGGAACGTGAACTGGCGAAATGGAAAGACGCCCAAGCGCATAACGCCTAATTTCCCCCTCCCCCCTTTTGACATAGATCACCCCCTTGCCGAGTTGGCAAGGGGGATTCGTTTGTTTCGCTCCCTTGGACAAGCGGCGGCCAAAAGCACATGCAGCCCGCGACAAGCCTGAACGATGCCCGATGCCATGGTCTTGCCCCATTGATAAGCAAAATCGTTTCCTTTGTTTTTCCATCGTGCTAAAATTAATTAGAGAGACGAAAGAATACAGGAGATGACCTTCCTTGAACTGGAAACGAAACGTCCGCATCCTTTGGCTGTGCAATTTCATGGTGTCGGCGGGAATGACGATGGTCATTCCGTTTTTGTCGCTGCTGTTGTGGGAAATGGGCGTCACCGAGCACCATTCGTTGAGCGTCTGGACCGGTCTTGTCTTTTCGGCGACGTTTTTGTCGGCGGCCATCATGGCGCCGATTTGGGGCATGTTCGCCGACAAGTACGGCCAGCGCGCCAACCTCATCCGCGCAGGGATTGGCATGGGGCTGATCACCAGCTGCATGGCGTTCGCCCATTCGCCGATGGCGCTGCTTGCTCTCCGATTTCTTGTCGGCTTTTTCTCTGGATTTATCACTGTCTCGTTTTCATACTTGGCCCGCGTTGTGCCGAGAGACCATAGCGGCGAGGCGCTCGGGACGCTGCAGACGGGAAGCATCGCCGGCAACATCATCGGGCCGCTCATCGGCGGCGCCTTATCCGATTGGTTCGGCTTCCGCCCGGTGTTTCTCGTGACCGGGTTTTGCATTTTGGCGACATTGCTTCCTGTCGTCTTTTGGCTCGACAAAGACCCCGTCGCGCCGCAGACGCAAGAGCGCCATGCCAGTTTCAAAGAAGTATTCGCCCATCGGCCGCTCGTCATCTTGTTTGTCGCCACCTTTCTCGTGCAAATCGCAGTTCTCGGCGTCAACTCGATGATGACGATTTTCGTCCAATCGCTCGTCGGCGATTCTCGCAATCTCGCATTTCTATCAGGGCTCGCCTCCTCGATCACCGGAATCGCCACGATCATCGGCGCGCCGTATTTAGGCAAGCTCGGCGACCGGATCGGGCAGGAGAAAACACTGCCGATGTTGCTTCTGCTCTCCGGCCTGTTCGCCTTGCCGCAAGTATGGACGGACCATCTTTATGAATTGTACGTCTGGCGCTTCTTGCAAGGGCTTGTCGTCGGCGGCGTATGGCCTGCCATTCAAGCGCTGATTAACGCGCAATGCCCGCGCCGCATCCAAGGGCGGGTGTTCGGCGTCACAGCCAGCAGCCGCTTTCTCGGCAACCTCGCTGGTCCGACGGCAGCGGGAGCCATCGCAGGATTCGCATCCATTTCGGCCATTTTCGCCTTGTCAGGGCTGCTCCTCATCGCCACAGGAGCTTTGGTCGGATACACCGTCCACGACCGCGCATGGCGCGAAGACATGAAAGAAAAAATCGCCGCCTGGGCGCACCGCCTTCACATCCGCCACTGACAGCGCGGCCAAGGCAATGAAAAACGGCCTGAGAGGAATCCCTTTCAGGCCGTTTTCGCTCATTCTCCCATCCGTCGAAGCAACGAATACGGAATCGCCTCCCCCACCCGCCCGTTGCGTCCGGTTGTCGTCTCCGCCATCGTGAGCGAATTCCAAATCGCTTCCTCGGTCGCCTCAATCGCCGCTTGGAACAGCTCATTCATAAGCGGCGCATCGTCGCGGATGAGCGGCGGGACCGATTGAAGGGCAGAATCGGAAAAATGCGGGATCGTGTAAGCGTTGGAAAACGCAATCACAATATCACCGCTCCCGTGATGGACGCAGCTTCCCGTCCGCCCGAGCCCCACCGTCGCCCGCCTCGCCAGCCGCTTCAACTGCCGGGCATCGAGCGGCGCATCGGTCGCGATGATCATCATAATCGACCCAGGCGGCACATCCCGTTCATCGAACGACGGCGGCATATACGGCACGAACCGCAACTCCTCACGCCGGCCGAAATTGCTCACGACAAGCGCCCCGACCGTATACATCCCGCCCGCGATCCGCGATGAACTGCCGACGCCCCCTTTCCAGCCGAAACACATCATCCCCGTCCCCGCGCCGATCGCCCCTTCTTCCATCTCCACCCGCGCCGCGGCAATCGCCTCTTTCGCATGCTCCTTCGTCACCGCCATCACCCGCGCTGTATTCAAATAGCTGTCATTGCATTCCCCGACGACAATGTTGACCGACCCGGTCGTATCGCCAATCTCCGGCGTCGCAGCAAGCATGGATTCGAGCGTCCCTTGCCAAACTTCCCCGACACTGAACGTATTCGTCAGCATAATCGGCGACTCGATCGTCCCAAGCTCCTCCACCTGCACCAACCCGGTCGTTTTCCCAAACCCGTTCAACACAAAACAAGCCGCCGGCACTTTCTCTAAAAACCAATTCCCCCCATGCGGCAACACCGCCGTCACCCCGGTGCGAATCACCGTCCGTTCATCGACATCTTTACGAATCGTCACATGACCGACCCGCACCCCAGGCACATCCGTGATTTGATTGCGTCTCCCCACCGGAAGCGTGCCGATGGAAAAACCGAGATCGCGAAGCTTGCGGCGCATCCATCCCACCCCCGTCGCTTTTCTCCGCCTTCTTTCAAACCGTCCAACGCCAACGCAGCATGTCCGCCGACACGACGGTGAACGAGAAAGAAGCGTGATTGTTCCCATGTCAAGTATATCGCATCGGACTGAGGAAATGCAGCAGCGGCAAAGAAAGGCGGTGAACAACCATGCCTGGTGGATCAATGGGGCCATACAAAAAAAGCAGATGCCAAAACGTTCTCCATGTGCGAAACAAAAAAGCGGCTTCCTGCAAAGCAAGCGGCGCAAGAATGAGCAGCCGAAGCAAAACGAAGCGGTCGATCGGGGAAGTGCAGCCATCCGGTTTCTTCAAACGGAAGACGTTCATACGATGGCGTGACATTGAAGAGGGTTTCGCCTCTTATAGGCGCGACAAAAACTGGGCGGAAACGCGTGGAGAAAGCGGCCGACTCCGGTTTCAATCCCTCGTAGGTACGATAAAAACCCCAAAAATGCTTGTTCCATCAAGCTTTTCGGTTTGGAGCTATTTTCAGCATAGCACGTTTCAAAAATTCTGTCAATGACTTTCAATCGTGATGGCTGTAGGCTTGGAGCGTCAAAAACCATTGTCGTCGATCCCCCGGGTTTTTTGCATGATTGGAGGTCGACGACAATGCAAAGGCGGGTTGACTTCTTCGGCTGTTCGATCTTTTCCGCCGGCAGCCCGGTCAGTTCGTGGATCGTGTCGATATCCTACCCTTTCATCAACATTTCCTTCGCGATGTCGGGTTTCCCTTCCTCGATCCTTTTTGGCGTCCTTGTTCAATCCCATACTTCATTCCCTGCTTGATCCTTGTCCGATTTCGCCGAAACTGCTCTCGTTTGATTGACGCTCCGAAGGCTTCACTTCCCGTGCAACTCACGGTACCAGTCGCTATGCAGGATATCTCGAAAGATTGATACTGTCGTTTCGATCTCTGTCAAGTTCAATTCCACAATCATCACATCGAAATACCCTCGTTAGATGGCCACCTCTTGTGTTTGATTTCCCTACTCTCTAAGCAATCCCCGAACATCTTCCTCTGAAAGATCCACCAACCGAGCAATGTCTTCCACCGTCATTCCTTTGCGTGCCATGTTACGAATCAGCTGTTTCATTCCTTGTTTCCTTCCCTTTTGCTCATAGGAAATGATCAGCTCCAACACGTTCTCTTTTTCTTTCGTTTCCATCGCCCTCACCTCTCTTTGGAGTTGTTGCTCTTCCTCCTCCGACAACTTCACATACGTTTCAAAAAAACCCAAGAGCAGCCGCTGCCTCGCTTCATCCAGCTCCAATCGCACCAACATGCGCAAAAACTCTTTTTTCAACTCGACTTTCTCACTTTCAGTATACCCCATTTTGCCAAGGAGGGCAGCCGCGATCGGATTGTCATGCCGGATGTAGTCCCGCCAATGTTTCTTGCGCAACTCCACCGGGAAAAAGCGGAACTGCAGCACCTCGCCAAAGGGAAACTCGATCGAAAACACGGACGGCTCCTCGCGGAGGGCATCATGGCTGAAGACGGCGATCGGAACGATGCGGGTGCGGTATTTTTCAAACAGACGGCTGAAATAGACAAACATGCGCTCTGGAAACGATGGCTGCACGTAGCTTTGATTCTCCACATGAACGATGATCAGCCCATCTTCTCCTTTCAGCTTCGTCTCGACCAACAGATCGACGCGGTACTTTTCTCCTGCGGTCACATCCGTGAACAGCTCTTCGGACAAAAAGGACAAATGGCGGAAATCGATATGCTCGTGGATGTCGGGGAAAAAGAGAAGGAGAAACTCTTCGAAGAACGTTTGGATCAGTTCTTTGAACAGCCGGTCATGGTCAATGGCCATTCCATCACCCCTCTTTGAACATGTTCAACATATCGATTCGCGGGCAAGAGGCAAAAATCCTGCATGGAAGATAGAAAAAATGGAGAGCTAGGATGTACATCAGCACATTGTGTCAGAATCCTGCCTTCAAATTAGTAGATGTGCATTTTTAAGAGAGGCAAACAAGGGGCCCCTTAGTCGGCATGAGGCTGGTTTTTGATTGCATCATCGAGAACGGTCAACGTTCCGGAAAATCCCTTGGTGATCAAGGCGGCGACGAGACGAACGTGATGCTTCAAAACCGAAAAGGTGAACCCCAATGTTATGAAAAACTTGTGAGCTCCTTGATAACGTGCTTATCCATTCATGAGACATGAACCTGTAGGAATGGTTGGCACATTGATTCTAACCAAGGAGTCCGGTTCATGTCTCCTTTTTTGTTTGGTTGCAAATTTATTACAGTTCATTTGCTCATCTATATACATGCAACAAGAAGAGTTAACCTCTCCGTTATCCTGCACACCCTAAGCGTTGCAACACTTCCTTTACAGATCCTGCGGGCTCAATCTACAAGCTGAGCCACGGGGGGAGGAAGTTAGTTGAAGGAGAAGGCAAATGTTCATTTTTCCATGAGCATGTATATAGAGAAATGATCTATCCGTGAACTACCCCCACTTAATTTTCTAGCGAAAATTTGAAGTAGGGGCTTCCAAAGAAGTTTGACTGCTTCAAGCAATCCTTATTCTTTGAGGCGTGTCCACTTCGCCGCTAGAGCATAAGACACTCAGGTCTACAGCTTTACTTTTCTTTAAGATGTTTAATGCGCCATTGACATCAGCATTAATTAGTTTGCCAGACTTTGTTCGATACAAGCCGCGCTTAATACGTTTGCCGCTGAACTTATATTCTTTTGGATTGTCGGCATTATATTCAGGAATCTCATCGCCGTCAAAAAAGCTGGCTTGAGACGTATATGATTCTTCCTGTTTCAAGAATTCAATGCCGTAAAATTCACAAAGATATTCTAGTTTTTCTTTTATGTTACCGAGAGGAATATTGACAAAGTTTTGATTTGTCTTTTTTCCTAGATTCATATTGCGTTGTAATGTTTCCGCATAGCCAATGACAAGTTTGCCAATTTACAATCCGACGTTGTACATGTTCTTGGCAATATGGCACAGTTCTCGAAGAGTCAAGTATTCTTCTTTGGTCAAACCATTTAGCTGTTGTTTGATACAAAAATACATGTTTTCACCTCCCATCTAACTATATGATACTATATTTTACTGAATCTATCCTATTTTCAGCAAAATATAGTTAAGGCGATTCATCTCCCACTTACTCGGCTTCGCTTCGTTGAAGTGGGAGTTTTCTCGCCTAATTAAGATAAAAATCACGTGGTACGATTCTCACGGAACAAGCGGCTGAAGTCAAACTTCATGAAAAAAAGGCGGTGGATAACCGCCTTCTTCTTTCCCTCTTACTCATTCAACAGGAAACACCAGGATGAGATCGACCCCCCTTTCCCTCTTACTCGCTCAGCAAGCTTCGAACCTCTTCTTCAGAAAGATCAACCAACCGGGCAATCTCGGCGGCCGTCATCCCTTTTTGCGCCATCGTCTCAATGAGCCGCTTCATTCCTTGCTTCATCCCTTGCTCAAGGCCGCGTTTTACCCCTTCTTCCAGCCCCTCTTTCTTCCCTTTTTGCTCGTAGGAGATGATCAGCTCCAACACTTTCTCTCGTTCTTTCGTTTCCATCGCCTTCACCTCGCTTTGCAGCTGTTGTTCCTCTTCCTCCGTCAGCTTCACGTACGTCTCAAAAAACCCAAGCAGCAGCCGCTGCCTTGCCTCATCGAGCTCCAACCGCACCAGCATGCGCAAAAACTCTTTTTTCAGCTCCACCTTCTCTCTTTCAGTATACCCCATTTGACTGAGCAGCGCAGCCGCGACCGGGTTGTCGTGCCGGATGTACTCCCGCCACTGCTTCTTCCGCAACGCCACCGGAAAAAAGCGAAACTGCAGCACTTCCCCAAACGGAAATTCCATCGAAAACACAGACGGTTCCTCGCGGAGAGAATCATAGTGGAAGACGGCGATCGGGACGATGCGGGTCCGGTAGGTTTCATACAAGCGGCTGAAATAGAGGAACATGCGCTCGGCAAACGTCGGCTGGACATACCCTTGCGTTTCCACGTGCACGATGATCAGCCCGTCTTCGCCTTTCAACTTCGTCTCGACCAGCAAATCAACGCGGTACTTTTCACCGGCCGTCACATCGGTAAACAGCTCTTCGGATAAAAAGGACAGATGGTGGAAATCGATATGCTCGTGCATGTCGGGGAAAAAGAGGAGCAGAAACTCTTCGAAAAACGTGCGGATCAGCTCTTTGAACAGCCGATCGTGGTCAATCGCCATTCAATCACCTCACCTTGATGGTCTCTCTTTTTCTATTCGCCGTCCCCAAGGCGGCATCCTGCTCACAGTGAGAAATTCGTCATAGGTACGATAAAAACGGCAGAAGGAACTCCAATTGTCACGACCGGGATGACGTTTCAATCCCTTTATAGGTACGATAAAAACTTCACATTTTAAGACCGTACATATCCACAAAAAACTGGTACACTTTAGGTTCGCCTAGTTGTAGGATTTCGACCACCGCTTTTTTGACTTCTTCTTTCACCTGTGATGTCCAGACAGACGTTTGAAAGTACCATCGACTGATGATTTCATCCAATTTGTCCATGTTGTCCATGTTTTGAATGTAGCCTATCAAGTCATAGATCGTGATCATGGTTTCTTCACCCCCAGTTCATTCATTGCAACTAGTAGACACAAGCAGATTTCCCGGTTCGCTGTGCCGAATCTAATCCCGGATTCCAGGCCTTCTTTGATCATCTGCCGAAGTTTCAATCCCTCATAGGTACGATAAAAACCGAAGTGTTATTTGGCAATTCGGTTACGAAAGAAACACCGTTTCAATCCCTCATAGGTACGATAAAAACTTGATCCAGTTCCCCGATATGAAAATGAGGCTCCTGAGTTTCAATCCCTCATAGGTACGATAAAAACGCAAAAACTGCCCTTCATGCACTTCCTTATTTCCTTTGTTTCAATCCCTCATAGGTACGATAAAAACCCCAAACCATGCGCATCAAATCAAGCTTTTCCCCTTTTGGCTGTTTCCAGAATACCACGTTTTAGGCTCTTCACCAAAAGTTGTGCTTGATTTTTTTCATAACATGCCCCACTTACGCTTGTGAGGAAAAATCAGTAAATCAATGATTTTTGCACATCCTTGTTCAGGAGAACGTATCGCTTGTCAAGTACATGTTGTGGTGATGAACCACGTTTTAAATATTCTGTCAATAACATTCATACTTGATGGCTGTAGGATTTTGGCGCAAAAAACATTGTCGTCGATCCCCCGGGGTTTTTGCACGATTGGAGGTCGACGACAATGTGAGGCTCGACGGCGAAGAGTCTGCTCTGCTTACCCCTTCACCCGTTCGATCTTCTCAACCGGCAGTCCGGTCAGTTCGTGGATCGTGTCGACATCGTATCCTTTCGCCAGCATTCTCTTCACCACGTCGAGCTTCCCTTCCTCAATCCCTTGTTGGCGCCCTTGTTTAATACCTTGTTTGATCCCTTGTTTGACCCCTTGTTCGATTCCCTTCTCGATTCCCTTTTCCATTCCCCGCTGTTCGTATGAGACGATGAGCTCCATCACACGCTTTGCTTCCTTCGTTTCCATTTGGCTCACCTCGTGTCGCCGTTTTGCTTCCTCCTCTTCGGATCGCCGCAAATACGTCTCGAAAAAACCGAACAACAGCCGCTGTTTCGCTTCATCGAGCTCGAGGCGGACGAGCATGCGCAAAAATTCCTTTTGGAGAAGGAGACCCGATCGCTCCGGGCTCCTTCTCTGGCTCGTGGATGGACTACCCGTTGATATCCTCTGTCAGCCTCCCGATAATTGCCTCTTGATACCCCGCTTTTTTCGTTTCCGCCATCTCCTCTTTCAGCGGCTGCAGCGGCGTCGACGTTACGGATGCGAGCTTGGCGAGGCGCTCGGGGGTGAGGTCGACGACAGGGTTGGCGGCCCTATAATCCTCGACGGAAAAGCGCCAAAGGGTGACGGCCTGTCCATACCGCTCCTGCAGCCGCTCTGCCATGGCCAATCCTTCTGGGTCGAAGTCGCCGGAGTAATACAGCTTGGCGCCTGAAGAGGCGAGAAGATCGAGCAGCTTCATCGTCGCCAAATTCATTTGCCCGTTCGTGCTGACAAGCGGGGCGCGGGTGTCAAGCAGCGTCGAAAAGACGCCCGCGTTTTCGACAATGTACACCGTCCCCCCATGGGCAGGGCGGGCGCGGACAAGCGACAGCACATCTCTAAGCGGCATGTTCAGCGCCGTGTTCGCCTCCCAGGCAGCGGAGAAAACAGGATGCGGTCCATCCTTGGTTTCAGCAAGAATGTTGGCGCATGTGACAAAGTTCAGGATATCCTCACGGAGCAAGCCGACGGACTGGAGCAACTCGTTGACGCTCTCTACAGATGCCATGTCCCAGTCCCCAGGCACGGTCGCTTGCAACGCCGAAAGCAACAATCTCCCCGGTAGCGTGGACAAATCGAACGCATGCGGGTCGCCCGCCACTTGCTGGGCAAAGAGCGGGAGGCGCATGTATGACGGGAGCGGGAGGCGGCCGAGAGCCGCGCTGACAAGGCGGATGGCCTCCTCCAGGCTACGGCGGTCGGTTTCGTACGCCGTTTGGACGAAGCGCTGAGGGCGGACCGACTCAACCCAATGATGCTCCTCGGTCAGACGCGCAAAAAAACGATCCCGTTCCTCTTCCTCCGCCTGGCGCCGTTCTTTGTTTGAGACAAGCGGGGCGCCGAAGTACTGTTCAAGCAGCTCGACAAGCCCAACGCCCGCAAACCTCGTCTGTCCGAGCTGTTTTTCAAACGCGATAAGGGAGACGCGGGAGACGTCTTTGCCGAAAAAGGCGGCCACCGCCTCCCGCTCTTCATCGGTGAACGCCTCTAAAGACACCGCGCCGCCGACGCGGCCGAGCGACTCGTACTTGTGCTTCATCTCGATAAACAGACGGCGGAAGCCCGGTTCAGAGCGGAAAAAGGCAGCCGCCTCCTTGGCCGTGCTCACGTCTCGATCGTCTCCCATTCTTTATCATTGACCATCAGCTGTTTGACGCGGCCGTTCCAACGGTAATGAATGACGGTCACAAACGACGCATTGCGCGGGCGGACGAGTTCGCAAATGGACAACGCGGGCACGGTGTCGTAGTCGCCCCAAAGCGCCTGCGAGTTCATGATGTAGTTAAAGCCGAGCTGTTCGACAAGTCCGAACAGGTTGCGGATGTTGTTTTCATCGACGCCGGCGAACGCCTCGTCGAGCGAAATGATGTACGGGGCATCATCGCCCGCTTCTTGGTAGCGCGAATACGCCGCGGCGAAAAGCGGAATGTACATCGCCATCGCCTTTTCCCCACCGCTGAATTGGTAAAAGCGGTGGTTCGTCAGCTCGCGTTTCGGCTCGTTTGTTTTTTCATAGTACAAAGTGAAGGAAAACCATTTCCGATAGTCGAGCACTTCTTTAATGATTTGATGGAGCGTGCTGCCTTGGCCGCGCTCTTCAAGCAATTCGCGGGCGCGGGCGATTTTCGAGCGGAAATGGTTCGTCACTCGCTGTAAATCTTCCTCTCTAAGCAGCCGCGGATCGAGCCGCAACAGGCGCACCAATTCTTTCGTATCGAGCTCCGCTTCCGTCTCCGCCGTTTTCGGCTTCCATTGAATGGACAGCACAAGCCCTGATGATGTGTCGAGGCCGCCCATCAGTTTATTCATATCATTCACCCACCGTTCGGCGCGCTGGATGCGGCTGCGCAAAATGCGGCCGACTGATTTTAAGATGACGTCCTCATACAGCTCGCGGTCTTGTTCTTTCATATACTCGTGCTGCAAGACGATGTCGCGCTCCACTTCCGCCAGCACCGCAAACGGCGTGGCGCGCTCGCCTTTGTAGTCGAGGTAAATGACGTGCCGTTCTTGTTTCTCCCGCCAGTCCGCGGCTTTCATGGCCATCTCATCGTCTGGGGCAGCGGCGGTCCATTCGGGCTTCGTTTGTTCTTCCAGCGGCTCGAAGGATGCCCGATATTCGGTCAAGTTGGACGACTCTTGGAAAAAGACGGTGTTCAGCCGCGCCAGAAGCGAGGAACGCGTCTCTTTTAACACTGCTTCGTACCGTTGTTTCGCTTCTTTCGCCTGCTCCAGGAGGGAGCGGGAACGATCAAGATCCACAAGCCCAAGCGCCGCTTCACGGGCAAACGACTTTTCCCACATCGCGGCGAGCTCGCGGGCGAACGCTTCCCGCCGCGCCTCTTTTTCCCGTTCTTCGGCCAGGCGCATGAGCTGCTGTTCCGTCCGCGCCCGTTCGTTGACAAGGCGCGGAATTTCGCGGCGCAAAGACGCCAACCGTTCTTGAATGCGGGCGATTTCGGCGCGAATGTCATCCGCTCCCATTTGTGCGAGCGTCCGCTCCATCTCCGCGATTCGCAAGGCGAGCCGCTCGGTTTCATCCCGAAGTCGATTTCGTTCGCCTTTCGCCTCGTCGATCTCCGCTTCCAGCACCGCAAGCTGCTCGCGCTGCTGAGCGATCACGGCTTCGGTATGGCGCGTTTCGCGGTAAAGCACTTCGAGTTCGTGCAAATGGCGGACGTACGATTTCATGGCGAGCATGGCTTGTTCGCAGCCGTCCAAGGTGAAGGCTAAATCAAGCTCAGCCGATTCGTCACGAAGCTGCTGTTTGATTTGTTTCCATTCGCGCGCAAGGAGGGCCGCTTTTTCTTCTTGCCGCTTCCATTCCCGCTCTTTGCTTTCCGCTTGGCGGCGCGCTTCTTGCGCTTCGTCAAACGCGGTGCGCACGTCGCGGTCCGCCGGGAAGGACGCCAACCAGTCGGCGAGCGCTTGAATGGCCGCTTCCACGTCCTCATGCGCCCCACGCAGACGGTCGATCTCTTGCCCCATCGCGGCGATCTCCGCTTCCAGCGCCGCGATGTTTTCAAGCCGCCACCGCTCGCGCGCCGCACGGCCAATGAACGCCGCCTTCGATCCCCGCGGTGCATGGCCGCGGACAAGGCCGAGCGAATAGCGCCCTGTTTCATCGATCGTCATGCCGCCTTCTTGGTCGGCATCGGTGATGACGATGCTTCGGAGCACTTCGTCAATCCGCTCCATTGACACAGGGGCATTGGCATCTGGGCGCAAATAATCAGCAAGCGTGTGCGCCATATGGACCGGTTTCGGAATGAGCACACGGTCGCAGGCGACGTCGATCTCGCGAGCAGTAATGAGGGCGTCAAGCAGCCCCGCGTGCGAAAGCGCCGATTCGATTCGCTCGCGCACATCGTCAGGCACATCGTCGACAAATTCCACCGCGGCATAAAGCGGGACAAACGGAATGCCTTTCTCCTCCAACGCCAACCGGGCGGCAGTGGTTTGTTCATCCCGTTCAGGCTCGGGGTCGCGTTGTTCCCGCCAACGGCGCAGTTCGGCTTCACGTTCTGCCCGTTTCTCTTCCAACAGACGGATGTCATGTTCGAGCCGCCATTTCTCATCCTTTTTCTTCCCAACGGCATCGTAATACGCTTGCACGAACGGGCGCTTCAGATCATCGAGCGAATACTGCTCATAGAGGGCGTCCATTTGTTGCAAAAACGACTGAATATCCGCTTCGGAAATGTCGACGTCTCCTTGCCCGATCCAAGCCAGCACGGCTTGTTCAAACCGCTCTTTCTCCTGCTCGAGCAGCTCTTCCCATTTCCGCTGCTGATGGCGCCATTCGTCCATTTCCCGCTGCCGTTCGCCCGCTTCGCTGCTCGCTTCCTCATAGCGCTGTTTCACCTCGTCATGCCTGCGCCAAAGGCGGGCCAGCCCTTCAAGCCGCTCGATATGGCGGTCGGCTTCCTGTTTCCAAGCGGCAAACAAAAACTCCTGCTCCTTTTGGCGATGGCGGTGAAAGTCTCCTTCGTTCGTTTCATGCAAGGAAAAGGATCCTTCGTCGGCATCCATACGCAGCTGCTCCAGCTCGTCTTCAAGCTTCCGCTCAAGGTCGTCCAACCGTGCTTCCGCTTCATCGAGGCGGCGGCGGTGCTGACGTTCCTGTCGTTCTTTTTCCGCAATCGTTTGTTCGTGACGCTTCCGCCGTTCCTCTAGGCGCTGCTGTTCAGCTTTCAGCTGTTCATACTTCTCCGCCTGCTGGAACACTTCGTGGCCGGCCAAATCGATTTCGCGCGCTCGCAGCACGTCTTCTTCGCGGCCAAGGCGGGTGATGGACTCCTCAAGCTCATCAAGCATCGTTCGCGCCCGCTCTTCTTCATCGTGCAGGCGTTGTTGCTCGGCGGCGAGCTGTTCGGCCTGCTTGACCGCTTTTACGTATTCTGCCGCCTTTTCGGCGATCATATATTCGTTGTACAGGCGGTATTGATCGCAAAGACGCTTCAACGCCCGCTCGTCGCG
The DNA here is from genome assembly GCA_900450595.1 of [Flavobacterium] thermophilum. Taxonomy (GTDB): domain Bacteria; phylum Bacillota; class Bacilli; order Bacillales; family Anoxybacillaceae; genus Geobacillus; species Geobacillus thermophilus. The sequence goes on from UGGS01000002.1 coordinate 1,004,061, forward strand.
TTCGAGCTGCTCAAGCTGCTGCTTGGCTTGGTCCATGTTTTCGATCGTGTCCGATAGATGGCGGAGCTCGTCATCAGTCAACGGAGGCAGCGAGCTTTCCAAAATCTCATAAATGACCGTCGGCTTAAAGTCTTTCGACAGCTTCGGGCTGCGCAGTTGAATGAGCAGTTCGATGAGCTCTTGAAACGACTCAAGCGATTCAAAGCGAAACACATGTTTATTCACAAGCTCCATATACTCTTTTTGCGTGTCGACGACCGTCCCGCCCGCGCCGAGCGCTGCGGCGAGCTCGCGTTTCGTGAGCGGGATTTTCTCTCCTGTTTTTTCTTTTTTATATAGGGTAAGATGATGACCGATGCGGCGGTTGTCGAAAATGACAAACCCCCAAAAGTCGAGGCTTTTTTGCCGCTTTGCCCGCAGGCCGATGCCCGTTGTGACGTATTGGTCGGATGCTTTTCGTTTGTATTCCAAAAACAAATACCCCGTCCGCTCGTCGCGGTTGACGACATCTTTTTCTCCAAGCAAGTAGTCTTCCATCCGCCGCGCCCGCGAGCCGAACGGATCGAGGCGGTCGGGCGTCTTCTTGCCGTCAAGCAGCACCGGGATCAAGCTTTGCATCGTCACCGACTTGCCCGCCCCGTTGCTTCCCCGCAACAGCAGCTTGCCGTCAGCGAAGTGAAAGTATTGCTCGTCGTAATACCAAAAGTTAATCAGTCCCGCGCGATGAAGCATCCATGGATTCGCCATGTTCCTCCCCCTCTTTTGCGTCAAAATCATCTGGATACCGTCCCGCCACCCGTCCGAGAAGCGGATAGAGAACGATCATTCCTGTGGCGCGCTCTATATCAGCCATGCGCCATTCGCAAAGCGCCGCAAGCACCTCGCGGACGAGCTCGGCGGCCGACATGTCACGGTACGTTTTCCCCCACCCCGCCCCGTAACGGCGGCGGCAATCGGCAAGCCAGGCGGAAAACTGTTCCGGCGTCAAGCGAATGCGGCCGTATTCATCCGGCGGATAGTCCTGAAGCCGCTCGCGCACCAAGGCAGAAAAATGAAGGATGATCTCCGACGTTCCTTTCTGGTCGGGAAATGTCGTGTACGGCGCCTGCCGCTCAGGCAACGTCAACATGGCGGCGTTTTTGTACAACTCGTACCGAAACGGCGTATGCGCTTCGATGTCATCGCGCAGCCGATGGCGGAAGTTGCGCAAGTAGTAAAAATCTTGCTCGTCGCCTTCCGTCCGATGCACCGCCGGGGATAAAAACAGCTTTCGATACAGGCGATGGCGCCGATAATCTTGCGGTGATGCTTTCCACTCCTCGGCGAGCAATTCGTCGATCGATTCATATTGCAACAAATCTTTCGGATACGTGCGCATAAAATAACGAGCCAACACTGGCACTTCGTACAACGCTTCTTCCTCCGCATGTTGCGCGAACGCTTCAATCTCCCCGTCCATCCGGCGGACGAGCCCGATTTGTTCCGCCGTTTTCAACACGCGGATGAGCGCGCGCCGATGCGCGTAGTTCGTCCAATCGACCGGTAGATCACCCGGGTACATGGCGCGGATTTCTTCACATACGTCAGAAAGCAAAAACTTGTCCTCCACCGCCTTGCCTTCCAAATACGCCATCAAACAGCAAAACAGCGCATAATCGAGCGGCTCTTGAAACGACTCGATGCCCATCCACGGCTCGGGATCGGCGGGAATTTTCTCGAGCTTGGCGAAATAGCGGTGAACGATGAGCCGATACCCAAACTTCTCCTCCACATACTTTTTCAACACATGTTCGCGCTCACGGACGAGCTGATACAAATCCGGCTCTTGGTCGCGAATAATCCAAAATTGTTCGAACAGCGCGGCGAGCGCTTCTTTCGCCTTGTCGTCAAACGCCGTTTCCACGCTCATTCACCTCCTGCCAGCACGTGGATTTCATAGTTGGGCATTACGAGTTCTCCATCTTCTGCGCGAAGGCAAATCGTCCCCTCTTTGTTCACCACGTTGACAACCCACCCGTTTTCCGTCTTCATTGCTTGCCCCTCGCGCCCCATCGCTTTGGCGATCCAGCCGAGCAGCGTTTTCCGTACGTATGGGGTCACCTCGGGAAGGTCGGCAAGCACGATTTTCCCATCGGTCACAAATTGCTTCAGCTCGGCTTCCTCGCGCGCTTTTTCTTCCAAATAGCGAAGGCGCGCTTCTTCTTTCTCCCATTCTTTGTCTTCTATCGCCTGCGGCTTTTTCTTTTCCCCGTAATGGCGGACGCGCGGTTTCGTCACCCACTCGGCTGGCGGCTCGTCCCACACATCGCGGTATATGTTGTCGGTCGCTTCCGCATCAGCGACGAGATGTTTCGTATGGAAACAGCCGAACACGACCGCTGACAGGCAGTGCGCCTCTTCAATCGATTCAAGGCGGGAAAACCAGCGCGCCAAATGCAAGTAGTCGCCTTTGCGGCTGCGAAAATGGTGATGCCGCTCGCCAAGCCGTTGCACGACGCGCGTCAGGCGGCGAATCGCCTCATTCGTCTGGTATTGCAAAAACGAAAGCTCGCTCTCGCGCCCATCGCGGCCTAAAAACCATTCACACAAGCTGCGCCACGTCTCCCATTTTTCTTCAATCTGGACAGCGCGCGGCGGCAGCGCATCGGCAAAGCGCGGGATCGACCGCTCATAGTCGACGACATGCCCGATGAACTGCCGAACCCCGTCTTCCGGCAGATCTTCAAGCAATTGCTCAATCTGCATCGACGTTTTTTGCAAGGCGACGATAAAATCGCGCAAATAAGCAGTAAACTGCTCTTTATAAACGAGAAACGACTCCGATGTCATCCGCTCTTCCAAATTTTCACCGTGCAAATAAGCGATATAGTCGGCGGAATTTTGGATGATTTTCTTGAAATAATCGAACGTCTCTTCCCATACTTGATGCATTTCATCCGGCTGCTCTTGAAAATCAGAGGCGATAATCGCCTCGATGCGGGAAAGGGAAGCATACAAGCGGTCAAACCGCGTTTTCTCAAGCGATCCTCCGAACGAATCCCCAAGCTGCTCAAGCGTGCGGATCATCCGCTCGATCTCCACCGTGTACGGACTGCATTGATAGCGGAACCGCTTTTTCTTAAACTCTTCAATCGTCCGCACGTGGGACGTCTCTTGACGGGCGATCAAGTTGTTCCATTTCACGAGCTGGTCGAGGTCTTGCTGCAGCTCTTCCTCAGTGTAATCGGCAAACTCCTCGTGCTGCTTTAAAAAGGCGTACACTTCTTCCGGAAACAAATATTGCCGCATCCGCTCGTGCTGAATGTAGAAATAGCGCAAAATCGCCCGGTAGCGGTGCGCGTTTTCCGTCGATAAATATTTTGTTTCGACAATGGGCTTCAACCACGTGGCGTCCATCTCCGTCCACCTTTGCTTCGGTTTTTTCCTATGTTTATTGTAACGATTTTCTCCGCTATTTTTCTAGCAAAAACCGTTTTCCTATTTTTTCTCGCCATCGGCGCGCGTTTTTTGTAAAATAGAGGGGAAAAGGAGGTGAAACGAATGGAAGCGTTGCTGCGGGAAATTTTGCATGAAGTGAAAGCGACGCGCACGGCGGTCGAGTCGCTCGAGCAGCGGGTTGGCGCCTTGGAAGGGCAAGTGGCCCAGCTCGATGAGCGGACAAGCAACCTTGAACACCAGGTCGGTCAACTGAGAGAGCAGACGGCCACGCTTGCCCAGAGAATCGACTTGCTGGATGAGCGCACAAGCGAAACGAAGGCGATCGTTGAAGCGCTCCGCCATGGGCAAGAAGTGCTGACCGCCAAATACGAGGCGATGGCGCACGACCTTCATCATATGAAAGGCGACCTCACCCGTATCACATCCATCCTTGAAGACAAAGTGCTGCCTGCCCTCGCCGAACATGAAGCGGGACTCTCTGTTTTAAACGCCCGCGTCTTCAAAACGGAAAGCGCCCTTCATCGCCTTGTTTATGCGTAACACGTTCCCCACAGAGAAATGTTCAACACCTATTCCCTTTTCACTAGGCAGCCGTGGGCTGCCGTTTTTTTTGTTCACGTGTCGATCCGTTCGTCTTCGCCATGGAGCCTGCCAACCTTTCGATCAACGGCGTGGGGGAATGCATAGCCAGCATGTTGATGGATAAACGGCGGGCTTATTCGAACATCTCGAATTCGGAGCATTCTGAAGGATTCGCCAGCATTCCCGAGCATTTTTCAGGATCAAGGAGGAGAGGGCCATCATCACCGCGAGAGCAAGCGAGAGACAAACATATCGGCCGATGTGTGAGTAAAATATTTGTGGGTGACATTCAGGAATGATTCCCCGACGAGGGTTGCGAACTTTTGTTCGCGACGCTCGTCGGGGCCACCAAGCGAAGCGCGGTAGAAAAAAGCAAATGTCATGCAAAAAGGACTCTCTCCCTGCTATGATGGTGATGACCAACATCCATAAAACAGGAGGGAGAGAGTCCATGAAACATCTTACCACAGAATGGCCTTTATTAAAAGAGCTGGAGGAACAATTAGTCAGAACTCTTCAAAAGGTGTTCGCTGTCTTGTTGGCGACCCTTTTGGAGGAGATTGATCAACAACTGGCGGAAGCGCGGGACAAGCGCCGGTATCAGCTGAAAGACAAACGGCCGACCACGATCCAAACGCTGTTTGGAGAAGTGACGTTTCGACGGAACTACTACTATGATCGGCAGGCGGGGGCGTATACCTTCTTGCTGGATGCCGAACTGGGCTTTGATGGAGCGCAGTCGATCAGCCCTTGCCTCGAGGAAACGGCGGTCGAGTTGGCCGTAGAGTGCTCTTCCTACCGCAAAGCAGCCCGTACGTTGGAGTCGATCGTGGGGTATGCGGTCCTAAGCCACGAGGCGATTCGCCAACTGGTGCTGGAGGCCCCTGTCTCGCTGCACCACCCTGTTTCCCAACGGCACGGCCGAGTGCTGTTTGTGGAGGCGGATGGGCTGTTCATTTCCCGCCAGGGGAAAGGGAAACGGGCGAAAGAAGAGAAAATCCTGGCGGTTCACGAGGGATGGAAACGAAACGGTTCGCAGCTTGAGCTCGTGAACCGGCGCCACTACCTCCATGAAGGGGAGGGAGACGTGTGGGAACGGTTTGAAGAGTGGCTGATGAACGAATATGCCTATGATCCGTGCCGGGACCTGTTGATCATCAACGGCGACGCGGCGTCGTGGATCACGGCCTGCCGGGAGTATTTTGGGAAGCGAGCCTGCTTTCAGCTGGATCGATTTCATGTGGCGCGGGAGCTGCGTCAGTGTCTGTCCGGCCATCCGCGTTGGCGGGAGGTGCGGAAGAAGCTGGCGAAACAAGACGAAGAGGGGCTTCTGGTGGAGCTGAACAGCGCGGTCGGCACGTTGGAGGACGAAGCGAAAGAGAAGCAGATGGCTGCCATGATCCGCCGGATCGAGTCGATGCCGGGATGCATCCGGGACTATCGGGAGTGGCTGTCGGAGCAAGGGGTGGAGACGACCGGCATGCGTCCGATGGGCCACGCCGAGAGCGTGATGAGCCGGTTTGCGCATCGGGTGAAATCCCGCCGCAGCTGGAAAGACCAAGGGCTTCGGGCGTTTCTGAGGGCGATGGCGGCCCGAATCGACGGGATTTGGTGGAGAAATGGGCAGTTGGTGGAGGAAGAAGAGACCCGAACGGCGGCCTCGGCCTCAACAAAGTCCAAGCGGATCGAACAGGCCAAACGGAAGGCCGGACGGTTATGGGCAGATGTGGTGCGTCAGAATCTACCGTGTCTGCAGCGGTCATCCGGGACACCGATCCATCAAGCGTTGTCGGCGCTCCGGGATGGTGGTTGGGTGTAAAAAAATGGAATACAATATCATCACCTCAAGATGAGGGATGAGAGTCCGAAAGCGCTTACGATATGAATTCCTGAAAATGGTTCGCTAACTAGTGATTGACAACGCCCGTAGTGAACCGAAAAAATGTTCTCCACAAAGTCTTGACTGACTCTCGGCCGATACCAAATTTGCCAGCCGCACCCAAATTGCGGTATCCTTTGTTTGTGACGCTTTTTCACCTCCCTCCGCGTCCTTTTGCTGCTTTTTTTATCCCCGTTCATTTGTATGATATCAGCTGAAAAAGAAGGAGGAATTGTGTTGCGAAAATGGATGATGATTTTGCTCGCTGTCGGGCTTGTATTTGGACTAGCGGCCTGCAGCGGAACGAGTGATGCGAAAGGGAAAATCGTCATTAGCGGGAAGAAGTTTACCGAGCAGGTGATTTTGACGCATTTGTTGGCGGAATATGTAAAGGCCAACACCGATTTGGACGTGGAAGTGAAGGACAGTCTAGGCGGCGCGTTTATGCTCCAGCAGGCCATTGAAAATGGCGATGTCGACATGTATGTCGAGTACACGGGGACAGGGTATTTGAACATTTTAAAACAGCCGTACGATCCTAAAAAGACGCCCGAACAAATTTACAACGAAACAAAGAAATTATATAAGGAAAAATACAACATCGCTTGGCTCAAACCACTCGGATTTAACAACACCTACGCCTTGGCCATGCGCAGAGACTTGGCGGAAAAGCTCGGGGTAAAAACGTACTCCGATTTGGCCAAACACTCGTCCTCCCTCACCTTCGGGTCGGACGCCGAGTTTTTTGAGCGAAGCGACGGCTATGATGGGCTTGTCGATGCGTACGGATTTCAGTTCAAGAAAAAAGTGACGATCGATCCAGACCTGCAATACGAAGCGGCGAAAAACGGGGAGATTGACGTCATCACCGCCTATACGACTGATGCAAGAATCAAAAAATATGATTTGGTCGTGCTAAAAGATGATAAGAACTACTTCCCGCCATACCACGCCGTGCCGATCATCCGCCAGGAAGTGCTCGATGCCAATCCCGGGCTTGAGGAGAAACTGAACAAGTTGGCCAACATTTTGACCGATGAAAAAATGATGGAACTAAACGGCCAAGTGAACTTGGAAAGAAAACAGCCGCGTGAGGTGGCAATCAACTTTTTGAAATCGGAAGGACTGATCGACTAGAAAGCGAGGAATGTCAATGATTCGGTTTGAAAACGTGACGAAACAGTATGAGGACGGCTTTGTCGCCTTAAAAAATATCAATCTTGAAATCCGCAAAGGCGAGCTGGTCGCCTTGATCGGGCCGAGCGGGTGCGGAAAAACGACGACAATGCGGATGATCAACCGCTTGATCGAGCCGACATCGGGCAAAGTGTACATCGATGGGCAAGACATTTCCCAGCTTGACCCGGTTGAGCTGCGGCGCAACATCGGCTACGTCATCCAGCAAATCGGCTTGTTTCCGCACATGACGATCGCGGAAAACATCGCACTCGTGCCGAAGTTGAAAAAGTGGGAAAAACACGTCTATGAAAAACGGGTCGACGAATTGCTTGAGCTCGTCGGATTGGATCCAGCGACGTTCAAGCACCGCTACCCGTCAGAGCTCAGCGGCGGCCAGCAGCAGCGCGTCGGCGTCGTCCGCGCCTTGGCGGCTGAACCGGATATTATTTTGATGGATGAACCGTTCAGCGCTCTTGACCCGATCAGCCGCGAGCAGCTGCAAGATGACATCGTCCGCCTGCAAGAAGAGATTCAGAAAACGATTGTCTTTGTCACCCACGATATGGACGAAGCGATTAAAATCGCCGATCGGATCGCCTTGATGAAGGACGGGGAAATCGTCCAATTTGCGACGCCCGACCAAATGCTTCGGCGGCCGGCGAACTCGTTCGTCCGCGAGTTTATCGGCGAAGACCGGCTGCGGACCCGCCAGACGGCCGTGCCGACGGCGGAAGATTTAATGTCGGTTGATGTCGCGACGATCTCGCCGCGCCGCGGTTTAGCGGAAGCGTTCCGATTGATGAAAGCGAAAAAAGTCGACAGTTTGATTGTGGTCGATAAAAAGCAATCGTTTCTCGGCATCGTGACGTTGAAACAAATCGAGGAGCGCTATCGGGAAGAGCATTTGTTAGTCGCCGACATCGCCGATTACGATGTGACGACGTTGGCGAAAGAAGCGGACGTCACGAACGTCGCCGCTCTGTTCCAAGATCCGGATGTGCGCATCATTCCGGTGCTCGATGGCGACCGTCTTATCGGGGGGATTACGCGCTCGAGCATGATGCGCGCACTCGCTGAGTGGACGTTCCAGCAACATGCCTAATGCCAACGAAGACGGGCGAATGGGGGCTTGAAAAAACGATGCCGCCCCGTTTCTTGTCATCTAGCCAGAAACGTTGCCGCGGCCGTCGTCCCGCCTGAATCACACGTCTCATTTTGAAAAGACAAGGCCGCTCCAAGCGGGCTTGCCGATGGGATTCGTTCCGCTAGTGAACCAAAACCTTTTCAAGTTTTCGGTCTCAGCCCATGACCAAGCGGCAGCCATCCGCTGCCGCTTTTTCCGCCAAGGAGGGATACAATGGAATTATTGCAGACGTTGATCGAACGAAAGAATGATATTTGGATCGCCTTTCAAGAGCATGTGCTCTTATCCGCTATCGCCATGGGCATTGCGATCGTCATCGCCGTGCCGCTTGGCGTCGTATTGACGCGGTATCGCAAACTCTCCGAGCCGATCATCGGCGTGGCCGCCATCATTCAGACGATTCCGAGCCTGGCCTTGCTTGGGTTTATGCTTCCGATTTTCGGCATCGGCAAACTGCCGGCGATCATCGCGTTGACGCTGTACGCCTTGCTTCCGATTTTGCGCAACACGTACACTGGGATTCTCGGCGTCGACCCGGCGCTGGTGGACGCTGGCCGAGGGATGGGGATGACATCGCGGCAAATTTTATGGATGGTGGAGCTTCCTCTCTCGCTTCCCGTCATTATGGCTGGCGTGCGCACGGCGACGGTGCTGACGATCGGCGTCGCCGCCTTGGCGACCTTCATCGGCGCCGGCGGTCTTGGCGACTTGATCGACCGCGGCTTGCGCATCGCCGATAAAAACTTGATTTTAGCCGGGGCCATTCCTGCGGCGATCTTAGCGATTGCCTTTGACTGGCTGCTGCGCAAAGTCGAAAAGAAAGTGACGCCCAAGGGGCTGTAATCAGCCCTTTGGCGCCACCCCAACAAGAATTCGAACACCGCGTCCCTGCCCTTCCACCTCGGAACGGCCGGAACAGGCTGGCGTCAATACTAATGAGTCTCTCCCTCAGATCATGAGAATAGGGAACGCATATTCGAACAAAGAACCATCGTCAAGCGTTTTCCGTATAGAACTCCCCGCACTTTGAAAGCCACCCGCTCGCCGGGTGACTTCGTCCTTCCTAACTATTTCACCCCCACCGTCTGGCTTTGGCGGATGGCTTGACGCAAGTCGTCCAAAATGTCGTCGATCGCTTCCGTGCCGACGGACAGGCGCACAAGGCCCGGGGTGACGCCGGCGGACAATTGCTCGTCCGGGCTCAGCTGCTCGTGCGTTGTGCTGGCCGGGTGGATGATGAGCGATTTCGAATCGCCGATGTTGGCCAAATGGGAGAATAGCTTGACCGAGTCGATCAATGTTTTCCCGGCTTCGACGCCGCCTTTGATTTCAAACGTGACGATCGCCCCTTGGCCGTTTGGCAAATACTTTTTCGCGAGTTCATGTGACGGATGGCTTGGAAGCCCCGGATAATTGACCGATTCGACGGCTTCTTCCTCTTCTAAAAACTTGGCGACGGCAAGGGCGTTTTCGCTATGGCGCTGCATCCGCAAATGGAGCGTCTCCAGCCCTTGCAGCAGCAAAAACGCGTTAAACGGCGACAGCGCCGCTCCTAAGTCGCGCAACAGCTAGATGCGCGCTTTCGTGATGTACGCCGCTTCGCCGACGGCATCCACATACACCAACCCGTGATAGCTTGGGTCTGGCTCGGTGAACTCCGGAAACTTGCCGCTCCCTTTCCAGTCAAACTTGCCGCTGTCCACAATCACACCGCCGATCGAATTGCCGTGCCCGCCGATGAACTTCGTCGCTGAGTGGACGACGATATCGGCGCCGAATTCAATCGGCCGCAATAAGTATGGACTGGCCACCGTGTTGTCGACAATGAGCGGAATGGCGTGGCGATGGGCGATGTCGGCGACCGTTTCGATGTCGAGCACATCGTTTTTCGGGTTGCCGATCGTTTCCGCAAACAAGGCTTTCGTTTTGTCGGTGATCGCCCGCTCAAAGTTTTCCGGATCGGACGGATCGACAAACTTCACCGTAATGCCAAACTTGCGCAGCGTATGGGCGAACAAGTTGTACGTGCCGCCGTAAATGGACGAGGACGAGACGATTTCATCGCCCGCCGAGGCGATGTTGATGATCGAATAAAACACCGCCGCCTGCCCTGATGAGAGCGCAAGCGCCCCGATCCCGCCTTCAAGCGCCGCGATCCGCTTTTCGAACACATCGTTCGTCGGGTTCATAATGCGCGTGTAAATAAACCCTTCCTCTTTCAAGCCAAACAAATTGGCCGCGTGCTCGCTGTCGCGGAACACATATGAGCTTGTTTGGTAAATCGGCACCGCCCGCGCGCCCGTTTCCGCATCCGGTTTTTGCCCGGCGTGGATGGCGAGCGTCTCCGGGCGGAAAGTTTGTTCATGGCTCATCGTTTCCTCTCCCCCTCTTTGATCCCTCGAGATCTCATATCCTACTAAATCAATTGGTTTTTCTTATAAAGAATCTATCACTGGATCACAACGTTTGTCAATTATATTTTTTTAATAGTGAAAAAATTTTTATTGAAAACAGAGCCTGCCGGTGGGCAGGCCCCCTATTTGTTTCATCACCGTTTTCCAATTTCCTCTATTAACAGCTTATTGACAAGCGGCGGATTCGCTTGCCCTTTTGTTGCTTTCATCACTTGGCCGACAAGGAAACCGAGCGCGCGGTCTTTGCCGTTTTTATAGTCTTCCACCGACTGCGGGTTGGCGTCAAGCACTTCGAGCACAATTTTGCGCAACGCTCCTTCGTCGGAAATTTGCACGAGCCCTTTTTCTTTGACGATTTTCTCTGGGTCGCCGCCGTGTTCGACGAGTTCTTTGAACACTTTTTTCGCGATTTTCGACGAAATCGTGCCGTTTTGGATGAGTTTGATCATGCCTGCTAGGCTTTCCGGCGTCAAGGCGATGTCATGCAGCTCTTTTTGTTCGGCGTTTAAGTACCCGGACACTTCGACCATGAGCCAGTTCGACGCCAGTTTTGGATCAGCGCCGTTGGCGACCGTTGCTTCGAAGAAGTCGGCCATTTCTTTGGTCAATGTCAGCACTTTGGCGTCGTATTCCGGCAGGCCCCATTCTTCGACATACCGCTTCCGGCGGGCGTCCGGCAGCTCCGGAATCGAGGCGCGGACGCGCTCTTTCCATTCGTCGTCAATATAAAGCATGACCAAGTCCGGCTCCGGGAAGTAGCGATAGTCTTCCGAGCCTTCTTTGACGCGCATGAGGATGGTCGTTTTTGTCGCTTCGTCAAAGCGCCGCGTTTCTTGACGGATGACGCCGCCCGAGAGCAAAATTTTCTCCTGCCGCTTCGCTTCGTACTCGAGCCCCATGCGGACGAAGTTGAACGAGTTTAAGTTTTTCAACTCCGTTTTCGTGCCGAATTGGTCCGATCCGATCGGCCGGAGCGAAATGTTGGCGTCGCAGCGGAGCGATCCTTCTTCCATTTTGCAGTCGGAGACGCCCGTGTATTGGATGATCGCCTTTAATTTTTCCAAGTAGGCGTACGCCTCTTCCGGCGAGCGGATGTCTGGCTCGGAGACGATCTCAATGAGCGGCGTCCCTTGGCGGTTAAAATCCACGAGCGAATAGCCGTCGCCTGTATGCGTCAATTTGCCCGCGTCCTCTTCCAAGTGAATGCGGGTGATGCCGATTTTTTTCTTTTTCCCGTTCACTTCGATTTCGATCCAGCCGTTTTTGCCAAGCGGCTGGTCGTATTGCGAAATTTGGTACGCTTTCGGGTTGTCCGGATAAAAATAGTTTTTGCGGTCGAATTTCGTTTCGGTCGCGATTTCGCAGTTCAACGCCATCGCTGCTTTCATCGCAAACTCGACCGCCTGGCGGTTCAACACCGGCAGCACGCCTGGATACCCTAAGTCAATGACGTTCGTTTGCGTGTTTGGGGGCGCTCCGAACGCGTTCGGGCTGCTGGAGAAAATTTTCGATTTCGTTTTCAGCTCGACGTGCACCTCAAGTCCGATGACCGTTTCAAAGTTCATCACCTAACCCCCCTTACAACACCGGTTTTTGCTTATGGTAGTCGGTCGCCTGTTCAAAAGCGTGGGCGACGCGGTAGACCGTGCTTTCATCAAAGTGCTTGCCGATGATTTGCAAGCCGACCGGCAAGCCGTCGACAAAGCCGCACGGCACGGAAATGGCCGGCACGCCTGCCAGGTTGACCGGGATCGTTAAAATGTCGTTTGCGTACATCGTCAGCGGATCGCTCGTTTTCTCGCCGATTTTAAACGCCGGCGTCGGCGTTGTCGGGCCGATGATGACGTCATACTGTTCAAAGACGTTCTCAAAATCTCGTTTGATCAACGTCCGCACTTTTTGCGCTTTTTTGTAATACGCATCGTAATAGCCCGAGCTTAACGCGAACGTCCCGAGCATAATGCGGCGCTTGACCTCCGCCCCGAATCCTTCGCTCCGTGTGAGTTTATACATATCGATCAAGTTTTTGGCGTTGTCCGTCCGATAGCCGTAGCGGACGCCGTCAAAGCGAGCGAGGTTCGCCGAAGCTTCCGATGAAGCGAGCAAGTAGTACGTCGCGAGCGCATATTTCGAATGCGGCAGCGACACTTCTTCCCATGTTGCGCCAAGCTTCTCAAGCACGGCAAGCGCCGCCAGCACCGACTGGCGCACGCTTTCATCGACGCCTTCGCCTAAATATTCGTTCGGCACGGCGATTTTCAATCCTTTGATGTCCCCGGTCAACGCCTCCACATAGTTCGGCACCGGCACGCTTGCCGATGTCGAATCCATCGGGTCGACGCCTGCAATCGCCTGCAATAAGTAGGCGTTGTCTTCGACCGTGCGCGTAATCGGGCCGATTTGGTCAAGCGACGAGGCAAACGCGACGAGGCCAAAGCGCGAGACGCGGCCGTACGTCGGTTTCAACCCGACGACCCCGCAAAACGCCGCCGGCTGGCGGATCGAACCGCCCGTATCAGAACCTAAAGCAAACGGCACTTCCCCTGCCGCCACCGCCGCCGCCGAACCGCCGCTCGAGCCGCCCGGAACGCGCTCTAAGTCCCACGGGTTGCGCGTCAGCTGAAAGCCGGAGTTTTCCGTCGACGAGCCCATGGCGAACTCATCCATGTTCAGCTTCCCGATCGTAATGGCGCCCGCAGCGTTCAGCCGCTCCATAACAGTCGCGTCATAGATGGGGTCAAAGTTGTACAAAATTTTGCTGGCGCATGTCGTGCGCAATCCTTTTGTGACGATGTTGTCTTTAATGCCGATCGGCAAGCCGAACAGCGGGTTCGTTTCTTCGCCTTTGGCGAGCTGGTCATCCAACTCTTTCGCTTTCGCCCGCGCCTGTTCTTCATTTAATGTTAAAAACGCTTGCACTTTTTCTTCCACTTCGCCGATGCGTCGGTACGATTCGTCGACTAAATCGGAAATCGACACTTCTTTTTTCTGCAGCAACGTATGTAATTCTGATACGGAATGGTCAAAAAGCGACATAAATCCCCCTCCTTACTCTAAAATGGCCGGCACACGGAACTGGCCGTCTTGCTGATCCGGCGCGTTTTTCAACACTTCCTCGCGCGGCAGCCCCGGTTCTGGAATATCCTCGCGCATCACGTTTCTCATATCAAGCACGTGCGAAGTCGGCGGAACGTTCTCCGTATCCAATTCATTCAACTGCTCCGCAAACGTAATAATCGCATCGAGCTGTTTCGTAAACATCTCCGCCTCTTCATCGGTAATCGCCAACCGCGCTAGGTCGGCGACGTGTTTGACTTGGTCAATGGAAATTCGCGACATAGTTTCACCTCCAACGAGTTCGACCTATCACAATACCATGATGATACCAAACTTTCATCGAATGAAGCAACAGTTGCCGCGTGTTCTGGGCGAGAATCAATCTACATATTCGCGATGCAAATGAATACAACGTTCCATAACACCTCCCAATAGCGAAGGCAGGCGTGAAACCGGGGGGATTTGATGTTTGATGTAGGAATATTTCGTTTTCCTGAACAGCGCACGATGGGATGGCACACGCATGAGTAAACGGTTGATGGGAGGAAAAGGACGCGCTCCTATTTTAGACACAGGAAGGAATCGCTCGTGACGCCTTTTTTTATTCAAAGAAATACGATAAAATGAAAGCACAAGGAGGGAAATTGCATGTCGCTGCCAAATCAAAATCATCCATGGACATATGCAGATTACGTAAACTTCCCTGAGGAAAAACGATATGAGGGAATTGACGGCGTCCTATTTATGACTCCTTCACCTACACCAAGACATCAACGTATCGTGACAGCTTTGTCAGCACAGTTTTTCGACGTTCTACACCATTCCTCGTGTGAAGTATTTGTCGCACCAATCGATGTATGTTTATTCGCAACAAAAGATACTCCTCTTCATGACATTAAAGATTGGTATATTCCCGATTTAATTGTTGTTTGTGACAAACAAAAAATTGGTGATGAGCGAATTTATGGAGCGCCTGATCTTATCGTAGAAATTCTTTCTCCATCTACCGCCAAACACGACCGCATTACGAAATTTCACAACTACGAACAAGCTGGTGTCAGAGAATACTGGATTGTCGATCCGGTTCATGAGACCGTCGAAAAATATGCGTTGCAAGATCAAAAGTTTCACCAAGTGCGAGTGCACTATAAAGATGAAACGATTTGCCCTCATATTTTTCCAAACCTCTTCATCGCATTGCCAAAAGTATTCGCTTCCATGTGAGAACCCTCCTGACAAAAATCGGGAGGATTTTTTTGCACCAATATGGAGTGAACTACCCCCACTTAATTTTCTAGCGAAAATTTGAAGTGGGGGCTTCCAAAGAAGTTTGACTGCTTCAAGCAATCCTTATTCTTTGAGGCGTGTCCACTTCGCCGCTAGAGCATAAGACACTCAGGTCTACAGCTTTACTTTTCTTTAAGATGTTTAATGCGCCATTGACATCAGCATTAATTAGTTTGCCAGACTTTGTTCGATACAAGCCGCGCTTAATACGTTTGCCGCTGAACTTATATTCTTTTGGATTGTCGGCATTATATTCAGGAATCTCATCGCCGTCAAAAAAGCTGGCTTGAGACGTATAGGATTCTTCCTGTTTCAAGAATTCAATGCCGTAAAATTCACAAAGATATTCTAGTTTTTCTTTTATGTTACCGAGAGGAATATTGACAAAGTTTTGATTTGTCTTTTTTCCTAGATTCATATTGCGTTGCCATGTTTCCGCATAGCCAATGACAAGTTTGCCAATTTGATTTTCAATACAGTAGTTAATGATGTAACGGCAAGTCTTGTTGATATAATCATTCACTTTATTATTGCGATTCATAGCAAGCAAAGCCTGTTTACGAGTGGTGCCTTTGATTTTTTGCTTATCTTTTATGCTTTGAAGTCTGGCATTTTCTTTGTTAAACCATTGATTTATACTTTTTAATCTCCGCCCATCAATGATAAATGATCTGCCGTCTGATGTGACACAAGTGGCAAGATTGTTTAATCCTAAATCAATTGCCAGTGCTTTTTGGTCGTTTAATTCTCTTTGATCTTCAGGCATTTCATATTTGTACTGAATCTCAAAGAACCTGGCATGATGCTTAGGAATGATTTCAATCTGCTTAATCTTTTTGTCCAGTAACACAGGCGGAATCGTTATCGTGATAGGCTTGTGAGTCTTTTTAAATAGGCGAGAATACGGTATCGTGAATTTGTTGCCGTCTATACGAATCTGGCCAATGATCAGTGAATGAAAGCCATCTTTTTTAAGATATTTTGGAATACTGATAGCCTTGTGGTCATATTTTCCTTGTTTGGCAAGACTGATCAAACCAAAGAAAGATTTAAAGGCTTCATTGACCTTTTTTAAAATTTGCTGTGCCATGTTGCTGTTTAACAGCTTATAGTTTTCGTTAGTTTTGGCAAGATGATAATTTTTCTCATAATTAAGAAATTCCTTGTGTTCAAAATAGTATTGTCTGACATTGTACAATCCGACGTTGTACATGTTCTTGGCAATATGGCACAGTTCTCGAAGAGTCAAGTATTCTTCTTTGGTCAAACCATTTAGCTGTTGTTTGATACAAAAATACATGTTTTCACCTCCCATCTAACTATATTACTGTAGATGAGCATTTTTCATTACAATAATTTCCATGGTTAGAGAGACAAACAGGGTACCCCTTACGCGATACGGAGCTGTTTTTTGATCACATCAATGGGAATATCTTGCTTTGCAGCGTCATAAATGAACTCGACGACGCTGTGGTCTTTCCGCGACCGAAGAAGCTCCAGCCCGGTGGAGAGGTTTTGTCGGGATTCGGCGATGCTGTACACGCAGGAGAGCAGCACCACCGCCCAATACCGTTTCACCGCCCGAATGTGGCGAACGCGGTATCCATCCAGCTTCAGTTGATCTTTCGCCTGCCGGAAAAAGCACTCGATCGTCCAGCGCTGGGCGTAGTAACGCAAGATGTCTTCGTCCCCGAGTTCCCGGTCGGTGCTCAAGATGCAATGAAGATGTTCCGGCGCCATCGGCTGATCCGCCTTCCAAGCCAGCAGCACCACCGCGTCATCGAGGCCATGGATGGCCCCCTCATAGCGATACACGCGATAACGCTCCTGCCCCACCGTGACGAGGCGGGTGTCTTTGGACTCGATATAGCGGGCAAACTGCTTGGCTTGGATGGCGATGCCTTTCGGGTAGAGAATCCGGTTCGTCTTGAGCATCGCGATGACATGGAATCCCTGTTTCAGACAGGCTTCGATGAGCTTTTTGGACGGATACCACGAATCCATGAGCACATACACCGGCTGAGCCCGCTTCACCTTGAGCGAGGAAAGCATCTCGATCGCCAGGTCGATCTTGCTTTTTCCCGCTTTCTTGTCATACAGGCGGAACGCAAATGGGAACGCCTGCGTGAAGGTGTGCACCATCAGCCAAACGAGCGAATGCCCCCAGACCGATTGATGATCTTTATGCGAGTAGTGCCAGTCGCACCCTTGAATGGCGTGCACAGCCCGTGACGAAGGCTTTGTTTTTTGGCAAATCGTATCATCAATCGAAACAAAAAGGGGTTGATTCTTCCGTTTGGCCAGTCGTTCGACCTGGGAAAGGATCCACTCTTGAAGCTTCCCAAGCAGCCTTTCCTCGTTCCAAGGGCTTTTCGTGAAAAAGTGACTGAGCGTCGTTCGATGATTCGGATGAAAGCTCCAGTAATGAATATCAGTCAATGTTCCCGAGAATCCCTTGGTGGTCAAGGCATCGACAATATGAATGAGATGCTTGATGACCGGTTTGGAAAGCTGCAGCGTCAACCCCAGCGTGAAGAAAAACTTGTGGATTCCTTGGTGATGTGCTAATCTATTCATGAGACATGAACCTCCTTGTGGATAGTTGGTGGTACATCTATTCTAACCAAGGAATCGGGTTCATGTCTCCTTTTTTGTTTAGTTGTCAATTTATGTAAGTGAATTTGCTCATCTACAGTATATTATACTATATTTTACTGAATCTATCCTATTTTCAGCAAAATATAGTTAAGGCGAGAGTCAGTCAAGACTTTGTGGAGAACATTTTTTCGGTTCACTACGGGCGTTGTCAATCACTAGTTAGCGAACCATTTTCAGGAATTAATATCGTAAGCGCTTTCGGACTCTCATCCCTCATCTTGAGGTGATGATATTGTATTCCATTTTTTTACACCCAACCACCATCCCGGAGCGCCGACAACGCTTGATGGATCGGCGTCCCGGATGACCGCTGCAGACACGGTAGATTCTGACGCACCACATCTGCCCATAACCGTCCGGCCTTCCGTTTGGCCTGTTCGATCCGCTTGGACTTTGTTGAGGCCGAGGCCGCCGTTCGGGTCTCTTCTTCCTCCACCAACTGCCCATTTCTCCACCAAATCCCGTCGATTCGGGCCGCCATCGCCCTCAGAAACGCCCGAAGCCCTTGGTCTTTCCAGCTGCGGCGGGATTTCACCCGATGCGCAAACCGGCTCATCACGCTCTCGGCGTGGCCCATCGGACGCATGCCGGTCGTCTCCACCCCTTGCTCCGACAGCCACTCCCGATAGTCCCGGATGCATCCCGGCATCGACTCGATCCGGCGAATCAAGGCGGCCAGCTGTTGTTCTTTGCCTTCGTCCTCCAACGTGCCGACCGCGCTGTTCAGCTCCACGAGAAGCCCCTCTTCGTCTTGTTTCGCCAGCTTCTTCCGCACCTCCCGCCAACGCGGATGGCCGGACAGACACTGACGCAGCTCCCGCGCCACATGAAATCGATCCAGCTGAAAGCACGCCCGCTTCCCAAAATACTCCCGGCAGGCCGTGATCCACGACGCCGCGTCGCCGTTGATGATCAACAGGTCCCGGCACGGATCATAGGCATATTCGTTCATCAGCCACTCTTCAAACCGTTCCCACACGTCTCCCTCCCCTTCATGGAGGTAGTGGCGCCGGTTCACGAGCTCAAGCTGCGAACCGTTTCGTTTCCATCCCTCGTGAACCGCCAGGATTTTCTCTTCTTTCGCCCGTTTCCCTTTCCCCTGGCGGGAAATGAACAGCCCATCCGCCTCCACAAACAGCACTCGGCCGTGCCGTTGGGAAACAGGGTGGTGCAGCGAGACAGGGGCCTCCAGCACCAGTTGGCGAATCGCCTCGTGGCTTAGGACCGCATACCCCACGATCGACTCCAACGTACGGGCTGCTTTGCGGTAGGAAGAGCACTCTACGGCCAACTCGACCGCCGTTTCCTCGAGGCAAGGGCTGATCGACTGCGCTCCATCAAAGCCCAGTTCGGCATCCAGCAAGAAGGTATACGCCCCCGCCTGCCGATCATAGTAGTAGTTCCGTCGAAACGTCACTTCTCCAAACAGCGTTTGGATCGTGGTCGGCCGTTTGTCTTTCAGCTGATACCGGCGCTTGTCCCGCGCTTCCGCCAGTTGTTGATCAATCTCCTCCAAAAGGGCCGCCAACAAGACAGCGAACACCTTTTGAAGAGTTCTGACTAATTGTTCCTCCAGCTCTTTTAATAAAGGCCATTCTGTGGTAAGATGTTTCATGGACTCTCTCCCTCCTGTTTTATGGATGTTGGTCATCACCATCATAGCAGGGAGAGAGTCCTTTTTGCATGACATTTGCTTTTTTCTACCGCGCTTCGCTTGGTGGCCCCGACGAGCGTCGCGAACAAAAGTTCGCAACCCTCGTCGGGGATCATTTCGGAATGTCACCCACAAATATTTTACTCACACTTAAGGCGATTCATCTCCCACTTACTCCGCTTCGCTTCGTTGAAGTGGGAGTCTTCTCGCCTAATTAAGATAAATCCTTGACAAACAAGGAATGTGAAGGAGTTTGTCCGCCATGGATGTTCAAATTTTCTTGATTGACAATCCCGAACATATGTACTATAATGGCTGTAACGGACGAAAAAGGGGGAATCATGACGATGAGTGACGCTTTGCTCGCCCAAGTGCTCGACCGCCTAAGCGCCATGGATGGCACGCTGCAAAAGCTCGTAGAAGGCCAAGAGCGGCTCGAGCGAGAACAAATCGCCATTCGCCACGAACAAGAAGAAATTCGGAAAGAGCAACAAGAAATTCGGAGAGAACAGCAAGAAATCCGAAAAGAACAACAAGAGATCCGAAAAGAACAACAAGAGATCCGAAAAGAACAACAAGAGATCCGAAAAGAACAGCAAGAAATCCGAAAAGAGCAGCAGGAAATCCGAAAAGAACAGCAGGAAATCCGAAAAGAACAGCAGGAAATCCGCTTGGAACAACAGCGTCTGCGTCAAGAACAAGATTCGCTTCGCGCTGGGCAAACGGAATTAAACGGCATCGTGGCTGCTCTCCTCCACCGCCAAGACGAAACAGACGCCAAACTGGAAGCTCTCGCCGCTGACGTCCACCAGCTTCACCGGGAATTTTCCTCATTGAAACAAACGGTGGACCGCCTCGAACAAAAAATGGACTCCCGTTACGAACAATTGTCCGCCCAAATCGAAGACATCAAACTGGACTTGAATTTCATCGCCCACCGCACCGTCGACAACGAACGAATCATTTACAAACTGAAAGAAATGTTGTTCCGCTGATCGATTGATCTAAAGAGGAGGCCACCGCCATGCATGTCGCGTTTGACCATCTCGTCCATCTCGTCGAACGACCGGAGCAAGTGAAAATGGCGTTTGAACAATGGGGGCTTGCGGCCATCCACGGCGGCCGCCATCCGTCATGGGGAACGTACAACGCCTTATGTTACGTAGAGCATTTGCGCTACATCGAGTGGATCGGCATTGCCGATATGCAGACGGCGAGAACGTGCGGAAACCCGCTCATCACTCAGCTTGTCGCCGACCACCGCCAAGAAGGAAGCGGCTTCTCCCAGTTTGCCTTTCGCACGAACGACATCGAAGCGGTGGCGGCACAGCTCAAAAGCAAAGGATTCGCCCCAGTCGGTCCGTTCCCCGGCAGCCGCGAACGCGATGACGGCAAGCGGCTCACATGGTCGATGCTGTTTATCGAAGACGACACAGACGGCGTGTTTCGCTATCCGTTTTTCATTCAGTGGGGCGACCGTGATGATGTACGGATGAACGAGCTGGCGCCGCTCATGAGACACCCAATTGGCTCTGTTTCGCTCTCGTCAATTAGCCTCTACACCCTCGGTCTCGAGCGGGCGGTCAACGGCTATCGCCGGCTGTTTGACTTGCCCGAACCCGATGTCGGGCGCGATGAGGCGGGAGCATACGCGGAGCTCGCTGTCGGCGGCATTGCGATTCGGTTCTATGAGGCTGACCGCCGTCATCCATCGACGCGCCCGTTTTCGTGCCGGCTTGTGGGAATGCAGGAGCAGCGCCGCATTGAAATCGATGGCGCGACGTATATCGTTTCCAAGCCGTGACGGGCATTCCTATTCTCACATACTCCCCTTTGCCGCGGAATAAGATGGAATAACCGCACCTTCATCCTCGCGCGGTGAAAACGGCAAAGGGGAAGTCCAACCGTGTCCCACCCGTATGTTTCTCCAAAACTTTCGATGGAAACGATGATCTCGATCATTCGAAACGGCTTAAAGAAAACCGCGGCGCCTCGACACATCGTCATCATCGGCGCCGGAATGGCCGGACTTGTCGCAGCGTCATTGCTGAAGCAGGCGGGTCATCGCATCACGATTCTTGAAGCATCCGAGCGGGTCGGCGGCCGCATCTACACGCTCCGCTCCAACTTTCGCGACGACCAGTATCTCGAAGCCGGCGCGATGCGCATCCCGCACACCCACCAATTGACATTGGAATATATCAAAAAATTCAACTTGCCGCTTTACCCGTTTATCAACAGCACTCCGCGCGACATTCTGTATTTTCGCGGCGTGAAAGCGCGTCTTGGCGAATATGAGCAGCATCCCGACCTCTTTGGCTTTCCGGTCGCCCCGCATGAACGAGGCAAAACCGCTTCCCAATTATTACGGATGGCGATTCGTCCGGTCATTCAATTCATCGAACAAAATCCGGAAAAACATTGGCCGATCGTCATCGAGCAACTCGACCGCTACTCGCTTGACTCGTATTTGCGTTACAACCCGTTCGGCCTGTCGTTGTCCGTCGGCGCCATCGATATGATCAAAGCCGTTCTTTCGCTCGGAGGATTGCCAGAACTGTCGTTTCTGGAAATGTTGCGTGAATTGATGGTGCTGTTTACGCCGAACATCCGTTTTTACGAAATCGTCGGCGGAAACGACCGGCTTCCAAAAGCCTTTTTGCCGCAGCTGAAGGACGAGATTTTCTTTAGCCATAAAGTGCAAAAAATCGTCCAGCACGAAAACGGCGTCACCATCCACGCCACGCACACCAAAATTCTTCAACCGTTTCAAGTCACCGCCGATCGAGCAATCGTCACCATCCCATTTTCGATTTTGCAGTTTGTCGACATCGAACCCCGCCATTCATTTTCCGAAAACAAATGGAAAGCCATTCGTGAACTTCACTATGCCGGTTCGACGAAAACGGGCATCCAGTTTAAAACGCGGTTTTGGGAAAAAGAAGGCATGTTTGGGGGCAGAGCGGTTTCCGATCTGCCGATTACGTATACACAATATCCAAGCCAAGGCATTGGCACCACGGGGCCAGGTGTCGTATTGGCGAGCTATACGTGGGAAGATGACACCATTCCTTGGGACAGCTTGGGCGATGAAGAGCGACTGGAATATACGCTGAAAAATTTCGCGATCCTCCATGGAGAGCAAGTGTACCGTGAATTTGAAACCGGAACGAGCCATAGCTGGGTTCGCTATCCGTACTCCGGCGGCGCCTTCACGATGATGAAGCCGAATCAAGTGACAGAGCTGTCGCCATACATTGCGTCTCCTGAGGGACGAGTGCATTTTGCCGGGGAACACGCTTCCACCCACCACGGATGGATTCAAGGCGCCATTGAATCCGGCATTCGCGTCGCCCATGAAGTGAACAATGCACAGGCTTGACGAACCACTGGCAACCCGCACCATCGTTTTGATTGGCCATGAAAGATCAAATGCACCGTCATGATCGCATAAAAAGACCTCCCGTCATCACTGTCTACGATGATGACGGAACAGGCTCATCCGCTCATACAGCGTCGGAACGTCTTCGGCGCTGACAATCAGCTCAAGGTCTTCCGGCGCGGCGAATCCGCTGTCAACTGTATGCCGAAGCAAATGAAGAAGAGGATCGAAAAACCCTTCCACGTTAAGCAGGCCAATCGGTTTTTGGTGGAGGCCGACGCGCGACCACGAGAGCACTTCAAACAGCTCCTCGTACGTTCCATAACCCCCTGGCATGGCGATAAATCCGTCGGCCGCCTCGTACATTTTCGCTTTGCGGGTGTGCATTGTATCGACGACCAACAGTTCGCTCAACCGATTATGCGCCACTTCCCGGTCCTTCAAAAATTGCGGA
Source organism: [Flavobacterium] thermophilum (assembly GCA_900450595.1). Lineage (GTDB taxonomy): Bacteria > Bacillota > Bacilli > Bacillales > Anoxybacillaceae > Geobacillus > Geobacillus thermophilus. The sequence continues at coordinate 1,027,189 of UGGS01000002.1, forward strand.
ATGATCCCAACCACGCGCCCTTGATGACGGAGCGCCGCCTCAGCAACCTCTCCCATCAAGCCCCGTGTCCCTCCGCCGTAAATGAGCGTAATGCCGCTTCGGGCTAAAAACGTTCCGAGCGCTTTCGCCGCTTCCTTATATCTCCCATCGTTTCCATTGCTTGATCCGCAAAACACACAAATCGCTTTCAAAGCTCACACCTGCTTTCTGCCATAACCTGCGGCTAGTCGTGCATCCGTCTCCGAATGCCGCCCCATTTCCCTACCGTCCATTATACAATGCTCTCCCTGTTCTTTCCACCCGCGTTCGCATCGTTGAAGGAACGACACAGGCATGACCTGCGTCGTTGGGTAGTTGTGTCAACCTGCCCCTGATGCAACCCCAAGTCAAGGAAGGAGAACGAAGTCCGCTCGCGCTTCTGGGGAGTGGCAAGCCCCCACTTCAAGCGTTAACTAAGTGGGGGGAGTTGACGCAAAAAAGGGCCGCTGCCGCAGCCCCTTTCCGTTTGCTTCGTTTTTGGGGGAATGAAATGTCCGGACGCCCCGTTCACCCGGCCGTTTCCATTCGCCGCATTCCGAATAACGCAATGATGCCGGCTTTATTGGTAAATATGCACAAACGGCTCGTCTGCTTTCGCCTGGCGCACGATGAGGCTTTCCGGCTGGCCGGCCGAGGCGATGTAGACATTAACGGTGATGTAGTCCGGGAATTTTTCCATCACCAAGCCGGTCACGTATTGGGTAAAGCCGATCACTTCCGCTTTGCCGTAAAACGGCATCGTAATGTTGATCGTTAACTTCTGAAGCTGGTCGTTGACGTACAACCCTCTGCCGACGATGCCGGTGTAGTTCGGGAAAAAGTCTTCAACATCTGATTTAAAATTGTTGAATTTGAGCCAGTCATCACGATGGTTCTCTTCCGCCTCATCGGACGGGAATAAATAATATTCCTCGTTTACCGCCTCCCAATCATCGATGGTGCTGCTTCCTTCATCGACATGGGCGACGGCGAAAAAGTGGCCTGGAACAACAGATGAACGGGGCGCTTGTTTGTATAAAGCGATCGTAATCGGCACACTGCCAAGCCCTTTCATGCTCCGCAGCCGCTTCAGCACCTCGGCGGCGATCCGCTTTCCTTCCCGTTCGATGACATCGTCTTTGATTTTGACCTCGCGCGGATAGCCTTGCTCGGTCGAATAATAGTGGACGGAGTTTAACGCCAGGCCGATGGCGACGCCACCAAGCTTCACCTTGTCGTTATCGACTTTCACTAAGTAGTCGTGCTCCAAAATGCTGGCCAGGTAAATCGGGCTTTGTTTGTTTTTTTGCTCATTCGTTCCTTTGTCGCTGATCGGCGGGTTTAAGCCGATGTTGTCTTCCGGTTTCATTTTCTCTGCCTTCAGCTGGCTGTCCGTCCGCTTGCGGGCGAGCCAGCGCCCGATCGTTTCGCTGTCCAAATATTGCCCTTCCTGAAACAAATATTCATCCGGGGAAAATTGCTCAGATGCCAAGCGCATCAGCCCGGTTTCAAATTCATCGACATCAAGCCGGGTGTTGACGTCGTTGACGACCCGCCCGCGCGCCCCGGACGGCTTAAAAGGCAAGACAACGCGGTAATACGAATCAGAAATGTTGTATTTCGGGATGACCGCTTCTTGCTCTTTGCTTCCTTTGTCTTGCACGACTTCCTCACCTTTGTCAAACTTCGGCGCACACGCAGACAACAAACAAATCGAAGCGAGCCCGACAACGGCCAACCGCTTTCGGGCCCGATTCGTCCAACGACAAGCAACGAAACTGCGAAGTAGTGAGATTTGTTTCATCGTTTCCCCCTGTTGATCTCTTGCAAAAATCGTGATTCGTCCCAAATCTCAATGCCAAGCTGCTGGGCTTTCTCCAGCTTCGATCCGGCATCCTCGCCGGCGATGACAAGGTCGGTGCTGCGGCTGACGCTGCCGGTGACGCGCCCGCCAAGCCGTTCAATTTGTTCTTTTGCTTCATTGCGCGACATCGACGCGAGCTTGCCGGTCAAGACGACCGTTTTGCCGGCGAAGGCGGAGTCAGCAGGCGCTTCAGCCGACCGCTTCGGCCCTTTGTAAGCCATATTGACACCGTAAGCGCGCAGCTCCTGGAGCAGCTCAGTTGCTTCGGGTTGGGCGAAGAACGCCGTGATCGCATCCGCCATTTTCTCTCCGATTTCGGGGACGGCCATCAACTCCTCTTTCGTCGCCCGTTCGAGCCGCTCCATCGTTTCAAAATGCTCAGCCAAAAGTTGGGCGGCTTTCGCTCCGACGTAGCGAATGCCAAGGCCAAACAGCAGCCGTTCAAGCGAGTTTTGCTTCGACGCCTCAATCGCCGCAAGCAAGTTGGCCGCCGACTTTTCCCCCATCCGTTCCAACCCGATGAGCTGTTCTTTCGTCAGGCAGTACAAATCGGCGACATCGCGGACAAGGCCGGCGTTAAACAGCTGGGTGACGACTTTTTCGCCCAAACCCTCGATGTTCATCGCCGCCCTTGAGGCAAAATGGATGAGCCGCTCGCGCAGCTGGGCCGGGCAGTTCGGGTTCAAGCAGCGGAGCGCCACTTCCCCCTCGAGACGGACGAGCTCGCTTTCGCATTCCGGGCAGTGCGTCGGCATCGCAAACGGCGTTTCATCCCCATCGCGCCGGTCAACGACGACGCCGACCACTTCCGGGATGATGTCGCCCGCTTTTTTAATGATGACCGCATCGCCGATGCGAATGTCTTTTTCCCGTATAAAATCTTCATTGTGAAGGGTGGCGCGCTGCACGGTCGTGCCGGCGACGCGCACCGGCTCTAAAATCGCCGTCGGCGTGACGACACCCGTGCGGCCGACGTTCACCTCAATGCCGATTAACGTCGTCACCACTTCCTCGGCTGGGAACTTGTAGGCAATCGCCCAGCGCGGGCTTTTCGCCGTCGCGCCAAGCGCCCGTTGCTGGGCGAATGAGTCCACCTTAATAACGATGCCGTCAATCTCATACGGCAGCTGCGACCGCTTGTCGTGCCACTCGCTGATAAAGGCGATCACCTCATCGATATTGGCGCAGCGCCGTCGCTCTGGGTTTACTTTAAACCCGAGCGCCTGCAAATAATCAAGCGCTTCGCTGTGTGAAGCGATGCCGAGCGCCTCGGCGTCGGCTAAGCCATATACAAACAAATCCAGCTGGCGCGAGGCCGCCACTTTCGGGTCGAGCTGGCGGAGCGAGCCAGCCGCGGCGTTGCGCGGGTTGGCAAACAGCTCCTCGCCGCGGGCTTTTCGCTCCTCATTCAAGCGCAAAAACGACGCTTTCGGCATAAACGCCTCGCCGCGCGCTTCAAGCGACACCGGTTCTTTCAGACGGAGAGGCAGCGAGCGGATCGTTTTCAAATTTTCCGTAATGTCTTCACCCGTCGTCCCGTCGCCGCGCGTCGCCCCTTGGACGAAATAGCCGTCTTCATAGCGGACCGAGACGGCGAGGCCGTCGATTTTCAGCTCGCATACGTACGCCGCTTCCCCGACTTCCTGACGGACGCGGCGGTCAAAATCGCGCAAGTCTCCTTCGCCAAACGCGTTCGCCAAGCTCATCATCGGAACGCGATGCGCCACTTTGCGAAACGCCTCAAGGGGCGGACCGCCGATACGCTGGGTCGGCGAATCGCTCGTTTTGAGCTCCGGATATTGTTCCTCAATGGCGATGAGCTCTTGCATCAACCGGTCATACTCGGCATCTGGAACAGACGGGCGGTCAAGCACATAATATTCGTACCCGTAGCGGTTCAACAGTTCGCGCAGCTCGGCCGCGCGCCGTTCGGCTTGTTGGCGGTCCATACGTTCACCTGTTCTCCTTTCCTACACTTTCTCAATCGGCGCAAATTTGGCAAGCAGCCGTTTAATGCCGATCGGGCTCGGGAAGGCGATGTCGAGCTCTTGGTCGTCGCCGCCGCCGCGGACGCTGACGACGGTGCCGATGCCCCATTTCCGGTGGTTCGCCCGATCGCCGACTTTCCACGATCCCACGGCGCCGCTTGCCTGCGGGCGCGAAACGGCCGGGCGGGAGGCGCCCGCTTGGCGGCGCGAGGCTGTCTCAAGCAAATGCGCCGGAATTTCATTCAAAAAGCGCGACGGCGGGTTCATTTGGATGTTGCCAAACAGCGTCCGCATTTGCGCGCTCGTCAGCACAAGTTCTTCCTCCGCGCGGGTGATGCCGACGTACGCCAGCCGCCGTTCTTCTTCCATCTCATCGTCATCCTCGAGAGAGCGGTTGTGCGGGAAAATGCCTTCTTCCATGCCGATCAAAAAGACGACCGGAAACTCGAGCCCTTTGGCGGCATGCAACGTCATCAACATGACGGCATCTCCTTCAGCGGCCTGTTCCGTCCCGTTCAGCTCGTCCAAATCGGAAATGAGCGCCAAGTCGGTTAAAAAGGCGATGAGCGATTTATCGTCGCTCACATTTTCAAAATGCTTCGTCACCGACAAAAACTCATCCAAGTTCTCGAGCCGGCTTTGTGCTTCAATCGTCCGCTCCGCCTTGAGCATCTCGCGGTAGCCCGATTTGTCGAGCACTTCTTCGACGAGTTCGGTGACGGAGACGTATTCTTGCAGCTGCGTCCATTGCTCGAGCTGGCTGCGGAACGCGGCGAGCGCCCCGGCCGCTTTGGCGCCAAGCCCGATCATCTCTAGCTCGCCGAGCGCCTCAAACAAGGACAGCTCATGCTCGGCCGCATAGCGGACGAGTTTGTCGATCGTCGAGGCGCCAATGCCGCGTTTTGGCACGTTAATGATGCGAAGCAAGCTTAAATCATCGTCCGGATTGGCGATGACGCGCAAATAGGCGAGAATGTCTTTAATTTCTTTCCGGTCATAGAACTTTAAGCCGCCGACAATTTGATACGGAATGTTCGCTTTCAGCAACATTTCCTCCATGACACGCGACTGGGCGTTCGTCCGGTACAAGACAGCAAAATCACGGTAGCGACGTTCGCCGCGCTCCACCGCCTCGCGGATGCGTCCAGCGACAAACTGCGCTTCGTCCGCTTCGTTCATCGCCTCATAATAAAGAATCGGCTTTCCTTCCGGGTTTTCCGTCCAAAGCCGTTTCGGCTTCCGGTTGACGTTATGCTCGATGACTTCGTTCGCCGCTTGCAAAATGCGCTTCGTCGAGCGGTAGTTTTGCTCAAGCAAAATGACTTTTGCGTTCGGATAGTCGCGCTCGAACGACAAAATGTTTTGGATGTCCGCCCCGCGCCACCGATAAATCGATTGGTCGGCGTCGCCGACGGCGCAAATGTTTTGAAAGCGTTCCGCCAGCTTTTTGACCAGCGTATATTGAGCGCGGTTCGTATCCTGGTACTCATCAATATGGATGTACTGAAACTTATATTGGTAATAGTGAAGCACATCCGGCACGCGGTCAAACAGTTGGATCGTCGTCATGATCAAATCGTCAAAATCGAGCGAATGGTTGCGAAGCAGGCGCTGTTGGTATTCTTGATACACATCGCTGACGACTTTTTCGTAATACGTCGAGGCCCGCTTCGCGAATTGCTCCGGAGGCAACAGCTCGTTTTTCGCCGCGCTGATCGTGCCTAAAATCGTCCGCGGCTCAAATTTTTTCGGGTCTATGTTTTTTTCTTTTAAAATCGTTTTCATGACCGAAAGCTGGTCCGTCGGATCAAGGATGGAAAAATTGCGGTTGATGCCGATGCGGTCAATGTCGCGGCGCAAAATGCGGACGCACATCGAGTGGAACGTCGAAATCCAGACGTCTTCCGCCGCCCCACCTAAGAGCGACTGCACACGTTCCCGCATTTCGCGCGCCGCCTTGTTCGTAAACGTAATGGCCAAAATGTTCCACGGCGCCACCTGTTTTTCCGCCATCAAATAGGCGATGCGGTGCGTCAACACCCGCGTTTTCCCGCTTCCCGCCCCCGCCATAATGAGCAGCGGGCCTTCCGTCGTCCTGACGGCTTCTTGTTGCTCTTTGTTTAAATGGGCGAGCAGCTGTTCCGATAAAAAGTTCATTGTTTTCACCACCAATACACCATATGTTCTATTTCGCCTCATTCGCCCGCTTTACGGCGTCCACGGTCAGCAGCGCCTGTTCAAACGATTCGTAAACGGCGTTGCCGACGACAACAGTATCCGCCCGGCGCGCCATCTCAGCCGCCTGCTCCGGTGCGGTGATGCCGCCGCCATAAAACAGCTGCGTCTCGCCGAGCGCCTGTTTCACTTTTTCCACCAAGGCGGGGTCGCCGTATATGCCGCTATATTCAAGATAAAAGATCGGCAGCTTGTACAAATGTTGAGCGAGGCGAGCGTAGGCCACCACATCGTCTTCGCTCAGGCCGGCGTCGGCTTCGGTGAGCTTCGCCGCCTTGCATTCCGGATTTAAAATGCAATACCCCTCGGCAAAAATCTCATCCCAATTCATGATCTCGCCATATTGTTTCACCGCCTCATGATGGCGGCCCACCACCCAGTCGACATGGCGGCTGTTTAACACGATCGGAATGAAATACGCATCAAACCCCGGCGTCAAGGCTTCAAGATTTGTGACTTCAAGCGCGCATGGCACCGAAAACCGGCGGATGCGGGCCAATAAATCAAGCACGCCATCGAGCGTCACCCCGTCCGTTCCGCCGACGATGACGGCATCCGTCCCCGACTCGCAAAGGCGCTCAAGGCGCTCATCATCGATCGGTTTGTTCGGGTCGAGCTTAAACACATGGCGCCAGGCGCGAATCTCTTCCATGACAATACCCCTTCCACTCTGTTCTCCATTGTTTCATTATAACAAATCCGCAAAAAGAAAAGGAGTTCCTTTGCGAATGGAAGGAATCTCCTTGCCTGCTTAGTCTGTCACCGATTCATTCTCTTCTTGCGGTTGTTCCTCTTTAATGCGGTCAAGCGCCATGGCATAGGCATCGTTTCCATAGTTGAGGCAGCGTTTGACGCGCGAAATGGTCGCCGTGCTCGCTCCGGTTTCCGTTTCAATTTTATGGTACGTATACCCTTCCCGCAACATGCGGGCGACTTCCAGACGTTGGGCAAGCGCCTGAATTTCGTTGACGGTGCATAAATCATCGAAAAAACGGTAACACTCTTCCAAATCGCGCAGCGACAAGATGGCTTTAAACAGTTGATCAAGCTCTCTGCCGCGCAGCTTGTCGATTTGCATGTTTGTCTCCTCCTTGCTTTGGCGAAAAACGATTTGGTGGACTGTTGGCGCTCTCCTCTTTATGTTTATGGTTTGGAAAACCCGCCGGCGGCCGTTTTCGGGTCACCGCCATTGCACGATCGCCAGTTCCGGAACGATATTGATCCACGTTTTGCCTGGCACGAACCCGACCGGCGCCCCATCGCGGTATGGCAGCAGCCGGCCGTCGACATTTTTCCATTCAATCGGCTGGATGATGCCGTTTTGCAGCAAATAGCCTTGGCCGCCGGATGTGAGGTCAACGTCGCGCCGCCCATGGCTGTCGATCACTTGATGGCGGGCGGCGATGATCATCACGTTTTGCGCCACAACCGGGTCGCGCGTATCGTAATCGACCGTCTGCTCGCCGCCGCTGTATCGGTAATACCCATGCCGTTCCGGAGCATAGCGGTATTCCACTTGGGCGTACGAGCGGTGCGAATAGGTGATGCGGACCGTCCCTGCCTTTTCCCCGCTCGGTTTGTCCGCGCGAAACGGCAGCGGAGCGACATCGTCCGTCCAAGCATACCCGTTTTGTTCCGCCCCTTTTTCAATGTTGGCAAACGTAATGTACGAGTTGTGCGGCGCCTTGCGGAAGGAAACGCGCTTAAACAGCGTTCCGTCATAAAAGAGCCCGTTCAAATAATCGGTTTCCCCCTGCTCGAGCCGCGCTTTCGCTTCCGGGCTCCATCCATGGCAAACATAAATGGCATTGTAGCCCTCGCTCAAATCAATATAATAATCACGCGCACTCCGCACCGGCCCGACTCGTTCCGGCTGTTCGCTTTGGTAAAGCGCCAAAAAGCGGGTGATATCCCCCTCAGCGAGCACCTCATACACGATGTCCGCCTTGCTTAATCCCGACTGTGGGCGCGCCTTCGGATGGTTGTTGACCATCACGCCGACGACCCGTTGATGAACGTTCCCTTTCGCCGGCAGCCCGGTCAGCGGGAACGTTTCTTTCTCCTTCTCCTCTGCTGGGGGCTGAGGCGGCCGCTCTTGCGCAGGTGGTTTCGCCGGCTTTGGTTCGCTTTGGGCGGTGCACCCACCAAGGAGCAGCACCATACAGCCCATGGCAGACAGCCAACGTTTCAATGGACACACAACCCTTTCTTTTTTATTTTACCGCATTATCGAAGGAAAGAGTACCGTTTTGTGCATGACATCGTAAATGCCGCGCTGGGTGATGCGCACATACGGCAAATGGGTCGACTGCAAAAAGAAGAGCGAATACACAGGGTCTTCAAAGCGGTATCCCCTCTCCCGCAACAGACGGACGAACTCTTTTTCCTTGTCGATCAATGACTCCATCTCCAGCGCGGACATCATGCCGCCAAGCGGAAGCGGAAGCTCAAATACGATTTCGCCATTTTCGGCAAGCACCAAGCCGCCGCCGATTTCCTTCATCCGTCGGAAAGCGAGCAACATATCTTCCTTATGTTTGCCGATTAAAACCAAATCGCCCGTATTCGAGTACGAGCTCGCCAACCCGCCGAGCGCTGATGAAAAGCCTTTGAGCATCGTGTTGACGTGCCAGCGTCCATTCCGGTCAAGCAGCACCAAAAAGCTTTCATCATGATCATGCCCTAGCCGGTCGCGCGATGTGTCGATCGAGACGGAATACGGTTTTAAAATAACGGCATTTTCCATTCGCAATCCCATCGGCATCGAAAACTGCAAATCATCCCACCCGAGTTCCCATAACAGCGACAGCGGCCGGATGCCGAACTGTTCCCATGCGGGCGCCGTCCATGGGATCGGCGCTTCTCCGTCGCGCTTCACCCATTCGCCTTTGGCGAGCACTTGCACCGGAGTCGGATCGTGGGCCGAACGCAGGAAGTTGATATGGGCGATGCGGCCGGTCGCGATGCTGCCGTGGAGATGTTCGATGCCGTAATGGCGGGCGGCGTTGAGCGTCGCCATCGCGTACGCATCGATCACCGGCACGCCATGCTCAATGGCGATGCGAATGAGCCAATCGATCACCCCGCCTTCGTAAAAGGACGGCGGCGAACCGTCGGTTGTCAACAAACATTTGTCGTAATGCCGAATGCCGAGCGCTTTCATTTCCTCAAGCAGCACCGGCAAGTCCGGACGAATCGAAGAATGGCGGAGCGTGACCGTATAACCGTGCCAAAGACGGGTTCGCACCTCTTTTCCCGTCATGGCCTCATGGTCGCCATCTGCGCCAAACAGCGCCATTTTAACAAGCGTTTTTTCCGACGCTCCCGGAAAATGCCCTTCGATTTTGCGGCGCCGCCGTTTCGCCTCTTGCATCCAATACAAAACGATGTCATCGCCGCTGACGAGTCTCGGCCATGATGTCAGCTCGCCGCCTTGGAGGACCGTTTCCTGGTCAAGCCATCGTTTGATCCGGGCGTTGGACAATTGCTCATCCTCGCGCTCCAGCTCCGTTTGGCCATCAAACCGGCACCACCAATACACCGAAGTTGGAAGCGCATTCATTTGTTGCAAAAACAAAAGCGCCTCGTCATCATTCAGATGCAAAAGGAAAAACAAGTTATCGTTCACTAGCGTCGTCGTCCCGCGCGCCGCTGCATAACGGGCAAAGGAATGGGGATTATATAATTGAAATGGATGGACATGCGGCTCGATGTAGCCGGGAACGAGCACATACCCGCGGCAGTCGACGATCTCACACGCCTCGTCGACACGATCGGGAAGACGCTCTCCGGCATACACGATGCGGTCGCCATGAATCCATATATTTCCTTTTACCCATTCACGAAAATACGAGTGCAAATACGTCGCATTCACCAATACTTTCGTTGGTGATTGTTTGCCTTCAATCACTGCTGCTTGTTCACGCAGTTCGCTGCCTTTCCAGCGGTAACGTTGTTCGCCCATTGACACCCCGTCCCTTGTTTCCTAATCGTTCCATATAATCATTTTAACGTACGAAAGCGATTTTCACAATAAAAAGATGAGGAGGGGCAAGCCAATGGCAAATATCGGCATTGTGAATGCGCTCATTCGCATTACGCTCGGTTTGACTGTCGTAGCGTGGGCGACCGCCCGCCTGGCCCGGCGGCCATGGTGCACATCGTACTTGTTCGCCGCTTTGCTTGGGGCCATGAAAGTCGGTGAAGGGATTACCCGTTTTTGCCCGCTGACGGCCTTGTTTGACAACATGCAGCGCCAGCAGCTGCTTGAAGAACAAAAAGAAGCCGTTGTCAATCCAACGTAACGAACATCATGCGGTCAACTTGGAACAAGGTTGCATATGGCACCTGTTTCCTGTCGTGCTGGCGCGTGTTGCGCCGGCGGACGAAGATGCTGCGACCGCGTCTCGTCAAGTTCGGAGGCATCCACTTTGCGGGGAACTGGCTTCGGCCTTGTCGTTCATTTACTTGGAACTTGCGTCTTGAGCCGCCCGGACTTCTCAGGAAAGTTGGCTTCGACCCCGCCCGAATTGTTCCATTATCACGCCAAAAAGGTGTCCCAGATTCGGGACACCTTCCACCCAAAGGAGTGATTGACCATGTTGCTGGAATATATGACCGATATGTCGTTCGTATTGGCCGCGTTAATCGGGGGAATTATCGCTCTTTCATACGTGTATATGCGGCGGAGGCGCGTTCGATAGCGCGCCGGCCGATGTCGCGGCGGTAAAACAGCCCGTCGCTTTCGATTCGCGTCAACTGTTCATACACTTTTTCCTTCGCCTCAACGAGTGTGTTCCCTTTCGCTGCTGCCAGAAGAACGCGGCCGCCGTTCGTGTACAGTGCACCGTCTTCTTGCTTCGTCCCGGCATGGAATAGCAGCACATCGGAATCAAGCCGATCCACCCCCCGAATGGCCGCTCCGCGCTCATAGGCGCCCGGGTAGCCTTTGGCAGCCAGCACGACGCCGAGCACCGCTTCGTCCGTCCACTCAAGCGCCAGCTCTTTTCCTTCCATCACCGCGAGGATCGCTTCAACCAAATCGGTTTTCAGCCGCGGCAGCACGACTTGCGCCTCGGGATCGCCAAAACGGGCGTTGAATTCGATCACTTTCGGCCCGGCTGCCGTTTCGATCAGCCCAGCATACAGCACGCCGGTAAACGGCCGGCCTTCAGCCACTAACGCTTTGGCGGCCGGGCGCAAAATCGTTTCCAGCGCTGTTTCCACCGTCTCCGCTGAGATTTGCGGCACTGGCGAATACGCTCCCATCCCACCGGTGTTCGGACCTTCATCCCCGTCATACGCCCGCTTATGGTCTTGGGCGATGGCAAGTGGATACACCTTCTCGCCGTTAACGAACGCCATAAACGAAAATTCTTCCCCTTCTAAATACTCCTCAATGACAACTTGACTGCCGGCTGTGCCGAATTGTCCGTCGACAAGCGCTGCCTTCGCGGCGGCCAGCGCTTCTTCCACCGTTTGGGCGACGGTGACGCCTTTTCCGGCGGCCAATCCGTCCGCTTTCACGACGATCGGCGCGCCTTTTTGTTCAATATAAGCTTTCGCCTCTTCATACGACGCAAAGGTCGCATGGTCCGCCGTTGGGATGCCGTATTTCTTCATCAGCTCCTTCGCAAACGCCTTGCTTCCTTCGATGAGCGCTGCCGCTTGAGTTGGGCCGAAAATGCGAAGCCCCTCAGCCAGAAACCGATCGACGATGCCAGCAGCCAGCGGCGCTTCCGGCCCAACGATCGTCAAACCGATTGCGCGTTGCTTCGCAAACTGCACAAGCGCGTCGATATCGAGCTCATCAATGTCGACGAGCTCCGCCACTTCCCCGATGCCCGGGTTGCCTGGCGCCGCGTACAGCTTGTCCACAAGCGGGCTTTGCGCCGCTTTCCAGGCGATGGCATGCTCGCGCCCGCCGCGTCCGACTACCAGAACGTTCATTGTCTTCCTCCTTTTTGCCGCCGTTTAATGTTTGAAATGGCGCACACCGGTAAACACCATGGCCATGCCGTACTCATCCGCTTTGCGAATCGAGTCGGCGTCGCGAATCGAGCCGCCCGGCTGAATGATCGCGGTAATGCCGGCTTTTGCTGCTGCTTCAACCGTGTCGTCCATCGGGAAGAACGCATCGGACGCCAACACAGCGCCAACCGCCTGTTCCCCGGCTTGTTCAATGGCAATGTTGGCCGCGCCGACCCGATTCATTTGCCCGGCGCCCACGCCGACCGTCATCCCGTTTTTGGCGAGTACAATCGCATTCGATTTCACATGTTTGACAACCTTCCAAGCAAATCGAAGCTGTTCGCGCTCCGCCTCGGTCGGCTCGCGTTTCGTGACGACGTTCCATTCGGCGTCTTCAAGCGTATACTTATCGGCCTCTTGCACAAGCAAGCCGCCATTGACGGAAACGAGCGTTTTTTCCTTAACGTCCGGCGCGGCAAAATCAAGCGTCAACAAGCGGATGTTTTTCTTTTTCGTCAAAATGGCGAGCGCCTCGTCGCTGAACGATGGGGCGATGACGATTTCCAAAAAGATGTCGTGCATCCGTTCGGCTGTTTCTTTGTCCACTTCCCGGTTGACGGCGACAATGCCGCCGAAAATCGAGACCGGATCGGCCTCGTACGCTTTCGTAAATGCCTCAAGAAGCGTGGCACCGACCCCGACGCCGCACGGGTTCATATGTTTGATCGCCGCTGCGGCTGGCTCTTGAAATTCGCGAATGAGGTTGATGGCCGCATTGGCGTCGTTGATGTTGTTGTACGACAGCTCTTTTCCGTGCAGCTGTGCCGCTTTGGCAATCGAGAACGCCGCGCCGAGCGGTTTGGCGTAAAACGCCGCCGATTGATGCGGATTTTCGCCATAGCGCAACGACTGTTTTTTCGTGTAGGTGACGGTGAGCGTTTCCGGATACTCTTCGCCGGTGAGACCGGTCAAATATTCGGCGATCATCGCATCATACGCCGCCGTATGGCGGAACGCTTTCGCCGCCAGCTGCTGCCGCGTCTTTGCTTGGATCGAACCGGTTGTTTTCAGCTCTTCGATCACCATTGGATAGTCGGCCGGGTCAACGACAATCGCGACATCGGCATAGTTTTTCGCCGCCGCCCGCACCATCGTCGGGCCGCCGATATCGATGTTTTCAATCGCCTCGGCCAGCGTCACGTCCGGTTTGGCGATCGTTTGCTGGAACGGGTACAAGTTGACGACGACCAAATCGATCGGGCGGATGCCGTGCTCTTTAAGCGCCGCTTGGTGGCGCTCATCGCTGCGCACCGCCAAAATGCCGCCATGGATGGCTGGATGCAGCGTTTTGACGCGCCCGTCCAAAATTTCCGGAAACCCGGTGACATCGGAGATCGAAATGACCGGAACGCCGGCCTCTTCAAGCGCCCGTTTCGTCCCGCCGGTCGAAATGATGTCGACGCCAAGTTCCGCCAACTGCTTTGCAAACGGAATGATCCCTTCTTTATTGGACACGCTGATCAATGCTCGTTTCACTGCCATCATTCTCGATCCTTTCTTCCTGTTGTTCCTTCTCCCCTAGCAGCATGCGCAACACCGCTGGATACAGCTCATGTTCAACTTGATGGATGCGCGCCTCAAGCGCCTCGATCGGCTCACCGGGCACGATCGGGACGGCGCACTGGGCGATGACCGGCCCGGTGTCCATCCCTTCATCAACATAATGGACGGTGACGCCTGTTTCCAAAACGCCCGCCCGGTACGCCTGGCCGATCGCATCTTTGCCCGGAAACGCCGGCAGCAGCGATGGATGAATGTTGACGATTTTCCCTTCATAGACGGAAAGCAACGTCGGCCCGATCAAACGCATATAGCCGGCGAGCGCAATCCAGTCGATGCGCCGCTCCTTCAGCTCGCGCAAAATTTCGCTTTCAAACGCCGCCTTCGATGGATACTCTTTCGGCGAAAACACGAACGCCGGCACGTTTTCGCGCGCCGCCCGTTCAATGACTTTCGCCCCCGGGCGGTCGCACACCAAAAGCGCTACTTCCGCGGGCACCTCACCGCGCTTGGCTGCGTCGACGATCGCTTGAAAGTTCGTGCCGCTCCCGGACGCAAAGATCGCCAACCGTTTCATGCGCCGTTCCCTCCGGCAAACGACACGCCTTCCCCTTCGACGACTTCGCCGATCATGTATGCGGCCTCCCCTTGCTGGGCCAGCGCATCGACAACCGAGTCCGCCGCCTCCGGGCTGACCGCCATCACAAGGCCGATGCCCATATTAAAGACGGAAAACATCTCTTCTTCCTCAAGCCCGCCGTTTTGGCGCAAAAAATCAAAAATCGGCAGCCCCGGCCATGAGCCGCGCTCAATGCGCGCACCCAGCCCGGAAGGCAGCATGCGCGGAATGTTTTCGATAAATCCGCCGCCGGTAATATGAGCCATCCCTTTGATCGTAAACGTCTGCAGCAAAGAACGCAACGGTTTCGCATAAATGCGTGTCGGCTTCAATAACTCCTCGCCGAGCGGAACCGCAAGCGGCTCGTAAATGCGGTCAACGTCCAACTTCGCTTGGTCAAACACGATGCGGCGCACGAGCGAGTAGCCGTTGCTGTGGAGACCGCTTGAAGGCAGTCCGATCAGCACATCGCTCGCTTGAATCGTTTGCCCGGTCACCAATCGTTCTTTTTCCGCAATGCCGACCGCAAACCCTGCCAAGTCATACTCATTTTCCTCATACATTCCCGGCATTTCCGCCGTTTCCCCGCCGATCAAGGCGCAGCCGGCTTCGACGCAGCCGTCGGCCACCCCTTTGACGATGGCGGCGATTTTCTCCGGCACCGCCTTGCCGCAGGCGATATAGTCAAGGAAAAAGAGCGGTTCCGCTCCTTGGACAAGAATATCGTTGACACACATCGCGACGCAGTCGATGCCGATTGTATCATGTCGGTCAAGCAAAAACGCCACTTTCAGCTTCGTACCGACGCCATCCGTGCCGGAGACAAGCACCGGCTGGCGATAGCCAAGCGCCGATATATCGAACAAACCGCCAAAGCCGCCGATCCCGCCCAGCACTTCCGGGCGCATCGTTTTTTGCACGTGCTGTTTCATGAGAGCGACCGCTTGGTAACCCGCCTCAATGTCAACCCCTGCTTCTTTATATGCGTTTGCCACATTCCATCCTCCCTTTGGCCGCCATGCAGCCAACTTCACACCGAATCGCGTTCTCCATCGCGATGTTATTTCACCGTCAAGCACGGTCGGACAGCCCGGCCGATGCGGGTTGGATATTGGCCAGTGAAACATGCCAAACATTGCCCGCGCTCTGGCGAGACGTCCGGGCGCCCGATCGCCTCAAGCATCCCTTCCTGGCTGAGAAACGCCAGTGAATCCGCACCGATCAAGCGGCGAATCTCTTCGACCGAATATTTCGCCGCGATCAATTCTTCCCTTGATGACGTATCAATGCCGTAAAAACAAGGATGGGTGATCGGCGGGGCGCTGATGCGCACATGCACTTCCACGGCCCCCGCTTCACGGAGCATCGTGACGATGCGCCGGCTTGTCGTCCCGCGCACGATCGAATCGTCGACCATCACGACCCGCTTGCCGGCCACAACCCCGCGCACCGGTGACAGCTTCATTTTCACGCCTTGCTCACGAAGCGCTTGTGACGGCTGGATGAACGTCCGGCCGACGTAACGGTTTTTGATGAGCCCTAATTCATAGGGGATGCCGCTCGCTTCCGCATAGCCGATGGCGACCGAAATGCTCGAGTCCGGCACGCCGGTGACGATGTCGGCCTCTGCCGGCGCCTCAAGCGCCAGCCGTTTCCCTAAGTTTTTGCGGGCCGTATGGACGTTGATGCCGTCGACATGGCTGTCCGGGCGGGCGAAGTAAATGTATTCCATGCTGCAAATCGACCGCGGCTGCCTAGGAGCAAACCGTTCCGAACGCACCCCTTCATGACTGATGATGAGCAATTCCCCAGGCGCCACTTCCCGCTCGTATGTGGCGCCGATGACGTCGAACGCGCACGTTTCCGACGCCACGACATACGCCGAGCCGAGCCGGCCGAGCGACAGCGGCCGGAAGCCGTGCGGGTCAAGCGCCACATAGAGCGCTTCTTCCGTCAGCAGCAAAAACGCAAACGCCCCTTCGATCTGGCTGAGCGCCTCTTTCATTTGCCCGACAAACGTCGGCGCTTGGCTGCGGCGGATGAGATGGGCGAACACTTCCGTATCCGATGTCGTCTGAAAAATGCTTCCTTGTCCTTCAAGCGCGAGCTTCAACTCGATGGCGTTCGTCAAGTTGCCGTTATGGGCGAGCGCCATCGATCCGGTTTGCGAGCGGAACAAGAGCGGCTGCACGTTTTCATAGCCGCCCCCACCCGCCGTCGAATAGCGGACATGACCGATGGCCGCCGCCCCTTTGAGTGCATCGAGCGTGCCGCTTTGAAACACGTCCGTCACCAGCCCCAGCCCTTTATGACCGGATAAGCTCCCGTTATGCGCCGCCACGATGCCGGCCCCTTCCTGCCCACGGTGTTGCAGGCTGTGAAGCCCGTAATATGTGAGCCGGGCGGCGTCTTCATGCCCCCAAATGCCGAAAATGCCGCACTCCTCGTTCAATCCTTTGATTTCAGCAAGCATGGAATAGCCCCTTTCCAGACGTTTCGCATCTCGTCAACCGAAAGGCGGATGACCGTTTCCCCCTGTTCCCCGTTCACTGTCAAGATGCCGTCGCCTGTCACTTCGCCGATTCGCTTCGCTTCCACGAGCTGTTCAAACGCTTCCTGATGTTCTTTTTTCACTGAAACAACAAAGCGCGATTGCGTTTCGCCGAACAGTTCACTGACGAGGTCGCCGCCGACCGTCACCTTGGCGCCAAGCCCTAAAGCCCCCATCAGGCACTCCGCCAACGCGACCGCCAACCCACCTTCCGCCACATCATGCGCCGACGCCACGACCCCAGCGCGGATCGCCGCCAGCAGCTGGCGCTGGCGTCTTGCCTCCACCTCTAAGTCAATCTCCGGTGCTTTTCCGAAAATGCGGCCTTCCAGCCATTTTTGCAGCTCGCTGCCGCCAAACTCCGGCTTCGCCTCGCCGATCACGTAAATGAGGTCGCCCACTTGCTTAAATAGCTGGGTGGTAATATGCGAAAGGTCCTCAATGAGCCCGACCATGCCGACGACCGGTGTCGGGTAGACGGCCACACCGTTCGTTTCATTGTACAGCGAGACGTTGCCGCTCACCACCGGCGTCCCGAGCGCCCGGCACGCCTCGCTCATCCCGTCGACCGCTTTTTCGAGCTGCCAGAAAATCTCCGGCTTTTCCGGGCTGCCAAAGTTAAGGCAGTCCGTAATCGCGAGCGGCTTCGCCCCCGAACAAACGACGTTGCGCGCCGCCTCGGCGACGGCGATTTTCCCGCCCACTTCCGGATCCAAGTACAAGTAGCGCGAATTGCAATCCGTGGTGAGCGCAAGCGCCTTATTCGTGCCGCGGATGCGCACGACGGCCGCGTCCGATCCTGGGGCGACGACCGTATTCGTCCGCACCATGTAGTCATATTGGTCGTACACCCATTCTTTGCTCGCGATCGTCGGTTGGGCGAGGAGCCCGAGCAATGTTTGGTTGTAGTCTTCGATGTGCGGAATATACGGCGACATCGCTTGAAATTCGCGGTAGTAAACCGGCTCTTTCGACGGCTTATGGTAAACCGGCGCGTCTTTCGCCAGCGCGTCCACCGGAATTTCCGCCGCCACCTCGCCGCGGAACCAGAGACGAAGCATTTTGTCATCGGTCACTTTGCCGATCGCTTTTGCTTCCAACCCATACTTGGCAAAAATCGCGGCGATTTCGTCTTCCCGCCCTTGCTTGACGACAAGCAGCATCCGCTCCTGCGATTCAGACAGCATCATTTCATACGGCGTCATGCCGGTCTCGCGCTGCGGGACGAGATCCAAATTCATTTCAATGCCAAATCCGCCTTTGCTTGCCATTTCGGCGGATGAACTCGTGAGCCCTGCCGCCCCCATATCTTGAATGCCGACTAACGCATCCGACTTGACTGCTTCCAAACACGCCTCCAGCAGCAGTTTTTCCATAAACGGATCGCCGACTTGCACGGCCGGGCGCTTTGCTTCCGACTGTTCGCTCAACTCTTCCGATGCAAACGTCGCCCCGTGGATGCCGTCGCGGCCCGTTTTCGCCCCGACGTACATGACCGTGTTGCCGACTCCAGTCGCAATGCCGCGCTGAATATCCTCATGGCGGATGATCCCGACGCACATGGCGTTGACAAGCGGATTCCCTTCATACGACGGATCAAACTGCACTTCACCGCCGACCGTCGGGATGCCGACGCAGTTGCCGTACCCGGCAATGCCGGCGACGACCTGCTCGAACAAATATTTGACGCGCGGCGACGTCAGTTCGCCAAACCGAAGTGAATTGAGCAGCGCGATCGGCCGCGCCCCCATCGAAAAGACGTCGCGGATGATGCCGCCGACCCCGGTCGCCGCCCCTTGATACGGCTCGATCGCCGACGGGTGATTGTGGCTTTCGATTTTAAACGCCACCGCCAACCCGTCGCCGATGTCGACGATCCCGGCGCCTTCGCCCGGCCCCTGCAGCACGTGCGGGCCGTCGGTCGGGAATTTTTTCAGCACCGGCTTCGAGTTTTTATAGCTGCAGTGCTCCGACCACATTACCGAAAAAATGCCGGTTTCCGTGTAGTTCGGCAGCCTTCCTAAAATCGCCTCAATGCGCGCAAATTCGTCATCCGTCAATCCCATCTCGCGGTACAATTGTTGTTCTTTGATCATCGCCGCGCTCGGCTCAAGCAGTAACGACATGCGTCTCCCTCCAATAGTTGACGATCGATCGAAATAGTTTCAGCCCGTCCGCGCTGCCGAGCAAGGCGTCGACCGCCCGCTCCGGATGCGGCATCATGCCAAGCACATTGCCCCGCTCATTGACGATGCCGGCAATATCCATGAGGCTGCCGTTCGGGTTTTCCCCATGGTAGCGGAACACGATTTGCTTGTTTTCCACTAAGCGCTCGAGCGTCTGTTCATCGCAATAATAATTCCCTTCGCCATGGGCGATCGGAATCGTAATGACTTCCCCTTTTTCGTAGGCGGATGTAAACATCGTCCCATTGTTTTCCACCACAAGCTGCACCGGCCGGCAGATGAACTTCAACCCTTGATTGCGGCGCATCGCCCCAGGAAGCAAGCCGGCTTCAAGCAAAATTTGAAACCCGTTGCACACGCCAAGCACCGGTTTTCCGGCATCAGCCGCCTGTTTGACGGCAGCCATTACTTTCGAAAAGCGGGCGATCGCTCCGGAACGCAAGTAATCGCCGTACGAAAATCCGCCCGGAAGCAAAACGGCGTCAAACCGGTCCAAGTTGTCCTCATCATGCCAGACGTACTCGACTTCCTCGCCAAGCTCATCGGCGATCGCATGATACATGTCGACGTCGCAATTCGATCCCGGAAATACAACGACGGCAAACTTCATCGGGCGACGGCCTCCTCAATTTCATAGCGGTAATCTTCAATCACCGGATTGGCGAGCAGCTTTTCGCACATCTCGCGAACGAGCTCGTTGATGTCGCGGCCGCTCTCTTCCATCACAAGCTCCATGAACTTCCCGATTCGTACATCTTTCACTTCCGTATATGACAAGCTGTGCAACGCCCCTTTCACCGCGGTCCCTTGCGGATCCAACACACTTTCGCGCAGCGTCACATATACTTTTACCTTGTACATGCCGATTCTCCCCCTAATCGTTGTAAAATGACTTCATACGCCTCCGTCAAGCTGCCGAGATCGCGGCGAAACACGTCTTTATCGAGCTTCTCGTTCGTGTCAGCGTCCCACAGCCGGCACGTATCGGGCGAAATCTCGTCGGCTAAAACAATCGCCCCGTCCGCCGTGCGGCCGAACTCCAGCTTAAAATCAATTAATCTCACCTTTCGTTCCGCAAAATGGGCGCCCAGCACGTCGTTCACCTTGAGTGCTTCGCGTTTCAACTGGTCAATCTCCTCGCGGCTGGCAAGTTTTAAAATCGCAATATGGTCTTCCACGAGCAGCGGGTCGCCAAGATCATCGTTTTTGTAGTAAAACTCGACAAGCGGCGCCTCAAGCGGCGTTCCCTCCGCCAAGCCGATGCGTTTCGCTAAGCTGCCCGCTACAACATTGCGCACGACCACCTCAAGCGGAATGATCGTCACCTGTTGGACGAGCTGCTCGGTCGGCGACAGCTTTTCAAGAAAATGATTGGCGATGCCGGCTTCGCGCAGCTTCAAAAACAACAAGCTGGAAATCTCGTTATTGAGCCGCCCCTTGCCGGCGATCGTCGCCTTTTTCCCGCCGTTAAATGCGGTCGCGCTGTCTTTGTACTCGACCCAAAGCACGCCCGGCGCATCGGTCGCGTAAATCTTTTTCGCTTTCCCTTCGTACAGCAGCTGTTGTTTTGTCGGCATGATGAACGCCTCCGTTATCCAGAAGATTGAAAATTTTCCGCTCGGACAGCCGGCCCAAAGCCAGCCGTTTTCTGCTCAATCCAATCCTAAGCGGGCAAAAATCGTATCGACGTGTTTCAAATGATGGCGGTAGTCAAAGCAATCATCGAGTTCCTCTTTGGTAAGCCGGCTTGTAATCCGCTCATCCGCCTCAAGCAGCGAGCGGAACGGCACTTGTCGCTCCCACGCTTCCATCGCTTTCGGCTGCACCAAATCGTACGCTTCCTCGCGCGTCATCCCTTTGTCAATCAAAGCGAGCAACACGCGTTGCGAGTAAATGAGCCCGAACGTGCGCTCCATATTTTTCTTCATATTTTCCGGGTAGACCAACAAGTTTTTCACAATGTTCGCGAACCGATTCAACATATAGTTCAACGCGATCGTCGCATCCGGCAAAATGATGCGCTCAGCCGACGAATGGGAAATGTCGCGCTCATGCCAAAGCGGCACATTTTCATACGCCGTCACCATATACCCGCGAATGACGCGCGCCATGCCGGTCATATTTTCCGAACCGATCGGATTGCGCTTATGCGGCATCGCTGATGAGCCTTTTTGCCCTTTCGCGAAAAACTCCTCGACTTCACGAACCTCGCTTTTTTGCAGGCCGCGAATCTCAACGGCGAACTTTTCAATCGATGTCGCGATGAGCGCGAGCGTCGCCATATAGTAAGCGTGGCGGTCGCGCTGCAGCGTCTGCGTCGAAATCGGCGCCGGCGTCAGTCCGAGCTTCTCGCACACATATTGCTCGACAAACGGGTCAATGTTGGCATACGTGCCGACCGCTCCGGAAATTTTCCCGACTTCCACCATCTTGGCTGCTTGTTCAAACCGCTCCAAATTCCGGAGCATTTCGGCATACCAAAGCGCCAGCTTCAGCCCGAACGTCGTCGGTTCGGCATGAACGCCGTGCGTGCGCCCCATCATGACCGTATATTTATGTTCGCGCGCTTTCTCTTTCAATACTTGAATGAAGTTTTCCAAATCGCGCCGCAAAATCGCGTTCGCCTGCTTTAACAAGTAGCCGAGCGCCGTATCGACGACATCGGTCGACGTGAGACCATAATGCACCCATTTCCGTTCCTCGCCGAGGGTCTCCGAAACCGCCCGCGTAAACGCTACGACATCATGGCGCGTTTCTTCTTCGATTTCCTTAATGCGGCGGATGTCAAACGACGCGTTTTCCCGCAAGCGGCGGACGTCCTCTTTCGGAATGACGCCAAGTTCGGCCCACGCTTCGCAGGCAAGCAACTCCACCTCAAGCCACGCCTTAAAGCGGTTTTCCTCCGTCCAAATGGCTCCCATTTCCGGTCTCGTGTAGCGTTCAATCATCTTCGTTCCAGCCTCCGATCTTGCCAAATTTGCCACGACTCGATTCGCCTCAGCGCTTCCTCAACATCGTCCGCCAGTACGGTCACATGGCCCATTTTTCGCTTCGGCTTCGCCTCATGCTTGCCGTATAAATGGAGATAGGCTGCGCCGCCGAGCGCCCCGATCTGCCCGATGGCCGGTCCGACGTGCTCCCCTAAAAGGTTCACCATCACAGCCGGCTTCAACAACTCCGTCGAGCCGAGCGGCCAGTTGCAGACGGCGCGGATGTGCTGGGCGAACTGCGACGTCGCGCATGCATTGATTGTATAATGTCCGGAGTTGTGCGGTCTAGGGGCCAGCTCATTAATATAAATATCCCCGTCCGCCGTCAAAAACATTTCCACCGCCAACGTCCCGACGAGCGAACACGATGTCGCCAGCGTCTTGGCGTAACGGACCGCCCTCTGCTCGATGTGTTGCGGGATCCGTGCTGGAACGATCGTTTGATGCAAAATGTTCTCGATATGAATATTTTCCGCCACTGGAAAAACAGCCGTCTCACCATCGAGGTTGCGGGCGACAATGACCGACATTTCCTTCACAAACGGCACCCAGCCTTCCAAAATGCATGGGCCAAGCCCAAGCAAATCAGCCGCTTTGGCTAGATCGCCTTCGCCGCGCAGCACATATTGCCCTTTGCCGTCATAACCGCCGCGCCGCGTTTTCAAGACGCACGGAAAGCCGGTCATGGCAACGGCCTGTTCCAACTCATCCCATCCGTCCACTTCCCTATACGGCGCCACCGGCAACCCGGCTTCGACAATCGCCGCTTTCTCCAACGCCCGGTCTTGCGTCACCGCCAGCAGCCGGCTTCCTTGCGGGACATAGGCGTTTGCCTCCAGCCACTCAAGCGCCTGCGCATCGATATTTTCAAATTCGTACGTAATGACATCGCTCACGCGCGCCAGTTCAGCGATGGCGTCCAAATCATGGTACGGCGCGGTGATTTCCACATCGGCTACTTGCCCGCACGGGGAGTCAGGCGTCGGATCCAGCACGGCGATGCGAAACCCCATCTCACGCGCCGCCAAAGCCATCATCCGCCCGAGCTGCCCCCCACCGATGATGCCGATCGTCTGTCCGGGAACAATCCGCCGCTTAGCCAAGCTGATCACTGCTTTCCACGACTTGTTTTCGAATCGCTTCCCGCCGCGCTTTGAGCGCCTCCATATAGCGCGGCTCAAACAGTCCAACGATCGACACCGCGAGCAACCCGGCGTTCGTCGCCCCCGCCTTGCCGATCGCCACCGTCGCCACCGGCACCCCACCCGGCATTTGCACAATCGACAATAATGAATCCAAACCGTTCAACGCCTTCGACTGCACAGGAACCCCAATCACCGGCAGCGTCGTTTTCGCCGCAATCATCCCCGGCAAATGAGCCGCACCGCCGGCCCCAGCAATAATGACTTTAATGCCCCTCTCCTCCGCCGTTTCTGCATACCGAAACATCTCATCCGGCGTCCGATGCGCCGACACGACTTTTTTCTCAAACGGAATCCCCAATTCCTCAAGAACAGCGCAAGCATGCCGCATCGTTTCCCAATCCGAATGGCTTCCCATCACAACCCCGACGATCGGGCTCATACCGTTTCACTCCTTTTGCTAGCACAACAAAACCCAGAACATGCGTTCCTGTTCATAAACGAGGGAAAGCATCGTTCTGGGCTTTGACAGTTGCTGATCGAAAAAAAGCCAAAACCGATCCTTCCCCTCATAGTCCAATCATTTACGGTGATTGGGTAGAGACTTTTGGGCCATATTCCCAAAATTATATGAGGGACATTGCGATACACTATGAAGCTACTTTTATATTAACAAGTTTTGAAACAAAGTGTCAAGGCAAAATCGAACATTTAATATTTTTGAAAAGGAAATGTTCGTATTTTATCAATCACCAAACAGACAGGGCGGCATATGATGAAGGAGCAGAGGAGGGAAACGCCATGGCTGATCAAAACCCGTTCACACCGTTTTCCGATTGGACAAAGCATTGGCAGCAGTTTTTCCAAACCGATTTTTGGGGGAGCATTCAGCCGTTGCTGCCGTCGGCAAACAAACCATCATCCGGCATGAACCTATACAAGAAAGACAACGAACTGCTCATCGTCATTAGCCTTCCCGGACTGGAAAAAATCGAGGACGCGGAAGTGTATGTATCATACAAAACGCTGGAAGTGAAGGCGACAGTCAATCTCAACTTTAAAGGGTTTGAATTAGTAGAAGAAGGCATTTTCCAAGGCCGGTTTGAAAAAACCGTTCCACTGCCATTCCCGGTCAAAGAGGACCGCATTGAAGCGACATACCATCACGGCCTGCTCTTCATTCACTTGCATCGCCTCATTCCCGAAGAACCCAAAAAGAAAATTATGATTAAAAAAGGGGAATGATCGTCCCAATAGGCAGCAGACCGTCAACCGCCGCATATAAAAAAAGAGGGTGTCCCATGCCGTGCAGGACACCCTTTCGCGAGTTCCGTTTCCTATCGCTTTTATGAAAAAGGGGGTCTAGGAAACGATGATCACGCTTTACATTTTGGGGGAGAGGATTAAAAATGGCGTCATTCAAAATGACTCATTTGAAATAGGCAAAAAAATGAGAGAACCAAACAGCTCCCTCATTTTTGCCTGCCTAGCAGCGACCTACTCTTGCAGGGGCGCTGGCCCCAACTACCATCGGCGCTGGAGGGCTTAACTTCCGTGTTCGGGATGGGAACGGGTGTTTCCCCTCCGCTATCACCACTAGGCAAGCGATTCAGTTTCGACATCATTTATTATACTTAAAAAATAAATGTTGTCAAGAAGGAAAGTCATTCCTTCAAAACTAGATAACCGTCGGAAGAAGCCGCTTATAGGTCAAGCCCTCGATCGATTAGTATCCGTCAGCTCCACGTGTCACCACGCTTCCACCTCGGACCTATCGACCTCGTCATCTTCGAGGGATCTTACCCGCCTGACGCGGTGGGAAATCTCATCTTGAGGGGGGCTTCACGCTTAGATGCTTTCAGCGCTTATCCCGTCCGCACATAGCTACCCAGCGGTGCCCCTGGCGGGACAACTGGTACACCAGCGGTGCGTCCATCCCGGTCCTCTCGTACTAAGGACAGCTCCTCTCAAATTTCCTGCGCCCGCGACGGATAGGGACCGAACTGTCTCACGACGTTCTGAACCCAGCTCGCGTACCGCTTTAATGGGCGAACAGCCCAACCCTTGGGACCGACTACAGCCCCAGGATGCGATGAGCCGACATCGAGGTGCCAAACCTCCCCGTCGATGTGGACTCTTGGGGGAGATCAGCCTGTTATCCCCGGGGTAGCTTTTATCCGTTGAGCGAT